>JBJMOA010000045.1:0-12743 GCA_045803975.1 Gemmatimonadaceae bacterium
CATCTACGGCGTCGAGAACGACGGAGCGAACGGTGAAACGATGCTGGAGGATGGCTTGCGAGAGATCGGACTCGCGCCGACCGACATTGCGCTCGTCATCAACACCCACCTCCACTTCGATCACGCCGGCGGGAACACGCGCAATCGGCCGGACGGCTCGCTCGAGATCAGTTTTCCCAACGCCACGTACATCGTGAAGCGCGGTGAGTACGAGTACGCGACCCAAACCAACGAGCGAACGGCCGCCAGCTACTTCGAGCGCAACTTTGCACCGCTCCAGACGGCGGGGAAGATCGAGTTCGTGTCGCGCGACAAGGAGATTGTGAAGGGGATCCGAGTCGTCGGAACTCCCGGGCACACGCCTTTTCACCAGAGTATCCTGATCGAATCAGCGGGTGAGCGCGCGTTCTATCTCGGCGATCTCGTTCCGACTCACGCGCATCTGCCGCTGCCGTGGATCATGGGGTACGACGTGGAGCCGCTCGTCACGCTTGAAACCAAACGGCGGATTTTGAAGCAGGCGCTCGACGAGAAATGGTTGCTCATCTTCGAGCACGACGCGACTGTTGCGTGGGGACGCATCGAGCACGATGGGAAGGGGTACCGGCTGATTGAGGGCTCGTCCTAAAGGCGAAAGGGCAACGGCAGTTGTCGTTGTGCCCGGCTCGGTCTAGCCCAGAGGTTGATAAAGTTCGATTCGGTTCCCCTCCGGATCCTTTATCCACGCGAATCGGCCGTAATCGGCGTCCTCGGTTTTCTCGATCGCGATCCCGTCGGCTTTGAGCTGCGTCAGGAACCCCTCCAAATCCCGCACGCGATAATTGATGGTGGACTCCAATCGCTCGGCGGGAAGAGTGGTGCGGGACTGCGAAATCGAAAAGACGGTCGAATCGACCTTTGATGAATCGCCGAGTCGGCGGTACTTGAACTCCGTGCCGTAAACCTTGCCGTCCTCGTAGGTTTCCAGCTTGATGCCGAGGTGGTGTGCGTACCAGTTGGACAGGGCCTTGGCGTCGTTGGCGTTGATGAACACTCCGCCGATTCCGTCCACCGAGATGCGCTTCTCCGCTTTCGATCCGATCGCTTTCTTGGGCATGCGGCGAATCTAGGCGTCCAGCGAAGAGTCGGAAAGCTCGATAGGCGCTTGCACCTGTGACCATGGGAGCCTATCTTACGTCCTGACAATGCGATAAGCGGGCGATCCGGGCGGATCACCCCACCCTCTGGCCCTCGATTTTCGAGGCGTGCTGCAGGAGTTCAGGCCTCCCGCCAGTATGGCGGTTTATAGTGGCGCGGACTCCTGCAAAAGGGTCCGCGTTTTTGTTTTCTCGACTAAAGGGGCTCGTATCCAGGACACAACAAAACGCGTACGCGTCAACAAACAGATCCGCATCAGTCCAATCAGAGTCATTGCCGCCGATGGAGCCCAGCTGGGAATCATGGATGTCGACACGGCGCTGGCCGCGGCGATAGAGCAGGGACTGGATCTGGTCGAAGTCGCACCAATGGCGAGGCCTCCCGTGGCCCGCATCATGGACTACGGGAAATTCAAGTTCGAGCAGGCGAAGATGGCTCGCCAGGCCAAGAAGAAGCAGCACGTGATTCATCTCAAGGAAGTGAAGTACCGTCCGGGGATCGAAGAGCACGACTTCATGACCAAGACGCGACACGCGCGAGAGTTTTTGCAGGAAGGCAACAAGGTCAAAGTGACGCTGATGTTCAGGGGGCGGCAGATCGCACACCCCGAGCTGGGTCGGCAGGTAGTAAATCGGGTCGCACAGGAGCTTGCCGATGTGGCGAAGATCGAGAGCGATCCGAAATTCGAAGGCAAGTTCATGACGATGATCCTCGCGCCCAAATAGCGCGAGATTCACATACAGGAAACAGCAATGCCCAAAATGAAGGCACACAAGGGCGCGAAAAAGCGCTTCAAGATCACCGGTTCCGGCAAGGTGAAGCGCATGAGAGCGTTCAAGAGCCACATCCTTACCAAGAAGTCGCCGAAGAGAAAGCGCCATCTCCGTCAGGGGACGACGATCCAGACTTCCGGCGAATCGAAGAACATCAAGCGCCTGCTTCAGGCGTAGAGGAATAGACAAATGCCACGCGTTAGATCGAATGTCGCGCGACTGAAGCGCAAAAAGCAGGTAATGAAAGCAGCCCGCGGCGCCTTTGGTGCGCGGAGCAAGCTATGGAAAGCCGCGAAGGAAAACGTCGAGCGCGGTTGGAAGTACGCGTATCGCGATCGCAAGAACAAAAAGCGCGATTTCCGAAAGCTGTGGATCGTCCGCATCAACGCCGGCGCCCACCAGCACGGGATGTCGTACTCGGTGTTCATGCACGGCCTCAAGAAGGCGGGCATCGAAGTCGACCGCAAAGTTCTTTCCGATCTCGCAATCAATGATGCGGCAGCGTTTACCGCTCTCGCCGAAAAGGCGAGGTCTGCTTTAGACGCCGCGTAGCGTTCGCAAGGATTTGAAAAGGACTCTACCGGCGCTAATCTCAATCCAGCGCGGTGGAGTCCTTTTGCGTTGCGCCACCCGTTCATCGGCCCAGCCGGCGATGAAGACCTGTCCCCATCCCCGTCCACGCTCTGAACCGTGACCCTTTCGGAATTCCAGCAACTGGTCACTACGCTCGCCGCTGAAGGCGAGGCGATGATCGACGCGGCCACTACTGGCTCTTTGCTAGAGGAGGCGCGCACATCCTTGTTGGGGCGAAAATCCGGCCGCCTGCCCGACCTCTTCAAGCAGCTGCCGTCACTCGCCCCGGGGGAGCTCCGCGAAGCCGGCTCGCTGATCAACGCGGTCAAAGCCAAGCTCGAGGCGCGCCTCGACGACCGTCGTCGCCAACTCGACGCCGCCAGCTCGTCGAAGCGAGCCATCGATCTGACGATGCCTGCCCGCCGCCAATGGCTCGGCTCCAAGCATCCGGTGACGCTCGTCATCGAAGAGATCGAAGACATTTTCCGCGAGCTTGGCTTCACGATCGCCCTGGGGCCCGAAGCGGAAACCGAGTGGTACAACTTCACCGCCCTGAACTTTCCGCCCGATCACCCGGCGTTGGATCTCCACGACACGCTTTATCTCGACGAGAGCGTGATGCTGCGCACCCACACCTCGCCGGTGCAGATCCGCACGATGCAGAAGTTCAAGCCACCTATCAGAATCCTGAGTCCGGGCAACGCGTATCGGCGCGATTTCTTCGATGCTTCTCACGCGCCGATGTTCGCGCAAATCGAAGGGCTGGCGATCGACGAAGGAGTCAGCTTCGTGGATCTCAAAGCGACCCTCACACATTTCGCGAACCGGTTCTTCGGCAAGACAAAGACGCGCTTTCGTCCCAGCTATTTTCCGTTCACGGAGCCGTCCGCGGAAATGGATGTCGAGTGCCAGCTCTGTCATGGGTCCGGATGCGCAAGCTGCAAGGGCACCGGGTGGATGGAGATTCTTGGGTCGGGAATGGTGCATCCGTCGGTCATTAATGCGGCTGGGCTGGACGCCGACCGCTACACCGGTTGGGCGTTCGGGATGGGCCCGGCGCGCATCGCGATGCTGCGCTACGACATTCCCGACATCAGGATTCTCTACGATTCGGACGTGAGATTCCTTTACCAGATCACGCGGTAGCGCGCTCATGAACGCCTCCTACGAGTGGCTGCGCACCTTCGTGCCGTTCACGATGAGTCCGACAGAGCTGCGTGATCTTCTGACGTCGCGCTGCGCAACTGTCGACGATGTCATCGCTTTTCGTGAGGACTTGAAGGACATCGTGGTAGCGCGCGTCGTCGAGGCGGGTCGCCATCCCAACTCAGATCACCTCTGGCTGACGAAGGTGGACGCGGGAACAGGGACGCTCATCGACGTCGTATGCGGCGCCGCCAACGTCACTCCCAACACGCTGTATCCGTTTGCGCCTGTTGGTGCCGTGCTCCCGGGCGGAGTTAAGATCGAGAAGCGAAAGATTCGCGGCGAGACTTCAGAGGGCATGCTCTGCTCGGCGCGAGAGCTTGGGCTGGGGCAGGATCACGAAGGCATCATGGCGCTGTCGATCGATGCCGCCCCTGGTACCCGGTTCGTCGAAGCCATGCCCATCGGTGACACACGACTCGTTATCGACGTTCTTCCCAATCGACCTGACCTGCTCTCGCACGAGGGCCTCGCGCGCGAGATCGCGGCGGCGACCGGCGAAACGGTCACTCGCCCGGAGATCGCCGACCAGCGTCCGTTCGTGATTCGCACACACACAGTCAAAGCAACGACGGGAACCGTTGGCGATGTGACTGTGAAGCTCGAAGACACCGATGGCTGCATGCGCTACGCGGGGGCAGTGATCACCGGACTCAAAATTGGGCCGAGTCCGGATTGGCTGATCCAGCGCCTGGAGTCAGTGGGGTCGCGACCAATCAACAACGTCGTCGACGTTACCAACTACATGCTCCTGGGTTTCGGACAACCAATGCATGCGTTCGATCTCGAGAAGATCGCTCGCAGCACTGTCGTCGTGCGAAAGACGCGCGGCGAAGAGCTGATCAAGACACTGGATGGTGTCGACCGCACGCTCCCACCGGGCGCGGTTGTGATCGGAGACGCGGAACGCGCGCAAGCGATTGCGGGCATCATCGGCGGAAGTGGAAGTGAAGTGTCGGATACGACGACCGAGATTTTCCTCGAGATTGCGGCCTTCAATCCTTCGCGGATCAGGGCAGCCCGGCGGAAACTCGGCATTTCGACGGACGCGAGTTATCGCTTCGAGCGCGGCGTGGACGTCGATGCCATCCCGGGGTTGGTCGACTACGCTGTCAGACTGATTCTTTCGGTAGCGGGCGGAATTCCGCAGGGAAATCCCATCGACTTGTATCCACTTCCGAAACGTCCGGTGCCCATCTCGCTCAAGCTCGCGCGTGTTGCACGTCTCCTCGGCGAGCCTGTCGATGCTGGAGAGGTCGAGCGCAATCTCCGATCCGTTGGGTTCCGCATCGCGCCCGAGGCGAAGGATGTGCTGAAGGTGTCGCCGCCGAGCTGGCGACACGATGTGCGCGGCGACGTCGACCTCGCCGAAGAAATCGCGCGTCTGCGCGGTTACGACACTTTCTCTTCCGAGCTGCGGCCGTTTCGCGCGAGTGCTGTCCCTGACGCGCCGCTCGTCGCCGTCACGAAGCGTGTACAGGAGAGGCTCGTCGGCGCGGGTCTGAACGAGATTCGTCCGCTGCCATTCGTCGCCGAAGGAAAGGGCGCGACCGTGCGCATCACGAACCCACTTGCCGAAGACGAAGCATTCTTGCGCGGAGATCTTCTCACTACGCTCGCGGGACGCGCTGAACACAACCTCTCTCGCATGCAGGGCAACGTTCGACTGTTCGAGATCGGCACCGCGTTCTTCGCTGGAGACAATCCTGTTGACCTTCCCGGTCCGAAGAAAGCCGCACTTCCACGCGAAGAAATGCACGTCGCGGCGCTGGTGATGGGGCAGCGCGCGCCAACTCATTTCACGAAAGCCGTGCAGCCCAGCTACGACGAGTGGGATATCAAGTACCTCGCTGAGAGTGTGGCGGCAGCCGCGTTTCCGGGAATGGAGGTGAAGCTGGTGCCTTCGAGTGGCGCGACGCTGTGGGAAATCACAATCAACGGGACGCGGGTTGGCGCGGCGCGACGGATGACCCTCGACGCGCCGGTCTGGGCGCATCCCGCGTTTGGGTTGGAGATCAATCTCGAAGCGGTAGAGCAGAGAGCCGTGCGGACGAAGACGTATCGGCCGATTCCAGCGACGCCCCGCGCCCAGGTCGATCTCGCGCTCGTCGCGGCAACCAGTGTGACCGCCGCGCAAATCGAAGCAGTCATTAGGAGAGAAGCGGGCGAGCTACTCGAGACGCTGACGCTGTTCGACGAGTTTGTTGGCCAGGGAATTCCGGCGGGTTCGCGCAGTCTTGCGTGGGCGTTGACCTTCCGGCACCCGGAGCGCACACTAAAGGACCCTGAAGTACAGGGTAGAACAGAACAGATCGTGAAAGCTCTCGAAGGAGAACTGGGTGTCAGACAGCGTACGTCCTGAGAAGGCGGCCTTTGGGGAGCTCGAGCAGCTCGTAAAACATCTCGGTGACGAGCTAGCGTCCTTCCGCCGACGTGCGCTGCAGGCTGAGGCCCGGCTCAAGACGCTGGAGTCGACGGGAGTCAAAGGAGTGGTGTCCCCTGAGCGCGTACAGTTCCTCGAGCGGGAGAACGCTGGACTCACTGCGCGACTCGAAACGGCGCGCGCGCGCACCCAGCAGATGATCGATCGCGTCCGCTTCCTTCGCCAGCAGCACGAGGGAGTCGCCGCACGTTGACATCGAAAAAGACCGTCGTCCGCGTCACGATCCTCGGCGACGAATACTCGATCAGAACCGATGCGAGTCCCGAGCGCACTCGCGCGGTCGCCGAGCACGTCGATAACGTGATTCGCGAGACCATGCGCGCGGGCAATATCGTCGAGACGCAGAAGGCGGCAATCCTCGCGGCACTTTCAATTACCGACGAGCTATTCGATGCTCGAGAGGGGGGCGAGGAACTCGCGGGCTCGATGAAAAAGCTGAGTAGCGAGATTCGGCCGTGGCTGCCGCCGGCTAAGCGGAAGGAATAGAAGGGGGAAGGGGGAAGAGGGAAGAGGGAAGGGGGAAGGGCTGAGTCCGCGCTCCCCCGTCCCTCTTCCCTCTTCCCCCTTCCCGCTCTCGCCCAAATTCAGACGAGACATTACCTTAGACTCCAACTACGCGACGACTTTCCGGCGCGATAGGGGCCGCCTGTGGCATTGCCGCGGGCCCAACATAGATGAGACATGACGACCACGGCGTGGTTAACCGCAGCTGGCATACTTCTGTTTGTCCTTGCCGCCGCGGTCTTTTTCTATATCGGACGAAGGCTCGGCGCGCGTGCGGAGCTCCGCCGCCAGCAGCAAGCCAAGGCAACCGCCGAAGAGACCGCGAAACGAATCCTCGGTGACGCAGAGCGAGAGGCAGAGAGCCTGCGGAAGACAGCGGTCCTGAGCGGCAAAGAGGAGCTCATCAAGCTTCGCGAAGAGTGGGAAATCGAAGTGCGCGGCCGCCGCGAAGAGGTCGAGCGCGAAGAACGCAAAGTCGAGGACCGCGAAGGCCAGCTAAATCGGAAGTACGACCTGCTCGAGCAACGCGAACGCGAAGCCGCCCGCCGCACTGAAGCCGTCGCGGCTCAGGAAAAGAATCTCGCGCAACGCGAGGGCGAGCTCGAGAAGCTGTTTGTCGAGGAGCGACGCCGACTCGAGCAACTCGCCGGAATCTCCGCCGGCGACGCGAAAGCGGAGCTGATGCACCGCATGGAGGAAGAGGCACAGGCCGACGCCGCGAACCGGATTCGTGAAATCCGTGAGACCGCGAAGCGGAACGCCGAGCGTGAAGCCAAAAAGATCATCGCGCTGGCAATTCAGCGAATCGCGGCCGAGCAGAGCGTCGAAGCGACGGTGTCAGCAGTGTCGCTACCCAACGACGAGATGAAGGGACGCATCATTGGCCGCGAAGGCAGAAACATTCGCGCCTTCGAGCTCGCTACCGGAGTCGACGTCATCATCGATGACACGCCCGATACGGTGGTGGTCTCCTGCTTCGATCCGGTGCGCCGCGAGATCGCGCGGCTCTCACTCGAGAAGCTCGTCGCCGACGGACGGATTCATCCCGGCCGCATCGAAGAAGTCGTCAACAAGTCGAAACAGGAAGTTGACACTTCGATCATCGAGACCGGCGAGCAGGCAGCCTATGAGAGCGGCGTGCACGGACTTCACGCCGAGCTGATCAAGCTGATTGGACGGATGCGCTGGCGTACGAGCTACGGCCAGAACATTCTCAACCACTCGAAGGAAGTCGCCTGGCTTGCCGGTATCATGGCCGCCGAGCTTGGGCTCGACGTCGCCCTCGCGCGGCGCGGCGCGCTCCTTCATGATATCGGCAAAGTTCTCACCCACGAGCACGAGGGCACGCACGTGCAGCTCGGCGTAGAGATGGCCACGCGGTATGGTGAGAATCCGCTCGTCGTGAATTGCATTGCCGCACACCACGATGACGTGCCTCACGAAAGCGAAGTATCGGTGCTGGTGCAGGCTGCCGACGCCATCTCCGGCGCTCGGCCCGGCGCACGGCGCGAGGCGTTCGAGACCTACGTCAAACGGCTCGAGGGTCTCGAAAAAATCGCATCCAGCTATCGCGGCATTGAGAAAGTGTTCGCGATCCAGGCAGGCCGCGAGGTTCGCGTCATCGTCACGCCCGAAGAAGTCGACGATCCGCGCATGGCGTCTCTCACCGAGGAGATCGCACGCCGAATCGAAGCCGAGCTGCAGTACCCGGGGCAGATCAAAGTCGTTCTGATCAGGGAAACGAGAGCAGTGGATTTTGCCCGCTGATCTGATCGACGGCCGCGCGATCGCAAAAAAAGTTCGCGCTGATGTCGCTGAACGCGCGCGGAATCTCATCAGACGCGGGGTGACGCCAGGCTTGGCGGTCGTCCTCGTCGGTGACGATCCTGCCAGCGCCGTTTACGTTGGCGCAAAAGGAAAGGCGGCCGAAGAGGCCGGCATGCACAGCATCAACATGCGCCTCAGCGCTGAAACATCAGAAGACGAGCTGCTCGCGCACGTCGCCGCGCTCAACTCGGATCCACGCATTCACGGCATCCTTGTCCAGATGCCCCTCCCGAAAGGCATCAGTCCGGAAAAAGTGATCAGAAGGATCGATCCGAAAAAGGACGTAGATGGCTTTCATCCCGAAAACGTTGGTAAAGTTCTTAGCGGTGGCGGCGATGGCTTCGTGCCGTGCACGCCCGCCGGCATCCAGGTACTGCTGAAGGAATCAGGTGTTCGCACGCCGGGAAAGAATTGCGTGATTATCGGACGCAGCAACATCGTTGGAAAACCGATGGCAGCTTTGATGATGCAGGACAACGACAACGCCAACTGCACGGTGACAGTTTGTCATAGGCATACCGCGGATCTCGCCGATCACACGCGGAGCGCGGACATACTCATCGTCGCCGCCGGCCGCGCCCGCGTCGTGACGGCTGACATGGTGAAGCCGGGCGCCGTCGTGATTGACGTAGGAACGAACCGCGTAAGCGATCCCACCTCCAAGACGGGTACCAGGCTCCAGGGCGACGTCGATTTCGAATCCGTCCGCGAGGTCGCTTCGAAGATCACTCCGGTACCCGGCGGTGTCGGACCAATGACGATCGCAATGCTGATGGCAAACACCGTTCGCGCCGCGGAGATGACGCTCTCTTGAGCTTGCGCCCTACTGTCCACGTATTCGATCGCCAATGAGACAGCCGACGCTGCCCTTCGATCTCTTCGCGCCGCCGCGACCGCGCTCGCCGCTCGGCGGAACTGCCGAGAATCCAGTCTCGGTGTGCGACCTCACATTCAGGACGAAGGAGGTCGTAGAGACAGGCCTCCGGCCGCTCTGGGTTCGAGGCGAGGTCAGCGACTTCAAGCGCCACCGCAACGGCCATTGGTATTTCTGTCTCCGCGATAACACCGCGCAGGTCCGGTGCGTGGTCTGGTCCGGCGACCAGCATCGGATGCCCGCACCGCCGGACGATGGAATGCAGGTCGTTGTCTTCGGGCAGATGACGGTCTATACAGCTCGGGCCGATCTCCAGCTCAAGGTCACTCGGATAGATGCCGTAGGTGACGGGCTGTGGCGGAAAGCAATGGAGCTGACGCTCGCAAAGTTGCGCGGCGAAGGGTTACTCGACGCTGCTCGCAAGCGGCCCATCCCGCGCTTCCCGAAGCGCGTCGCCGTCGTAACGAGTCCCGACGGCGCGGCGCTGCGCGACATCGTTGCGGTAATCCGCAAAAGACACGGCGGTGTCGAGGTTGTCCTTGTTCCGGCGAAAGTGCAGGGCGATGGTGCCGCCGGGGAGATTGCTTTTGCCCTTCGCCGCGTCGCGCGGTGGGGACTCGCCGATGTCGTGATCGTCGGGCGCGGCGGGGGTGGCAAGGAAGATTTGTGGGCGTTCAACGACGAACGCGTCGCGCGGGCGGTTGCGGAGTGTCCGGTTCCGGTTATTTCGGCGGTCGGTCACGAAGTGGACCTAACGGTCTGCGACGCAGTCGCCGACCTGCGGGCGCCAACACCCTCCGCCGCTGCCGCGGCTGCGTGCGTCGCGCGCGCGGAAGTCGACAAGGCGTTAGCTCTGGGCAAACGCGAGCTGTCCGACATCATCGCTTTGCGCATTCGTCACGCTCGGGGCGATGTACAGCGACTCGGCCGTTGCATCGCGGAGGCCGCCGAGCGAGTTGTGTCGGACAAGAAGTCGCTGCTTGCCGCGACCGCGGGCCGATTGAACGCCCTCAGCCCGCTCTCGACTCTCGCGCGCGGCTACGCTGTTGCGCGCGACACCAAGGGCACGGCACTCACGTCAGCGCGTCAGTTCGCCGTCGGTGCAAGGTTCGATCTCTTGCTGCACGACGGGATGGTCAAAGCAAAGACGGTGGCGGTACCGGAGCCGAAGCAGTGAGCTTGCTGCTTACGTTCGTGACGAGCCTGATGCTCGGGATGCGCCACGCAACTGACCCCGACCACATCGTCGCCGTCACCACCATCGTCGCGCGCGAACGCTCGGTGCTAAAGTCCGCGGGGATCGGCGCCGTGTGGGGACTTGGACACACCATCACGCTGCTTGTCGTGGGAGGAGCGATCATTGCCTTCAAGATCGGCTTCAACGCTCGCCTCGGATTGTCCATGGAGCTTGCCGTTGCGATCATGCTGATCGTACTCGGCCTGCTCAATTTGTTCGATGTCAGGATGACAACGCGCGCCGCGACGACAGCGCGACCGTTTTTCGTCGGCGTCGTGCACGGGCTCGCGGGTTCAGCGGCGGCGGCATTGTTGATCGTGCCGCTCCTCGACGACGCCCGCTGGGCCGCGCTCTATCTGTTGACGTTTGGGCTCGGGACGATCGTTGGAATGAGCGTCATCACGCTTTCGATCGCGATGCCTTCGCTGCTTGCGGCGGCGCACGTCCCGAGCTTACAACGGTCCCTACGTCTGGCCTCGGGCGCGGTGAGCCTGGTGTTCGGTCTTTACCTCGCCCAGAAAATCGGTTTTGCGGACGGCCTGTTCACGGCCAATCCGCAATGGACGCCGCAATAGCTAGAGCAGCTGCTGGTTGCACATGAGGAGCACCACTCGGACCTCCTCCTGGCCAATCGCGCCGACCACCTTGCTCGAGTAGTAGAACGGCTCGCCCGGCATCCGAGCTTCACCGAACACGAGCACGGAGTCGGTTTGTGTAACAGTTATCTCGAAATCGCCATTCCCATTACTGGTAGCGTAGCCCATCGCGCGCGCTTTTCTGACCAGCGAGAGCAACCGATCATACTCTCTCGAAGCAGCCCGCATCGCGACGGGATCGCCGTTCTCCCATTCCAGCGTGTCGAGGACGAACAGCGATTTGCGGATCGCCGGAATCTTCGTCGCGTTGAACGCGTACACGTGAACGCCCGGTACGCCGGAGGTCGCGTCTCGCGAATCCGCGCACGGCTGGGCGCTGCCATCGAGCAGCGTCTTTTCTGGAAGTGGATGGAACAGCGATAGCAAACCGACCAACAACGCGCCTCGAACGAACACCACTTTCTCCGGGGAAGGTCGTTGTTAAGACGAGCCAACCCGGCCGCTCGGCACTGAAGGCCGTCAACTGAGAGCACTGGCATCTCGACCGCGCCAGCTCCAAAGACAACTGAACGGGTGCCGGGTGTGAGCAGAACCCTGGTGAGTTGCGGGTTCACTACGCCGGGACAGGTCGGCCTGGCGCAATAGAACAGTTTGTGCTTCGAACGCGACTAGTGCCGTCACGTCGTGAACCCGTCACTCGCCAGGCAGTTGCTCACACACTCGCACCCGTACTGTTGTCTGTAGGTGTTGGGTTCCGAGATGTGAGTCCTTTACACGAGCCTGTAGCCGCGCTAAGTTTCGAGGCTACAGCGATTTAAGAACCAGTGACGGGCGCCGGCATCGGGCCGACGCGAGAGCAAATTCCAATGGCATTCGAGAAAACACCCACCGTAGAGAAGTACCGCACCCACGACAAGGACAGCGGATCGACCGAAGTTCAGGTCGCGCTTCTCACCGAAAGAATCAACTACCTGACGGACCACTTCCGCACCCACGCGAAGGATCACCACAGCCGTCGCGGGCTGCTCAAGATGGTCGGCCGTCGTCGGCGTCTCCTCGACTACCTCAGGCGTACTGATCTCGAAGGATATCGAAAGATCATCGCCGACCTTGGACTCCGGTACTAATCTGGCTCTTTGATCTGACCGCGCGGCGCACAATGCAGTCCGCGCGGTTTGTGCAACTCAGAGACAACCAAACAACATATGCAACGCATCGAAAGAACTTTCGCCGGTAGACGCCTCGTCATCGAGACAGGCCGCATGGCGAAACAGGCGGCAGGCTCCGCGGTGGTGCAGTTCGGCGAGACGATGGTTCTCGCGGCAGTGACTGTAAGCGATACCGAAAGTCCTCTCCCGTTTTTCCCCCTCCTCGTCGAGTACAAGGACAAAGCCTACGCCGCCGGCAAAATTCCCGGCGGATTCATCAAGCGAGAAGGCCGTCCCTCCGACCCCGAAATCCTCAAGGCCCGAATCATCGATAGATCGATTCGTCCGCTCTTCCCGGAAGGCTTCAAGAACGAAGTCCAGGTCTTCATCTACGTCGTTTCCGCCGACCAGGAGAATGACGCCGA
>JBJMOA010000046.1:0-18715 GCA_045803975.1 Gemmatimonadaceae bacterium
CTGTAGCTGCTGTTCGTTGAAGTCGCGCGGCACGATGAGCGCCGAAGGAAGTTTCGCACGCGCGATGACCATCATCTCGCTCAACAGGCCGAGCCCAACCAGACCAGCGACGAGTTTCCACCCAGTGCCGCGTGCATCGGCCAGCTCCGAGGGATGGCCGAGGTTGAGTAGCATGACGACGAACAGGAAGACCACCATGATCGCACCGGCATACACGAGGACCTGCATAACTCCAACGAACTGGGCATCGAGCATGACATAAAGCGCGGCAAGGCTAAACATGGTGTTGACGAGCCACAGGGCTGCCGCGACCGGACTCTTGCGCGTGACGAACGCGATCGCCGATGCCAGGGCGATCACTCCGAACAGGTAGAAGTGAAAGACATAGAAGAGCGGGTAGTGCGGCTCCATCACTCGCCCTTCGGATCTTCCGGGTCCCACATCTCACACACCGGGTGCGTCTGGTCCATCAGGCGCTGCAGATCGTAGACGAAACCCTCACGGCTGTACTCGGAGTTCTCGTAGTGGCGACCGACGTGAATGGCTTCCTCGGGGCAGACTTCCTGGCAGTAGCCGCAGAAGATGCAACGGAATTCGTCGATCTCGAACACGAGCGGGTATCGATTCCCTTCCTCATCCTCGCCGGGAACCAGCTTGATGCAGTTGGCTGGGCATACCGTCGGACAAAGTCCGCACGCGACGCATCTCGCCTTACCAGTCTCAGTGGTGAGCATGCGGTGCGTTCCGCGCCAGCGCGGAGAAATGGGCGATTTCTCTTCCGGGTATTGAGTCGTGACGCGGCCGTTCACGTCGAAGAGATGCTTTACGGTGAGCGCCATCCCCTTGAGCGTTGCCCTGATATAGCTGACATCTTCGGTCGGACGCTCCACGACCTTTACGGTGATTGCCATTTATGTCGCGGCCTCGGGTGCGATGCGCGGACGTCGGTCCAGCCGACGAAGTCTCTCAATCTCCTGCGGGTGCATGCGACCGTACGCCGGACTGATGATCCGCCCCCGATCGAGAATCGCGAACAACACGATGATCACGAGAACGTTGACGCTCCCCAGAATCGCGGCGTACATGACGCCCTGCCCGATTCCAGCCGCACTCAAGCCCAGCATCACCGCGCCAATCAGCACGATGTAAATGAGTGCGAGCGGCAACATGAACTTCCACCCTAGTGACATCAATTGGTCGTAGCGGAAGCGCGGCAAGGTCCAGCGCACCCACATGAACAGGAACAGAAAGAAGAGAATCTTCGCCAGAAATATTCCGATCGAGAGTAGCGACAGCCATCCACTGAACGGTCCGATATTGTCGCGCGCCGTAAATGGGACGTCCCATCCTCCAAAGAACAGCGTCGCCATCAGCGCGCTCGCCGTGACCATGCCCGCGTATTCGGCGATGAAGAACAGCGAGAACTTCATCGCGCTGTACTCTGTGTGATAGCCCGCAATAAGCTCCGACTCAGCTTCGGGCAAGTCGAAGGGCAATCGATTAGTCTCGGCAAACGCGGCGACCATGAAAATGAAAAACGCCACCGTCAGATTCACGACGTTCCATCCGCCCCACGCCTGCTGAGTGATGATGTTGTTGAGGCTCACGTTACCAGCGAGGAGGAGCACCGGAATCGTCGACATTCCCATCGAGATCTCGTACGAGACCATTTGCGCGCTCGACCGTAGTCCGCCAAGCAGCGCATACTTGTTGTTGGAAGACCACCCGGCGAGGACGATCCCGTACACGCCGAGAGACGTGATGGCGAGAATGAAGAGAAAACCGACGGGCAAATCGGCGAGGACCAGGTCCACTCTGCCCCATCTCGTTGGCCATGGCGCACCGAACGGAATCACGCACCACGCGGTGAGTGCTGGAATGAACGACAGAATCGGCGCGAGGACGAACAGCGGCTTGTTAACACCAGCCGGCATCGTCTCCTCCTTCATGAAGTTCTTGAGACCGTCCGCGGCAGGTTGCAGCCAGCCCTTTCCGACACGGTTCGGGCCGTGGCGGTCTTGAATCCATGCGGAGATTTTTCGTTCTGCAAGCGTGAGGAGTGCGACGCCGACCATGTAAACGGTGAAGATGATGATCATCTTCACAAGCGTAAAAATGAAGAACGCCATGCCGCCAACCGGCGTCAGATTAGGATCCGCGGCCTGCAGTAGTGCCGAAAAGCCGGGTGTGAGATTCATGCCGCGCCCATTGCGATCGGCGTCTTGGGAGCGGTAGGTGGCGCGTCTGCGAGCGGCAATCCCTTGAAACCAAGGGCGTCGTAGCTGAGTCCGGCAAACGACTTATGGGTGCTCGCCATTCGTGCAAAAACTTCGGACGGGAGGAAGAAGCTCGCCTGCTTTCCCATTGCGCCGAGCAGATCGCCGAGCACAAGCCAACTCGGTCGCGCTTCTCCTGGCGCCTGCCGCGCTTGCATGAAGCGCTGCACGCGTCCGCGCAAGTTCGTCACAGTGCCTTCCTCTTCCGAAAAATTGGCGATCGGAAGAACGACGGATGCCTTTGACGCCGCTACGCCAGGCAGCACGGAGCTGATGACAATGACTTCGCCGGCACGCTCGATCGCCGCGGCATCGATGCCGTCGAGATCCTCCCCCGCGACGACGAGCACGTCACCCTGCGCCAGACCGCCAAGCAGATCTTTCGTTCTCTTGAAGCCAAGAGCTTCAGCTCCATACACATTGGCGGCCCTGTCGCGCCTCAGCGCGAGGTCGGGAACGCCAGCTAGCGGGGCCTCGTCCCCTTCCATCACGCGGAACGAGCCACGCCCGGCCTCCATCAACTGCGTAAGCAGGAACAGCGACTCGTTGGAAAGCATGGGCGATGCAGCCACGAATGCCTTTTTACCAGTGAGGACGCGCGCCGCGGCAGAGATTGCATTCTCCCAGCTTGTAGCCGTCAGCGCCCGACTGCCGTTTCGAATCATCGGACGCTCGACGCGATCCTTTTCGTTCATCCAGCGGTAGTTGAGACGTCCCCAATCGCACATGAAGAACGAGTTCACTTCTTCGTTTGACCGGGGCCGCATGCGCACGATCTGGTTTTCGCGCGTCTCCATCATCACGTTGCAGCCCTGGGTGCAGTTCGGGCAGATCGACGCCGTGCGATCCAGCTCCCAGGCGCGAGCCTTGTTCAGGAAATCCTTCGACAGCAGGGCGCCGACGGGGCAAAGGTCCACCACGTTCCCCGACCACGGATGCGTAAGATCCTTGCCTTCGAACTTGCCGATCACCGCGCGGTCGCCCCGCTCGCTGACGTTGATGGAAGGCTCGTGCGCCACGTCGTCCATAAACCGGACGCATCGCGTGCACAGAATGCAGCGATTAGGAACATAGATGACGTCCCCGCCAAAGTCCTCAGCAGGATTGAAACGCTTCGGCTCACGGTAGCGGGAGTCGGCCCGCCCTTCCTGGTAGGTGTAGTCTTGCAGCTCGCACTCGCCCGATTGATCGCAGATCGGGCAGTCGAGTGGATGGTTGATCAAAAGCATCTCGAGCACGCCCTTGCGCGCGTCGAGCGATTTCTCCGAGTGGACGTGCACGACCTGGCCTTCCGCAACCGTTGTCGCACAGGACGGCGCGAGCTTTGGCGCTTTCTCGACTTCGACGAGACACATTCTGCAGAGGCCGGCAATCGGCAGACCTGGATGGTAGCAATAGTGCGGTATCAGGATGCCAGCGGTCTTGGCCGCCTCGAGAATCGTCGTGCCTTCGGCGACGCTGACCGGTCGTCCCTCGATCGTGAGGTTTACCATCTTCTGCTCGGCCACTATGCCACCGCCGCCGTCACGGGATGAAAGCGACGGCCCTGAATCAGTGCCTCGAACTCACCGCGGAATTTCTTGATTCCGGAGACGACGGGGACCGCGCACGAATCACTCAGAACACAGATGGTCTTGCCCGTCATCTGCTCCGCGATGTCGAGCAACGTATCGAGATCCTCCATCGTGCCTTCTCCATCGCGAATACGCTCGAGAATCTTCGTGGTCCACGCAGTTCCTTCGCGGCACTGCGTGCACTGCGCGCAGCTCTCGTGCGCAAAGAAGCGTGCGATGCGGGCGATGACGGTCACCATCGGCTGCGCGTCGTCGATTACGATTACGCCACCTGAACCCAGCATGGACCCCTGAGCGACGAAGCCTTCGTAGTCCATGAGCGTGGCTTCGGCTTCCTCGACCGTCTGGATCGGGACGGATGCGCCGCCTGGAATCAGCGCCTTGAATTTCCTGCCGTGCAGCGGGCCGCCGCATAGATCGTAGAGAAATTCCTTGAACGGAAAGCCCATCACGACTTCGTAGGTCCCTGGACGCTGCACGTTGCCGCAAACAGAGAAAAGCTTCGTGCCGGTGCTCTTCGGGTTCGAGAGCGACATTTTCTTGTACCACTCGGCGCCGTTGAGGAGAATCGGCGCCGCCGCGATTAGTGTCTCGACGTTGTTGATCGTTGTCGGCATTCCGAACACGCCCGACACCGCAGGGAACGGCGGCTTGATGCGCGGGTTGCCGCGACGGCCCTCGAGCGAATTCATGAGCGCGGTCTCTTCGCCGCAGATATAGGCGCCAGCGCCTTTGTGAACATAGACGTCCACGCGCTTGCCGCTGCCCATCGCGTTCTTACCGATGATGCCGGCGGCGTAAGCCTCCTTCACTGCCTTCTCCATCCAGTACAGCGGCTCGGTGAATTCGCCGCGGATGTAGATGTAGGCGGTTTCGGCGCCGATCGCGTAAGCTCCGATTGCGCACCCTTCGATAAGCGCGTGCGGCGTCCACCGCATCAATTCACGGTCTTTGAACGTCCCCGGCTCGGACTCGTCCGCGTTGCAGCAGAGATAGTGCGGCTTGCCGTCGCCCGGTTTCATGAACGACCATTTCAAGCCCGTCGGAAAACCGGCGCCACCGCGCCCGCGCAGACCGGACTCTTTGACTACGTTCACGATATCGGCCGGCTGCATGCCGAGCGCTTTCTCGAGCGCCTTATAACCGCCGCGTTTTTTCCAGCCATCCAGAGTGCGCGCGTCGGCATCTCCGAAGTACTGCGAGAGAACCGTCGTTTCTCGTGGATGTGGATGGTGCGGATAGCCCATTATGCGAGTCGCGCGAGAAGTTCAGGCACTTTATCCGGAGTCACCGACTCGATGAATTCCTCATTGATCATCACTGGCGTCGCAAATCCGCACGCGCCGAGGCACTCGACCTCGATCACCGTGAAGCGGCCATCGGGCGAAGTGAGTCCCAGCTCGCCGGTATTGGTGTGGCGTACAAACGCCTTCACGACATCTTCGGCGCCGCAGATTCCGCACGGAGAGGTGGTGCACACCTGGATGAAGTATTTTCCGACGGGGTGTTGGTGATACATCGTGTAGAAAGTCACGACGCCTTTCACATAGGCCGGCGTGAGGTCAAGAACGCTGGCGACCTCCGCCATACCTTCCTCACTCACCCAGCGTCGCTCGCGCTGAACGATCCAAAGCGCGGGTAGCAAGGCCGCCATCTTCGTCGGATAGCGAGTGAGAAGCTCGTCGAGCTCGCGCCGGGCGTCGCCGGTGAAGACCGCAGTGTACGGCTCGTGTGCGGAGCCGTCGTGGGACGCGTAGTCCGGTGATTCCAGTCCGCCCACCAGCTCGGGGCTCAACGGTCGATTTCCCCCATTACGATGTCGATGCTCGCGTTGATCGCAATGACGTCCGACAAAAGGTGCCCTTCGACCATCTTCGGAATCGCCGCGAGATTGACGAACGAGGGTGGCCGGATCCTCCAGCGCACCGGCTTCGCTGTGCCGTCAGATACCATATAGTATCCCTTCTCCCCCTTGGGACTCTCGTTCGCGACGTACGATTCGCCGATCGGCGGACGCGGCCCTTCCATCACGACCTTGAAGTGATGGATCATCGATTCCATCTCGCTCGTCGCCTTGGACTTGGGAGGCAGAATAATGCGCGGATCGTCGATATTGACTGGTCCATCTGGAAGGCGGTCGGCCGCCTGCTGCAGGATACGCACGGACTGTCTCATCTCCTCGAACCGTACGAGGTAGCGATCGTACACGTCTCCGTTTCTGCCGACCGGGACCTCGAAGTCGTAGGTCTCGTAATCGAGATACGGGAAATCCTTTCGCACATCGTAATCGACGCCCGAGGCGCGCAGCATTGGTCCCGAGAGTCCCCAGTTGATCGCCTCTTCAGGACTCATGACGCCGAGGCCGACCGTTCGTCCGACCCAGATCGCGTTCTTGGTGAGAACACGATCGATTTCATCGAGGGTGTGCGGAAAAGTGCGAATGAATTGCCGGAGGCCATCCATCCACCCACTCGGTATGTCCGCCGCCATTCCGCCGACGCGTGTCGCCGTCGTCGTGAGTCGCGCACCGATCCACTTCTCGATCAGACGGTAGATCTCTTCGCGGCGCTGGAAGGACCACAGAAATGGAGTGTATGCGCCGATATCGATGCAGAACGTGCCGAGCCAGACCAGATGCGACATGATCCGCGAAAGCTCGGACGCAATGACGCGCAGAACCTTGCACCGCTCTGTGATCTCGATACCAAACAGCCGCTCGGCACCCAAAGCAAAGGCGACGTTGTTCCCAAGGGAACTGAGATAGTCCTCCCGATCCGTCCAGCAGATTATCTGGTTGTACTGCCGGTACTCGCCGATTTTTTCGAAGCCGCAGTGCAGATAACCAATGTGCGGAATGCAGCGGACGACCGTTTCGCCGTCGAGCTCGAGCACGAGACGAAGAACGCCGTGGGTCGCGGGATGCTGCGGCCCGATGTTGATGAGCATGTGCTCGCCTTCGAGCTCGGGCTCAGCGCTCGGCGGCGCCTCGAGCGCGACAGCGGTACCTCCGTCGTTCGTGACGAGCGGAATCCGTTGCGGCCGGCCCTGTGAATCGAGTCCCGACGTCGATAGCTCCACTTCGACGGTGCGTCTTGCCATTACTCGCCCGTCCTCTCGCCTTTGTTTAGTCGCTCACGCATGTCGCGCGGGAGCTCGGCGAACGCGTCGGCGATCGTAAGCTCCTCCATGGAGTAGCGCGCCTCCGGATTCTGAGCGAGAGCCTGGCGCAGCTGCTCGGAGCGACTGAACCGGCCGCGTAGTGGAAAATCCTTGCGGAGCGGGAACCCTTCCTTGTACTGCTCCCACATCAGGATGCGGCGGAGATCGGGGTGTCCGCGAAATCGGATGCCGAACATATCGTAGCACTCGCGTTCCAACCAATCGGCGGCGCGATAGATGTCGTAGACGCTGTCCACTTCGAGTGGCTTACCCTTTTCCAGCTCGACCTTGATGCGCAGAAAGCGCCTGAACGGAAGCGAGCGGAGGTGCCAAACCACCTCGATGGGCGAAGCGGGATCGCGATACTCGACCGCGGTCAAATCGCTCAGGAAATCGTAGCGCTGCGACGGGTCGTCATGGAGCCAACGAATTACTTCGTGCACCGCGCCTGGATCGACGTAGATAACCGTCTCGCCCCAGATCACCTCGACGCGCTTCACGTTCGCGGCAAACTGACGCTGCACGGCCTCAGCGGAAGCGTTGGCGGGTTCTCCGCGGTGTGCGAGCTTCTTCGGAGTTGTCGGCTGCGCTCCGGCCGCACTCGCGCCGGTCCTGACGACTTCAAATCGGCTCACAGCGCTGACCTGGTCTGGTTCACGGAGTTCCCGAACGGCTCGCCGAGCTCGTCGATCACCGACGGCGGGATGTAGAGCTGGCTCGCCGGATCCGGCTCCATCTCATCGCGTGTTCCGACATCCGCGGCGCGCTCGTTCTTCACTTTCTCCTGGAGCATGCGAATGCCGTAGAGCAGGCCTTCGGGGCGAGGCGGACATCCAGGCACGTAAACATCGACTGGAATGATCGTGTCGATACCCTGCACGACGGCGTAATTATCGAACATTCCACCAGTCGACGCGCAAGCACCCATGGAGATGCACCATTTTGGCTGCGGCATCTGCTGCCAGATTCTGCGGATGATCGGCGCCAGCTTGAACGGGACTCTACCCGCGCAAATGAGAACGTCCGCCTGGCGAGGCGAAAAACTCATGCGCTCCATTCCGAAGCGAGCGAGATCGAAGTCGCTGGCTGCGGTCGCCATGAACTCGATTGCGCAGCATGCCGTTCCGAACGGCATCGGCCACAGCGAGTTCGCGCGCGCCCAGTTGACGAGGAAATCCATCCGGGTCGCAACCCATCCTTCCTGCGATTCGGGCGCGTAGGAAACAGTGCGGTGCTCCGACGGCGCGCTCAATCCCATTGTAGCGCCCCTTTCTTCCAGACATAGACGAAGCCGACGAGCAGAATCAGCATGAACACCAGCATCTCACCAAGTCCAAAAAACGAGATGTGCCCAACGGGGCATGCCTCGTTCACCAGTGGGACGAAACACGAGAGCTGCTTGTAGTAAACGGCCCACGGGATCATGAACACCGTCTCGATGTCGAAGATGATGAACAGAATCGCGATGAGGTAGAATCGAACCGAGAAGCGTTCACGCGCATCGCCGAGTGTGGGAACCCCGGATTCGTAGGCCTGTTGTTTGACCGGAGTGGGTCGCGCGCGAATCGTCAGCGCGGAGATCGCAACGATCGCCAGCCCATTAACCAGGACGAAACCGAAGAGCATCAGAACCGGGAAATAAGCGCGAAACATGGCGTCCGAGACTTCGTGAAAAATTTCACTAGTGGGATTTTTGGGAATCTACCTGTGGCAATCTTCTAATTCAACGGCTCCACTTGAGTGGCGTTGCCAGTGCGAAATCCGTACATTCACGTCGAAAAGGCGCGAACCGCGCGGCACCTAGCGGCCGCCGAAATTCTGCCGGTGGCTCCCTTCCCGCTTCCCTCTTCCCCTTTCCTCAAAAATGTCAATTCAGTCGGATCGCTGGATCACCCGCATGGCCAAGGAGCACGGGATGATCGAGCCCTTCGAGAGCAGTCAGGTCCGGTCAGGAGTGATCTCTTACGGAGTCAGCTCATACGGGTACGACATGAGAGTCGCACCGGAGTTCAGGATTTTCACCAACGTGCTGAACTCAATCGTCGACCCGAAAAACTTCGATCCAAACTCCTTCGTCGAATTTGAGGGCAATGTCTGCATTGTCCCCCCAAATTCCTTTGCGCTCGCGAGGTCGGTGGAGTATTTCCGCATTCCCAGAAATGTCGTCACGATCACGGTAGGCAAATCGACGTACGCCCGCTGCGGGATCATTACGAACGTCACGCCGTTCGAGCCGGAGTGGGAAGGTTTCGTGACGCTTGAGATCTCCAACACGACGCCGCTTCCCGCCAAGATCTACGCCAACGAGGGCATTGCTCAGGTTCTGTTCTTCAAGGGAGAGGAAGATCCTGAGGTCTCCTACAAGGACAAGAAGGGCAAGTATCAAGGTCAGAAAGGAGTCACGCTGCCGCGGCTGTAGACTGGCCCCTTGCTTGCCGAAAGGTGTAAGGACGAACCGTTATAGGGAGGAAGCAGAGCTGATGCAGAATCGCGACGGCATCCAAAAGGGCCCCCAGGATCACGCCGAGGGCCAGCACGGATCGAAAACGCACAGCAAGTTCATCGAGCAGCTTCAATCGGGGAACGGCGCCGATACAGAGGAGGGAGAGAACGGCGATTCAAGACCGAAGAACCTCGCGCAACACAACGCAGCGCACCGCCTGTTCGAAGAACGGCAACAGCACGACGAGGCGGAAAAGAAGAGCGAAAAGACGCGGTTGAACCGTGAGCTGGAACGCGGGCATGTCGAGCCGCCCAGGATACCGAAGATCTAGGGATCTTACCTAAGCATTCCCGCCGCATACGCGAGGACGACCCCGAGGGCGACGATCACTACGAGCCAGACCAATTTGTTGCCGGCGGTGGACTCTTCGCGGCGGGAAACCACGTTGAACCCCGCGGTTGGCGTCGGCGCCGATTGTGTGAGGACAACGGTATCGTCCAAAGCATCCGCACCTCCGCGCGCCGCCTCACTTCCGACTCTACTTACCTCGCTCGCCCTGCGCGTCGTCTCCGACGAAAGTTCGCCTTCCATTAGCTTCTCCAGCTGACCAGGCCGAAGCGCATGGGTGCACCAAGCAGGCCAGTTTTACTGCCGAGTGCCGATCACACGGCCTCTTATGAAATCACGGTTCATGCGCGTGATCGTGTCGATGCTGATCTCTTTCGGACAGGCGTCCTGACATTCGCCGTGCAGCGTGCAGCTCCCGAAATCTTCAAGGTCCATCTGCTCCACCATGCGCAGCGCGCGACGATACCGTTCGGGCTGGCCCTGCGGGAGGAGTCCGAGATGCGTAATCTTCGCGGCGGTAAATAACGACGCTGAGGCATTCGGGCACGCTGCGACGCACGCACCGCATCCAATGCACGCCGCAGCATCCATCGCACTGTCGACGTTCTCCTTCGGCACGAGAATCGAATTCGCGTCCTGCGCTCCGCCAGTCGGCGCGCTGATGTAGCCGCCCGCCTGAATTATTCGGTCGAGCGCCGATCGGTCGACGGTGAGATCCTTGATTACCGGGAACGCTTTTGCACGCCATGGCTCGATGTAAATCGTGTCGCCATCCTTGAAGCTCCGCATATGCAGCTGACACGTAGCGGTTCCCTTGACCGGGCCATGGGCAACGCCATTGATCATGAGGCTGCACATGCCGCAGATGCCTTCGCGGCAATCGTGATCGAAGGCGATTGGAACCTCGCCACGTTCGGTGAGCGCTTCGTTTACCACGTCCAGCATCTCGAGAAACGACATGTCGGGGTTGATGTCGGTCGCGTCGTAACGCACCATCTTCCCCGGTGCATCGGGGCTCGCCTGTCGCCAAACCCGCAGCTTGAGATTCATCTACTTGTAACTCCGCTGCGAGAGCTTGACGTTCTCGAACACGAGCGGCTCTTTGTCGAGAACAGGACGTTGGCCTTCGCCCGCATACTGCCAAGCCGCCACGTACGCGAAATTCGCATCATCACGCAGCGCTTCACCCTCCGCGGTCTGGCTCTCTTCGCGGAAATGTCCTCCGCATGACTCGGTGCGATGCAACGCGTCGACGCACATCAGCTCGCCCAGCTCGAAGAAGTCTGCGACGCGGCCGGCCCTCTCGAGCGCCTGATTCAACTCTGCGTCGCTGCCTGGCACGTTGACGTCGCGCCAAAACTCCGCGCGCAATTCCGGGATTCTTTCCAGCGCGGTTTTAAGACCTGATTCGTTGCGTGCCATGCCGCAGTAATCCCACATGATTTTCCCGAGCTCGCGGTGGAACGACGCAACTGTCCGCTTGCCGTTGATGGCAAGAAGCCTCGCGGTCATCTGCCGCATGTCCTCCTCGGCGGATTTGAACGCAGCATCTGATGCGTCGACCGGTGCGAGTTTACTGCTCGCGAGATAGTGTCCGATCGTGTTCGGGATGACGAAGTAGCCGTCGGCCAACCCCTGCATGAGGGCGCTTGCGCCCAGCCGGTTGGCACCATGGTCGGAGAAATTCGCTTCCCCGATTACATGAAGGCCGTCGATCGTGCTCATCAGATTGTAGTCCACCCACAGGCCGCCCATGGTGTAATGGACGGCGGGATAGATGCGCATCGGAACCTCGTACGGATTCTCATCGGTGATGCGCTGGTACATCTCGAAAAGATTGCCGTACCGCTCCCGGATTACGGCGCGCCCGAGTCGCTTGAGAGCGTCACCGAAATCGAGGTATACGCCGAGTCCGCTCTCACCCACACCGCGTCCTTCGTCGCATACTTCCTTCGCGGCGCGTGACGCGATATCGCGGGGCGCGAGGTTCCCAAAGCTCGGATACTTCCGTTCGAGGAAATAGTCCCTGTCCTCCTCGGGGATCTCGCGCGGTCTGCGCTTGTCGCCGGGCTTCTTTGGCACCCATACCCGTCCGTCGTTCCTCAGCGACTCGCTCATGAGTGTCAGCTTCGACTGATATCCACCGCTAACGGGGATGCAGGTCGGATGGATCTGGGTGAAACATGGATTCGCGAACGCCGCGCCGCGCTTGTAAGCGCGCCAGATCGCTGTCGCATTCGAACCCTGCGCGTTAGTGGACAGGTAAAAAACATTCCCATAACCGCCCGTCGCGAGGACGACAGCCTCCCCGGCGTGGGACTCGATCGCCCCGCTGACAAGATTTCGGGTGACGATCCCCCTTGCCCTTCCATCCACGAGAACCAGGTCGAGCATCTCGGTGCGCGGGAACATCTTCACTCCCCCCCGCGCGATTTGCCGCTCGAGCGCCTGATAGGCGCCCAGCAGTAGCTGCTGTCCGGTTTGACCACGCGCGTAAAACGTTCTCGAGACCTGCGCGCCTCCGAACGAGCGATTCGCCAGCAGCCCGCCGTACTCCCGAGCAAAGGGAACACCCTGCGCCACGCATTGATCGATGATGTTCACGCTCAGCTCAGCGAGTCGATACACATTGGCTTCGCGCGAGCGGAAGTCGCCGCCCTTGATCGTGTCGTAGAACAAGCGGTAGACGCTGTCGCCGTCGTTCTGATAATTCTTCGCGGCGTTGATGCCGCCTTGAGCGGCGATGCTGTGGGCGCGACGCGGCGAGTCCTGAAAGCAAAAGCACTTCACATTGTATCCGAGCTCGCTCATCGTCGCCGCGGCCGCGGCTCCAGCGAGTCCGGATCCCACGACGATGATCGTGTTCTTCCGCTTGTTCGCCGGATTTACGAGCTTCATCTCGAAGCGATGTCTATCCCACTTCTGGGCGAGTGGTCCGCCCGGAATGTGGGGATCGAGCCGGCTTTGGCCGATCACGGAATCATCCGGGCAAACACCGCGACCGGAACGGCCGTGAACGCAGCCCAGATAAGCAGTGCGATCACGACGGAGAGCCGCTTGTGCAAAGGCTGCGGCGACGGCGGACTTACACCAATGCTCCGGACGGAGCTCCACGCTCCATGAAACAGATGGAGGCCCAGCGCGAGCATCGCGACGACATAGAACAACGCGACCCACCAAATCCGAAAGCTGGTCACCACGTTCATGTAAACATCTTCCGGCGTGAAAACGCCTGCTGGTCGGAGCGTGCCGGTCGTGAAATGGAGAATGTGCAGCACTATGAAGAGGAGAAGCAGCGCACCGCCCCAACGCATCGTGCGCGACGCAAGTGTCGCCACCTGCGGTTCCCGCCTGGTGTAAGCAACGGGCCGTGCCGCTCGGCTCTGTCGCGTCAGCTGCACCGCCGCGATTACGTGAAGTATCACAGCGATGATGAGGACGATGCGCAATGTCCAGAGCAGCTCACCAGTTCCCTTTAGAAAACGGGAATAGGAGTTGATTGCGTCGGGCCCGCGAAAAACCAGGAGATTGCCGAGCGCATGAAGGACTACGAAGCCGATCCCGATGAGGCCGGTAATGCCCATGATGGCTTTCTTGCCAATCATGGAGCCGTAGAATCCGCGCAGCCTGCCCATCAACGTTCTACAGCTTTACCGCGCCCATCGGCTCGCGCACGGCGTCCGCGCTCTTAGCCAGGGCATCGCGCTCCTCTTTGGTGAGCTCCACTTCGATGATCTTCTCCAGTCCGCGCCGTCCCAGCTTGCACGGCACACCAAGGAACAACCCGGACATTCCGTATTCGCCTTCCAGCCATGCGGCACACGGAAGAATTCGCCGCTGATCGTGGACGATCGCTTCGCACATCTGCACCGCTGCCGACGACGGAGCATAGTACGCGGAGCCGGTCTTGAGATGCTTCACGATCTCCGCACCGCCCGTTCGCGTACGCTCAACAATGGCATTCAGCTTCGCACCGGGAAGAAGCTGGGTGATTGGAATGCCACTCACCGATGTGTAGTTGATGAGCGGCACCATCGTGTCACCGTGTCCACCGAGGACCATCGCCTGGATATCGCGCACGGAAACGTCGAGGGCCTCAGCGAGAAAAGCTCGATAGCGCGCGGTGTCCAGCACGCCGGCCATGCCGAGCACCCGCTCCCGAGGAAAGCCCGTGACTTTCATCGCGACGTAGGACATGACATCGAGCGGATTCGACACGACGATCAGAATCGCGTCGGGCGAAGTCGTTTTGATCTGCTCGGAGACCTGTTTGACGATTCCCGCGTTCGTGTTGAGTAGATCGTCGCGCGACATGCCCGGCTTTCTCGCGATTCCCGCGGTGATGACGATGATCTCGGAATCGTAGGTCTCGTCGTACCCGTTGGTGCCGATAACGCGCGAGTCGAAGCCTTCAATAGGAGCTGACTGCCACTGGTCGAGTCCCTTGCCCTGCGGGATTCCTTCCATCACATCGACCATTACGACCGTTCGGGCGAGCTCTTTCTCGGCTATGCGCTGCGCGGTCGTAGCGCCGACGTTGCCAGCGCCTACAACCGTAATTTTGTTGACCATTATTTCGTTCGAGGTAGGTGAGTCGTGGCCGAAAGTTATCCGCGCCACTCACGCCGAGCAAACCGCGGCTGGATGTTTTTTAGCCGCCGACCTGCGAAAGCGCGCGCAAACCCCCGACGCGCATCTGCAGAAGTTGATGTTCCTTCGGCTTCGAGAGCAGCGCACTCCGAAAGAACGGCTCGAGCGGAATTCCCGCGCGCAACGGCGTGCGGAGATCGATCTCGTCTTCGCCGAAGAGACAGGTGCGGAGGCGACCATCTGCTGTCAGGCGAACGCGATTGCAGCTACCGCAGTAGGTGTGCGACATCGGAGTGATGATGCCAACCGTTCCGCGCGCCTCGGCGAACCGAAAATATTTCGCCGGTCCGTTGCCGCGGACAGGCCCACTGGTTGGCAGAAGCGGCGCTATCGCCTCGAGACGACGCAGGATTTCTTCACTCGGCACGATGTGATCCCATGTGAGCTCACGCATCTCGCCGACGGGCATTAGCTCGATGAATCGCACATGCCATTGGTGCTCGAGCGTGAGGCGCGCAAAGTCCGCGACTTCGTCGTCGTTGATGCCGCGCATCACGACGACGTTGATCTTGATCGGCGACAGTCCCGCTTGCTCAGCCGCGGCGGCGGCCGTGACAGGATCGAAGTCCGTTGTACGACGCGAAATTGCGCGGATGCGTTCGACTCTCAGAGAGTCGGCGCTCATGTTGACACGATCGAGGCCGGCTGCTTTGAGTGAATGCGCGAGGGTCGGCAGTCGAACTCCATTTGTCGACAGCGAGATGTCCTCGATTCCAGGAATCGCGCGCAGCATTCCGACGAGTAGGTCGAGATTGGGCCGCAGCGTAGGCTCTCCACCGGTGATTCTCAGCCGACGCAGGCCGAGCGGCGCGAGCTCGCTCACCACGCGCGCGATTTCCTCGTAGGAGAGAATGTCGGACTTGGGCAACCACTCGAGACCAGCCGCCGGCATGCAGTACAGACAACGAAAATTGCATCGATCGGTCACCGAGATGCGGAGATACTCGATCGATCGGCCGTAACTGTCACGCAGAGTCGTACTCACGCGCTCATTGCCCCGTCCGCGCGTGTGGGATCAACCCATTCGCGCCCGCCATCAGCATAGTGCTCGAGCTTCCAGATGGGCACCCGGGTCTTGATCTCTTCGATGACGTATCGCGTGCATTCCATCGCTGGCCCACGATGCGCGTGCGCAGCGGCAATCGCAATACTCACATCGCCAAGCGCCAGCGCACCTATTCGGTGCTCGACAACGATTGAAGGGACGCCAAATCGATTCTCCGCTTCGACAAGTATTCTCTCGAGCTCCGATTCCGCCATCGAGGCATACGCGGAATAATCCAGCGCCATCACCTGACGCCCTTCGTTGCTATCGCGCACCGTTCCGGCGAACAGCGAGATTGCGCCGCATTCGTTTGACTGAACCTCGGCGATTAACGCAGCGGGGTCGATCGCGCGAGAAACGATCGCGACGCGCCTCATCCGCCGGCGACAGGCGGAATCAGCGCTATTTCGTCGCAGAGGCCAATCACGTCGTCTTGCGACGCGAACCTTCGATTGACTGCGACGCGAAGCGATGTGGGAAGCAGCCCGGCATCTGGACGGCTGCGAATGCTGTTGAGGAGATTTGCCACTGTGTCGCCCGGCGCGAGGGGAACTTCGATGGTAGCGCCGCCAAATCTTTCCGCGTACGAAGCGAACAGCTGCACCGTCACGGTAGACATGCGTGCGTTCGTCGCTGCGGTGTGGCTAAGTCCTTATGCTTCCGACATCTGCGAGACATCTACGCCGGCAACGAGCGCTCGCAGCTCTTTCGAGGGCTTGAACACGGGAACAGGTCTCGCGGAAACCTCAACAGGAGAGCCAGTGCGTGGGTTTCGCGCCATACGGGTTTTGCGATTCCGAATCTTGAAAGTGCCGAATCCGCGGACTTCGATGTTCTCCTGAGTCTGCAGGGACTCCTTGATTGCCTCGAGGAAGGCGTCCACGACGCGAGCGCAATCTTTCTTGGAAATCATCGGCCCGGCTGTACGTGAAATCTGGGTCGTGACACGCTCGACGAGGTCGGCTTTGGTCATGAAAACTCCGTATGGGACGCGCAGCAAGTGCGCGTAAGTGCTTTGAAACTATGACTTTACTAATATCGTGTCAAGGCAAGGTTGGTCTACCGGACAGCGCCCTTTAGCGCGCTCAGGAACTCCCGAAAGAGCGGCCGAGCGTCGTGCGGACCGGGCGCGGCCTCAGGGTGGTACTGGACTCCAAAGACCGGTAGGCTGCGATGGCGGAGACCTTCGATCGTCCCGTCGTTCAGGTTCACATGGGTGACTTCCAGATCACCCGCGCCCGTCACCGCCCGCTCGTCGCCTTCGACGGCGAAGCCATGGTTCTGCGAAGTAATGAGGACTCGGCCAGATTCTACGTCCTTCACCGGATGGTTTCCGCCCCTATGCCCGTACGGCATTTTCACTGTAGCACCGCCGAAGGTGAGGCCTAAGAGCTGATGACCAAGGCAGATACCAAACGTTGGCGTGCCGCTGGATGTCAGGCCACGAATAATGTCTGGCGCGTATGGGATCGCATCGGGATCGCCCGGGCCGTTCGATAGGAAGATCCCGTCCGGCTCCGCGGCCAGCGCCGACTCCGCCGACGTGTCCGCGGGGACGACCGTCACCCGGCAATCGTTCTCGCTAAACAGGCGAAGGATGTTTCGCTTGATTCCGTAGTCATAGGCAACGATGTGATGGCTGGCGCGTGGATCTCCCCAGCTATATCGCTCCCTGGTCGTGACGCGAGAAGCGAGATCCAACCCCTCCATGGAAGGGCAGGCCTCCAGCGCGGCACGGCTTGCTTCGTCCGGTGTCTCGCCCGCCCCAATCACTCCGCGCATCACTCCAACTGACCTCAGGTGTCGCGTGAGGCGCCTGGTGTCAACGTCTTGAATTATTGGTACTTGGGACGCCCCGAGCCAATCAGCCAGTGAACCGGTGGCGCGCCAGTTCGAGTAGGTTGCGGAGAGCTCGCGCACTACCACACCGGCGATTTGCGGCGCACTCGATTCGGGATCCTCGGCGTTGATCCCGTAGTTACCAATCTCGGGGGCGGTCATCACGACGATCTGTCCACGATACGACGGGTCGGTGAAGACTTCCTGGTAGCCGGTCATGTTCGTCGTGAACACGACCTCGGCTACGGCTGGCAGCGACGATTTGTCGCCGGCGCCCGCGAGACGGCCGTGAAAAAGGGTTCCGTCCTCGAGGAGGAGGAACCCTGGCTCAGCGATTCGAGTCTCGGCTGCCAAGCTACTGCTTCGGCGTCGTGGCTGGAGTTTGCGTCGTCGGGCTACGCGTCGGCGCCTTCGTGGTCGGGGCCGGCTCGAGTGGAACAGCCGGGGCGGACGTAGGCGGAGCGACATTAGTCGGCTGACTGCCAAGCCCCTTCTCGAGTACGGACCGCGGCGCAGACGTATGAGTCGACATCAACTGCAAAACGAAGCATAGGCCAAGGAAGATCCCGCCCGCCCACCAACTGATCTGGGTCAGGAGGTTGCCAGCCTGGCGAATTCCGATCAGCGCATCTGGGGAGGAGCTCGCACCACCGAAGCTAGCCGCGAGGCCGCTGCCCTTCCCGCTTTGCGCCAGGATCGCAAGCATCAGCACTATGCAGTCGATGACCAGGAGGACGAGCAGAAACGTGTAAAGCATTGATAGGATTAGGGTTCAGAGTAGCCTTGTAATATCCACGCGCGCGCGAATCCAGTCAAGTCGCGATACTCGGGCGGCACTCGCGAACTTGGTGCTGCGCACTAAATGCAACAAAAAAAACGGGGTATCGGATGCCGGGTACTAGGTACTGGGTGCGAGGTAAAGGCAGCCTTTCCCCGTGCCCAGCACCCAGTCCCTGGCACCTGACACCCCGCTTTTGTCTTGCTGTTGCCTTCGAGGCCCAGCATGAGTTCGCAGATGGGACCCACTCGAACCATCCCTAGCTCTGTGCGATCTCCAACCACGACGATGCGTCGACGCTCGCGCCGCCCACCAGTAGACCGTCGACTTCATCCGCCGCGAGAAGTCCCCTCGCGTTCGTCGGATTCACGCTTCCCCCGTACAGAAGCGGGATTTCGTTTGCGCGACCTCCGATCATTTCGCGCAGCTCGGAGCGAAGCACACTGTGGATTGCCGATGCGTCCTCGGCCGATGCCGTAAGCCCGGTTCCGATGGCCCAAACGGGTTCGTACGCCAACAGAAAATCCGCCGTCGTCGCGTTTACGTCGGCGAGGCCGGCGCGAAGCTGGTGACGCACGAGACGCTCGGTCTCCCCCGCCTGCC
>JBJMOA010000047.1:0-9150 GCA_045803975.1 Gemmatimonadaceae bacterium
AAACCGAAACTGCGTTTGAGCTCAGCTCTCATTGAGAATCGAATTTTTTGAGGGGTGTCGGTGAATCAAAGTCCGGAAATGCGCAGGTACCACGCGATCATCGCGTCTCCGAAAAGCAACGCGATCAAAGCGCCGGGCGCAAGAAAGACGCCGAATGGAAGCTCGCGCCGGCGCCATCCACCGCCGGACTCGAGCGCGAGCTCGGTCTGCCCCTTGTCGTCGGCGAGCCCGCTTGATGAGAGAGGATAGACGATGCCAAGCAGCACGATCGGAGCGAGCAGGGCGCCGATGAAGATCGTGAGCAATGCTCTGGGTGGACCGAGCGCCGCGCCCACGACGGCCATCAGCGTTACGTCGCCGAAGCCCATCGCCGGCCGTTTCAGCCACACCTCTCCCAGCCAACCCACAATCGAGATCGCTCCCGCACCAACGCACATACCGAGGATTGCATCCCACGGCCGCGCAAATGGCTCCGCCTCGCCGAGATAGAGCGCAACGAACGATGTGAGCAGCACGAAAAACAAGCCGAAGACGGTGAAGCCGTCAGGAATCAGGAAATGCTTTGCATCGGTAATGGAGATTCCGAGGAGAACCGTCGCGAGCACGGCGACACGAAATGCGGTGAAAGTCATTCCGAATTGCAAAAACGCCGCGACCCAAAGCAAACCGACCAGCAGCTCCACAATGGGATACTGAATCGAGATCCGCTCGTTGCAATTGCTGCAGCGTCCACGAAGCAGGAGCCAGCTCACGATCGGAATGTTCTCGCTGGCTTTGATCTGGTGCCCGCACTTCGGACATCTCGACCGGGGTCTGACCACCGAGAGCCCCTCGGGCCACCTGCCGATGCAGACGTTGAGAAAGGAGCCGATCGCCGCTCCGACGACGAATACGTACATGCCCTCGAAGATTTCTATCATGACCGAAGCTCGTAGAGAATGATTCCTGTCGCAACGGCGACGTTGAGAGACTCGACATTTGTCGAAATCGGCAGAGAGATTGTGCGCTGTGCCTTCGCGCGAATCGCGGCCGATAACCCCGCGCCCTCGTTTCCGACCGCGATCGCGAGTCTGTCCGGCGCCGTTGCGCGGTCCAGAGTTTGACCTTTTACGTCAGTCGCCCACAACTCGATTTTCTCTTTTGAGAGAAAAGACAGCACGGCATCCACGTCCGCATGAAACGCGGGATGATGGAACTGCGCGCCCATCGAACTGCGGATCACTTTTGCGTTCCATAAATCGACTGTACCGGGCAGGGCGATTGTCGCTGTAGCTCCGAGTGCTGCCGCCGTACGGAGGATCGTGCCCGCATTACCGGGATCCTGAACGCCGTCGAGCAGGATTATGCGGCACACCGATCCGATGTCGAGTGTATCAAGAGAACGCGCGGGAACTTCGCCAATCGCGATGACACCCTGCGGCGACTCGGTTTCGGCGGCGGAGCGAAAGTCCTTTTCTGAGACTTCGACGAGCTCGACTCCGGATGCGTCGACAGTTTGGCGCAGCGCCTGGCCGCGCGGCGCAGTCGCGAGCTGGGGGGCGACGAGTACGCCGCGGATCCGAAGTCCGGATCGAACCAGTTCCTCGACCGATCGTACGCCTTCGGCGACGAAGAGCGAGTGTTTCTCACGCGATTTTCGACGCGTCAAATCGCGGGCAAGCGTAAGAAGTTTCAAGCGTTGCGCGCGAGTGACTTGGCTGGAATGGGACTTGCCCGTCGTCTCATCAGAAATCTTTCATCGCTGGAGTACCAATGACGCGAATCCTCGTAGGTATTGCGGTCGTCGCTAGCCTGACTGCGTGCGGTATCTCGCAGCAACAGGAAGTGCAGATGGGACAGGAATATGCGCAACAGATCAATGCGCAACTACCGATCATCCAGGATCCGGAGCTGAATCGGTATATAAACGTCCTGGGCGATTCGATTGCCAGGCTGACCAGCCGGCGGGATCTCGATTGGCATTTCTTCATCGTCGATGCGAAGGACGTCAACGCTTTCGCCGTGCCAGGCGGATTTATCTACGTGAATCGTGGTCTCATCGAGCGCACGGATCAGATGGACGAGGTTGCCGGGGTGCTCGGACATGAAATCGGACACGTGCTGAAGCGCCACACCATCAAGCAAATGGAGAAAGCACAGGGCGCCAACATAGGCGTCACGCTCGCGTGCATCCTGACGAGTATCTGCAACAGCCAGGTCGCTGGTGCGGCGATCAACATCGCCGGTGGCGCGGTGTTCGCGCGCTTCAGTAGACAGGACGAAGCGGAGGCCGATCAGGAGGGATTCAACAACGTGGTCCGCGCTGGAATCAGCCCTGTCGGGATGGTGACCATGTTCCAGAAGCTGATCGCCGAGCGCAGGAGCCAGCCCGGCGCGGTCGAATCGTGGTTCCGGACGCACCCGCTCGAGGAGGACCGCATTCAGGCAATCCAGGCGCGCGTCAATCAACTACCGCGTGCGACCCTGGCTTCCCTTGGAACTGATACGCGGAACTTCCACGCGTTCAAAGCACGCCTCCAGTCCCTGCCGCCGTCTCCGCCGCCAAGACAGATCCAGTAGTTGCCAGCTAGTCGTCCTCGATCCAAAGGCGTAAACGAGCATCTTTCGTGATGCGCATCGCGCTCACAATCGCAGGCTCGGATTCCAGCGGCGGCGCGGGTATTCAGGCCGACCTCAAGACGTTTCAGAGGTTCGGCGTCTACGGCACTTCGGCCATCACCGCTATCACGGCGCAGAATACCCGCGGTGTTACGGCATGGGAGGCCATTGCGCCCTCGCTCGTGCGCGCGCAGATCGAGGCCGTTGTCGCTGATCTGCCACCAGCTGCGTGCAAAACCGGAATGCTCGCCACCGCGTCAAACGCATCGCTCGTCGCCGTCGCGATTCGCGAGCACTCACTCGCCAATTACGTGCTCGACCCCGTGATGGTCGCTACGTCGGGCGATGTGCTACTTGAGCCTGACGCAATCGATGTCATTCGGGCGCAGCTAGTCCCACTCGCGGCACTCGTCACACCCAATCTTCACGAGGCCGAGATCCTCGTCGGCGAGAAGATCGATGACGAGGAGGGAATGGCCCGCGCGGCCGAGAAGCTGGTCACCGACATGGGAGCCGGCGCGGCGTTGATCAAGGGCGGACATCTCAGCTCTGGCGATCGCGTCGTCGACCTTCTATACGACGGCGACCTGCGAACATTTCGGGCGAAGCGTCTCGAGACCACCAACACCCATGGCACCGGCTGTACGCTTTCCGCTGCAATCACCGCCCAGCTGGCGAAAGGCGAATCACTCCATGCCGCGGTGCGTCGCGCGATCGACTACGTCCACAACGCGATCGCCACCGCTCCGGGGCTAGGAAGTGGGAGCGGACCCCTGAATCATCTAGCGGCGGACGTTTGAGGAATCCCTGACCGGCTCAGAAACTCTGTCACAAGTGACTCGAACCGCGCGCTCACACGGTGCGTCGTTTCCAGAACCTCGCTGTGACTGAGCGCCGAGCCGGTGACACCGGCGGCCGCGTTGGTGATGCAACTGACTCCGACCACGCGCATCCCTAGCGCCCGCGCGACGATCACCTCCGGAACAGTCGACATCCCTACCGCATCCGCTCCGAGCAGTCGCAGCATCTTCACTTCGCTGGGCGTCTCGTAGGACGGGCCCAACAATCCGGCGTACACACCTTCTCGCAATTGGATGCCAAGCTTCTCGGCTGTTGTTCGCAGGACGCGACGCAATCCGGGGTCGTATGCATCGGTCATGTCGGGAAAGCGAATATCTCCCTCCTGTTGCTGGCCGACTAACGGGTTCGTGCCCATCAGATTCAGGTGATCCGCGATGGCCATGAGATCACCGACTGCGAGCTTGGGCGAAATCCCACCAGCCGCGTTCGACACGAACAGCTCGCGCGCGCCGAGTGCGTGAAACACGCGTACTGGAAACGCGGCCAGCGCCGACGTGTGACCCTCGTAGAGATGAAACCTCCCGCTTAGCGCGACGACTTCCCGGCCGCCGAGATCGCCCAGGAACACCGCACCTTCGTGCCCAGCGACCGTTGCGCGAGGAAATCCGGGGATATCATCGAACGGAATCCGCACCGCATTGCTGATTCGCTTCGAGAGCCCGCCAAGTCCCGAGCCGAGTATGATGGCGACAGCGGGACGGCGCGAATCCGCGCGCGCTTTTAACGCTGTTGCAGCGTCAGCGGCGGCCTGCGAGGAGTAGTTGAGATTCAATTCTCCACCCCGACCAGCTCGTCGATCTGATCCGAAACCTCTTCGATCAACATCACCCGCTCTTCCCACGGCAGGAAGGCACTTTCAAAGCCGTTGAGCGCAACGGCCGCGAGCTCCTCCACCGTGAAGCCCAGATGCTCGGCCGCAAAGACGTATTCGTCCGTGAGTGTCGTCGCGCTCATCAACCGGTTGTCGGTGTTGAGAGTGACGTTGAGACCACGATCGAAATACTCGCGCAGTGGATGCGATGCGTACGAGTCGGCAACGCGCGTCTGCACGTTGCTCGTGAGACAAACCTCGAGCGCGATACGACGGTCGTTCACATATTGAGTCAGTTCCGGATCCTCGATCAAACGGGTGCCGTGACCGATGCGGTCTGCGCCGCAGATGTGCACCGCCTGGCGCACCGACTCCGCACCGTCGCCCTCGCCGGCGTGAACAGTGACGGCAAGATTGTGCTCGCGCGCGTACCGGAACGCTTCCGCGTGGTCAGCGGCAGGATTTCCTTTTTCGCCGCCGGCAAGGTCGAACGCGACAACCCCTTCGTTCTTGAACTCGACTGCGAGCTTCGCCATCTCGAGCGAGTCCGCGGGTGGAAACTGCCGCAAGCCGCAGAGAATAAATCGGGCAATAATCCCAAAATCATTCTCGGCCCGGCGAAGCCCGCGCAACGGAGCTTCGATCGCCTGCACTAACGTGAGGCCCTGAACCACGTTCAGGATCGGTGCGTTTCTAACCTCGATGTAGCGCACTCCGTCCTCCGTCGCGTCCTCGGCAAGCTCGTACGCAACCCGCTCGAGCGCTTCCTCGCTTTGTAACACGGAAATCGTCACATCGAAGCGCCGCAGGTAATCCTCGAGGCTCTGCGCATCGTCGACCCTCATGAACGCGGCGAGCTCTTCAGGCGTTTGCTTCGGCATCTGGACGCGGTGCTCGCGCGCGAGGTCGAGCAGCGTCTCCGGTCGCACAGAGCCGTCGAGATGGCAATGCAGCTCAGCCTTCGGCAGTTGGCGGAGTTTTGTAGAGAAGATCGAAAGTGGCATTACGATGGGTCGAAGTCCGGATCTTCGGCAGTGGTTTGTCGAGCGCGAACGATGCGAAAAATGGCGCCATTGTGCACCGGCGCGTCGGCGGCCGTGACGATGCCACGACTATCTGTGATCACGCGCTCGCCATTGCGCACCGCGGCGGCCTGCGCGTGGTCCCACGCTTCGATTGCCTGCAACGCCGTTGACGTCGAGTCGACATCCACCGGTTTGGCGTTGATGTAGACGCGGACGCTGTCGGTCACCTGCCGACCGGCGCGATGCGCACTTCAGTGGGAGCCGTGATCGGCGCCGGCAACGACCTCAGATAGTCGATCAACGCGTCGAGGTCGATGATGTTCAGAGATCGCGAAGCGCTGGCGCGGCGACCCGCGTCGTAGCCTTCACCTCCTGTCGCCAGGAAGTCGTTGACGATGACGTTATACGTCCTGGTACTCGAGAGCGGCGTTCCATCGGCCATGGTTATCGACACAACGCGCGAGCCCACCGGCTTCGACGGATCGTACCGGATCACGAGCCCGCTGACGTGGTCGTTGATCGACGACCGCCCGACCATTGCTTCGAGCAATCCGCGAAGCTGCGTACCCGTCATCGACAACGAATAAAGCACGTTGCCGAAAGGCTGTAGCTCGAACAACGATCCGTAAGTTGCCTCTCCGGCGCGCAGATCAGTTCGAATTCCGCCGTTGTTCATGATCGCCACGTCGCCCTTCGCTGCCCAGCGCTGCGCGTCAGCGATCAGGTTGCCGAGCGGGTACTGAGATCCCTGACGGGCGAGGGTGACGGGGATTGTTGCAACGTGCCGATTGACGACCGGAGCCACGCGCGCAACAGCCTTCTGCACGATGGAGTCGATCGCGGAAACGGGTTGAATCGTATCGATCGCGATCTCGCGTACCTCATGTCGTACGGGCAGGCTTGCATTGCCGCGCAATGGGATGTCGAGGACGTCGATTGCACGTCCACTCGACCTGGCCTGTACGATCGGGATCCCTTTCACCTCGGCATTCACGAGCGTGTGGGTGTGACCGCTCACGATCGCGTCGACCTTGGTGGTGAGGTTGCGCGCGAGATCGATGATCTCGCCACCGCAATCAGTGACCCCATCTCGATTGCACATCGCGCCAGCGTGAGCGATCACCACCACATAGTTCGCGCCGCGGTTACGAAGCGCGGTGGCAATACTGTCGACGATCGGGGCCGGGTTGTCGAAGCGCAAGCCGACGACATTCGCGGATCGTGTCGTGGTCGGAGTTGCGACGGTCGAGACGCCGATGATGCCGATCTTTATCCCGCCACGCGTGACAAGAGTATCGTTTGGAATCCATTTCACATCGCGGCCGTCGGTGTAGCGAACATTGGCGCCGAAGATGCCGAACTTCGCCTGACGCATCCGCGCCCGGAGTGTATCGGTGCCCCAGTCGAACTCATGATTGCCGAGCGCGGCGGCGGCGTAGCCCATTCTATTGTAGTAGTCGACGACGGGGCGACCGTACGAGAGGTTGGAAGCCGGCGTGCCCTGAAAGAGATCGCCCGCATCGAGGAGCAGCGTCTCGCAGCGCGGTGCACACTCAGTGCGGGCGCGGTTAATCGCACCCGCCACGTACGCGGCACCGCCGCGTCGAACGCCATTCGCATCCGGGCGTGGCTCGAGCGCGCCGTGGAAATCGTTCGTTGCGATAATGCGGAGGAAACGCGTGGCAGTCGGAAATGGTGGACGCGACGCGGTTACGCTAGGCGGAACTAAAGGGCTCACAGCTGGAAAAGCGGGCTCCGCGGCGGCCATTCCCCTCAACAGTGACCAGTTCTTCCGAAAGTAATCCGCCTGCCTGAGCACACCGCGCGACCTAACTTCGTCGATCAGCAACTGCCTGATCTCCTGCTGTTTGTCGTACACGACCGGTGCGCCGCTCAACATCGCGTAGCCACCGCCGCCCGTCTGACGATAGTTGTTGAGCGCCATGGTAAAGCTGTCGGCGTCGCGAACGGGCCGTCCCTGGTAATCGAGCCGCGTGATTCTCGATCCGAGCGGCCGCGATACGTCGATGACGTAATCGACCCCTGACACAATGTCGAAGTTGTAGCCGGGAATCTGTGGATCGGTCTCGAGCGGAGCACTGGCCGATGTGGGCGTCCGGTGGTATCTGCTGCTGAATTCCAGGTAATCGCGTAACTGTTTGCCGGTAATTCGCACGGCGCGGAGCGTATTGTCATACGGGTACAGCTGGGCTACCTGGGCGATTGTGATCGGGCCCGGGTTCAATACCACATCGGTCGAGAACGCGGCGGTCGATGCGAGGTCACTGCCGGCCACTTTCCTTTCCGTCTCGAGAATGAAGTCGATGAGCGGCGTGTCGCGGAGCCGGGCTGAGTCGGCGCTCCACCGCTCGGCTGTGGTTCCAATGGGAGTAGTGACATACGCCACTGTCTCGCGATGCACTGCATCGGTCGCCGCCAGTACCGCGGAATTTTCGGGGTGGTCAGCTGCCTGGACTAGATCGCTCCGCTTCTGAGTCACGGCCCATCGGCCCCCTGAGCGAGACAGCGTGATGTGCGCGATGTCGACACTCGTCGCCCAATTTTTTGGCTGAATGAGCAGCGTCTGCCCGATCGTCATTCCCCGCACTTCCTTGTGTGAATGCCCGTAGAGGATGAGGTCGATGCCGGGCACCTCGCTCGCGATTCGCGCCGCGACGTTCTCGCTCGGTACGTTCGTAGTAACTGTGTCGTAGCTCGAGGGTTCGTTGAGCCCCGAGTGAACGGTCACCAGGACGACGTCCGCTCCCGCGCCGCGCACCTCTTCGACCGCCTGTCTCACCGCGGGCACTATGTCGCCGAATCGCAGACGACCGCGAATGTTCTCGGCGTCCCAGACTGTTACGCCTGGCGTCGTCGCCCCGATGATCCCGACGCGTACGCCAGCGCGCTCGACGATCGTCCACGGCCGGTATGCGTGCACGCCTGCGGGTTGGATTCGGTAGGTGTTGGCAGACAGAAATGGAAACTTCGCCTGCTTGATGGCCGAATCGAGGTACGGCACACCGTAGTTGTATTCGTGATTTCCGATCGCCGCCGCATCGTATTGCATCGCGTTCATCGCCGCGATCACCGGATTAGTGCGATCACGCGAAACTCTGGCAGCGACGTACGCCAACGGATTTCCCTGAAGGAGATCGCCGGCATCGAGCAGGATCACGCGCCCTGGATTGGCTGCGCGCACTGAGTCGACGATCGACGCGGCGCGCGTCAGTCCGCGCACAGCCTCGGCCGTGTTCGCGTAATAGTCCCACGCTCTCAGACGACCATGCACGTCAGTCGTCGTCGCGATGACGAGATCAACCGGCTCAGTTCCGCCACGCGGTTGCGCAGCGGGGGGCACGCAGCCCAGAAGGCATAGCAGAAAAGCGCCGAGCGTCCGCGGCGTCATTGCTGAAAACCCGATTTTCGCAACATGAAGTGCAAAGCTAGCCGCGCGGGCGTGGTCGAGGGAGTGCAACGGCATCGTAACGCATTCGTGACAAGCGACGAGTTGACCCAACCTCGGCGGGGCCGACAAGTTAAGCGCGTGACTGCTCCGAGCTCCACCGCTGACCGCGTGCTGGTCGTTGATGACGAGCCGGATATCGTTGCGCTCGTCGCTTATCATCTCGCGAAGTCCGGCTACGCAGTTTCCACTGCCACCAGCGGTCCGGACGGCTTGGCGAGCGCCAGGCGTGAGAAGCCATCCCTAATCGTCCTCGACCTGATGCTTCCCGGACTGTCGGGACTGGAGGTGATGGAGGAGTTGCGTGGCGATCCGGCGACGGCAGGCATTGCGGTGCTCATGCTCACCGCACGCCGCGAAGAGGGCGACCGTATCAAAGGCCTCACGCT
>JBJMOA010000048.1:0-46942 GCA_045803975.1 Gemmatimonadaceae bacterium
CCCGTCCTCAATTTCACCACCGCGCGCGGAAATATCGTCGACGATCCCGGCTGTGCCTGGCTTAACGGAAAGTCAGAGCTCGTGTGCAGACTGTGGCCGGCCAATCGGCGCGCGCTTCCCAAGACCTCTGAAGTACCGACAGGCGTAATCGTTCAGGAGTCGTATGGTCGCTCCGCGCCGGCACGCACCTACGAGTATCTGTTGCAGAGTCCCGCCGATGAAGCACTCTTCGATTACTACTTCACCGATCAGATCTCGCGCGTCTCTCTCGATGGACGTATCACCCCCGTTGGCACGCCTGGAATTCACACACGCGTGAGCCAATCTCCGGACGGGAACTATCTGCTCGTCGAGACGGTGCAGCGACCGTACTCGTACCAGGTGCCCATGGATGTCTTTCCATCTCGCACCGAAGTGTGGGATCTGAACGGAAAAGTCCTGCGCGAGATCAGAAACTCGCACGTTGCCGAGGAAGCGCCGAGCGCGCGCGACGCGGTCCTGCCCGGTGTGCGAATTGTGAATTGGCGTCCCGACGTGCCGGCTACGCTCGTGATTGTCGAAGCGCTCGACAAAGGCAATCCGCGCAACGCCGTACCGAAGCGTGATCAGGTTTCTCTGCTATCGGCGCCCTTCATGGGTGCCGCGACTCCATTCGTGCAAACCGAGTATCGCTACGGCGGCATCACCTGGGTTGCTCCGAACACGGCATTTCTCGTCGACAGATTGTCGCGCGGCGCAAAGCAACGCGTCTGGATGATCGATCCGTCCGCGCCCAATGGCGGAACTCCGAAATTGGTTTGGGACCGCAGCACGGAAGATCGGTATTCCGATCCAGGTTCGTGGGTGCTCGTGGCAGATTCCACGACTGGACGACTCGTTCCGCTTCGCTCGACTGACGGCAGGTATCTCTACCTCAGAGGAAATGGCGCGTCGCCTGAGGGAGATCGGCCATTCATCGATCGCTTCGATCTCACCACTGGTAAAACTGAGCGGCTCTGGCGGTCGAGCGCGCCTACTTACGAACAGGTGCTGCAAGTCGTGGATCGCGACGCGAATCGCATCATTACGCAGCGCGAATCGCCAACGGACGCGCCGAACGTCTTCGTTCGTGATCTCAGGAATAACTCGTCCACGCAGGTGACGAAGCTGGGCGATCCCGCGCCCCACTTCGCGAACGTGAAGAGTGAGCTCATTACGTACACAAGGCCCGACGGCGTAAAGTTGTCGGCAACTCTGTACCTCCCTCCCGGTTATGACAAGTCGAAAGGGCGCCTTCCCTTTTTCTTTTGGGCGTATCCGCGCGAGTTTCAGTCGGCTGATGCGGCGTCGCAGCTCACTGGCTCTCCCTATCAGTTCAAACGCCCTGGGCGCCAGAACTATCTGATGCTTCTGATGCACGGATACGGGATTCTCGATGGTCCCACGATGCCGATCGTCGGCGCGAACGGAAAGGAACCGAATGACACCTACGTCGAGCAGCTGGTCGCGAGCGCCCAGGCTGCCGTCGATAAGATCGTCGAGATGGGGATCGCCGACAGGGACCGTGTCGGAATCGGCGGGCATTCCTATGGCGCTTTTATGACCGTAAACCTCCTCGCCCATTCGGACATCTTCCGTACCGGCATCGCCGAGAGCGGAGCCTATAACCGCAGCCTCACGCCGTTCGGATTCCAGGCTGAGCCACGCACGTACTGGGAGGCGCCGGAAGTCTACAACGCGATGTCGCCGTTCAACTACGCAAACAAGATCAACGAGCCCGTGCTCCTCATTCACGGCCAGCGCGATGACAACTCCGGGACTTTCCCCATTCAGTCAGAGCGACTGTTCGCCGCAATCAAGGGAAACGGCGGCAACGTACGCTACATCCAGCTGCCACTCGAGCCGCACGGTTACACCGCGCGCGAAACCCAGCGTCATTTGCTGTGGGAGTACATCAACTGGCTCGACAAGTACGTGAAGAACGCTCCTCCACGGAGCACTACCGGGGCGACGGCAACGTCACAAGCACCGAAGTAGCAAGCAGAACGCAGGCGGCGAAGGTCAGCTCCATCGTGGCAGAACGCTTGATTGTCTGCTCCGATCCTTCGCCGCCGAGCGATGGTCGGACTCGCCGCCAATTCCACGCGCCCAGCGTGACAACGAGCAGCACGAAAATGAGCTTCACGATTAGCGCCCAGCCATAGCCCGTCGTCCACAGCGCCGACACGCGCTTCAAGTGCAGCCACGCGGTGGTAAGTCCACTGAGCGCGACGACGCTCGCTGCGGTAAGTGCGAGCGGCGAAAAGGAATTGACCAAATCGCAAACCAGCTCGGCGCGCCGGATGCCGGTAGCACCGCGTCTTATTACGCCGCGAATACCAATGACCGTCAGTACGAGCAGCGTGCCGATCCATGTCGACGCGGCGAGAATATGAACGGCGTTGACTTTGCCGGCGATTCTGCCGGTGTAGAGAGGTTGCAGAACCGCGACGAGAACTCCGATCGTGGCGAGCGTCCATCCAGCGGTTGACGCCGCGCGCACCACGAGGAATCCGATAATGGCGACCGCCAGCAGCCCCATCTTCAATTCAAACGCTCCGAGATTTCTGGGCAGAGATTCGGCGAACGTTTTGTGGTTGATGATCGCCTCGGTGTACGGGCCGCCAAGGTAAGAGATTCCGAGAAGAACCACGCCTAGAGCGCCAAGAAGCGCGGCGTTATCCGCGCGCAGGATCGCCCGCGCTTCGTCCGACATTCCGCCCACTCGACGCACGATGCCGAAGCGAAAGCCGATCGCGCCAATGGCGAGGAAGTAGCCGACGAATTGCGCGAGCTCGAAAAACGCCTTTGTGGCGGAGAAACCACTGGCCGGTGCCCGCTGCGTGCCTGGCGGTCCAACATTCTGAATTGTCTCGGCAACCTGCCGTAGCAGCGAGACGCCTGTGCTCACTGACGTTCCCGGCCGATGATTGACGACTCATAGTGTGAGAGGAGGTCGTCCGGTCCGTTGTAGATCTCGATCGCGCCTTTAAGCGCATCATCGGTCCAGCCGCCGGACCGGAAGGCGATTGTGCGGAGCTTAGCTTTCGCCGCGGCTTCGATGTCATAGGGAGTGTCGCCAATCATTACGAGCTGCTGCGGCTCGACGCCGCTTTCCTCGATTGCCGCGTGGACGATGTCGGGGTCGGGTTTGGATCTGTCGTTCTTTGTGGCTGTCGCTTTTTCTTCCATCAGATCCTGCACCCGTGCCGCCGCAAGCAGCCCCTTCAGCTCCTCCTCCTTTGCGGAGGTGGCAACGATGGGCTTGAGTCCGTCGGAGCGAACGCGCTGCACCAGCTCGCGCCCGCCAGGTAAAGGCCGGAGATGCGGCAGATACTGCTCGCGGAAGATCTTGGAGCGAAGCTCGACGAGCTTCTTTCCTTCGTCACTGTCGTGTTTCACGCCGATCGTTTTCGGGAGAAGCTTGTCACCTCCCATACCGATCAGGGGCCTCACGACATCGAACGGCACGTCGTAGCCGGTTGCCGCGAACGTGTCCACCCAGGATTGGGCGTGCGCGTCGTTGCTGTCTACGAGCGTGCCGTCGAGATCGAAGATTACGCCTTTGAGCAATACTACTTCGGCAATGCGCTACTTCAGCGTCTTTTGAATCGATTCAGCCTTGTCGAGGTGGCCTTGAATTATCGGCGCTGCCTTCTGGATGAGATTCTTGAGCTCTGCGTTCTGCGTCTGCCCAGCCGCCTTGGTCGCCAGATCGAGAACCGCTTTGTGCGCATTTACCTCGGCATCGATATAGGCCTTATCGAAATCCTTGCCTTTTGCCGTTGAGTTGAGTGTGTTCGTCTCACTCTGCGCCATTGCCGTCACCGGATCGTCGCTCGGGGCGGCTGGTGTGACGTTCAGCTTCTTGGCGAGCGCCTGACCCTGCGAGCGGAGCTGGTGATGGTCACGCTCCATCCTTCTGGCGAACTCGCGGACGGCGGAGGAGGTGCCTTTCGTGGCAGCGATGGCTCCAGCGGCGCTGTCGGCCATATTTGCCTCGTCGAGTAGTGCTACGATGTTGGCGTCAGACCACGTACCCGCCGTAGCCGTACCACCGCCGGCCATGGCTGACGTGTCTCCAGCCATCGTGCTGGATGCCGCCCCCGTAGTATCCGCGCCATAGTTGTCCTTCTTGCTGCACGCCGCGACCGCAAACGCTGCAACAGTCAGTACAACAACCCTTCCAGTCCACCTGTTGGTTAACATTGTGCTTCTTCCTCCCCGTCATCAAAGGTCAGAAAAAAACCGCTCCGATAATCGAGGCGGCGATTGTCGTTTTGTCGGGGCATTCAGGCAAAAAGCGTACGCAATGTCACGTTTCCCCTATGTCGGTCGTGGGTGGCCACCTGGCTAGAGGGTGCGCTTACGGTTCAGACTCTATATTTCCCTGCGGCAGCTCGACCTGCTTTCGTCTGTTTCCGCACTCTTACAACCACTGGCTATGCGCATCCGTCATTTCATCATCGCCATGTCCATCCCCTGCGCTTTGCTCGCGCAGATTACCACCACATCGGTCTCGCGTCGGCCAATAACCTTCCTGGATCGCCAGCAGCAACGCGATGTTGGCTCGCCGACACCAAGTCCTGACGGCAAGTGGCTGCTCTACACGTTATCTGTGCCGGATTGGAATCAGGCAAAGCGCCAGACCGATATCTATCTCGTCTCGGTCAAGGATGGCCTGCCTTCGACGAAGCAGATGACCTTTACCAAGGATAAGAACGAGACATCGCCGCGTTGGTCGCGCGACGGGCGCTTCTTCGTTTTCCTGTCGAACAGGGACGCATCGACGGGTGCGGGCAGTGCGTCGGGAAATGCCGGAGGCGGGAGCCCGGCGAGCCAGAATCAGATCTACATCATGCGTCCCGACGGGGGCGAAGCCCGCAAGATCACCGATGCAAAGGACGGCGTGTCGACACTCGCGTTCAGCAAGGATGGAAAGTGGCTCGCGTACCGTAGCGGCAAGGCCGATGAGGAGCAGCTCTATGCGCTGCCGGTAAATGGGATCGATTCCGCAAAGCCCGTGCAGCTCACTCACCAACAGGCAGGCGTTGGTCTGTGGAAGTGGTCACCAGATAGCCGGCGAATCTATTTCGTGACGGCAGACACGCTGGACAAGGACGAAAAACTTCGCATGGAGAAGAAGTTCAACGTCGCGATCCGGAACATGGCGACACCACTGTCCAGCCTGTGGGCGCTCGATGTCGGGACGAAAAACGCGACCCGGCTCACGCGCGACACGAGCGTTACGGTCACCGATTTCAATGTCTCGGATGACGGCAAGTGGATCGGCTACCACGGAACGGCTGCCAACCGTTACATGCGCAACATTACTGAGCAGGATATAAATGCCGACTTGTACCTGCTCGAGACGGCGACCGGCAACATCGAGCGCCTGACTAACAACTCCGAAGTGCCGGAAAGCGACCCCGAGTTCTCGCCGGACAGCAAATGGATCGCATTCTCGGCGCCGGACGACATGACCAGGTACAACATGTCGAATCAACGCGTTTATCTGAGACGTGTCGACAACCGCGGCGGAACGTTCCGGAAACTCGGCGAGACATTCGATGGAGATGTCACCGTCGGTTTCTGGTCGCCGGACGCGAAGACGATCTACTTCAATGAAGGGATCAAGGCGACGAACCAGCTGCTCGCACTCGATGTCGACAAGAATGCGGTACGTCAGGTGTCCAATGTGCGCGCGTCGCTGAACGTCAATCAGGACGACGATTCGAAGCTGCTTCTCCTGAATTACGCCGACCCACGCACGCCGTCGACCCTCTTCACCGTTGGGAGCGTCGACCAGGTGCCGAATCGCACCAGCTGGCGGCAGCTGACTGACGCCAACCCACAGGTGCGTAATTTCGCGCTCGGGGAGGAGGAAGAGATCAGCTGGAAGTCGACGGACGGGAAAACCGTCGGTGGTATTCTGATCAAGCCGGTTGGCTATCAGAGCGGTACTCGTTATCCGCTAATCGTCGCGATCCACGGTGGGCCCGCGTCAGCAGACGTTCTGGGCTTCAACGGTGGCTATGGCGCGCAGACTTACGCTGGCGCCGGCTACGCTGTCTTGATGCCCAATTATCGTGGGTCTACCAACTACGGTGAGAAGCACAAGACCGACATCGTCGGCAATTATTTCCAGAAAGGCTACGAGGACATCATGACTGGTGTCGACTACCTGATTTCACAGGGAATCGTCGACAGCACCAAAATGGGAGTGCTCGGCTGGAGCGCCGGCGGTCACTGGTCGAATTGGATTCTCACGCACACTGACCGCTTCAAGGCGATCAGCAGCGGTGCCGGAACGTCGAACTGGATCTCGATGTACGCCGAGAGCGACGTGCAGAGAAACCGCCAGTTCTACCTTGGCAATAAGCTTCCGTACGATGACTTCGATGCGTACTGGAACCAGTCGCCGCTCAAGTACGTCAGGAATGCAAAGACTCCGACGATGATCCATGTCGTCGAGGGTGATCCGCGAGTTCCTCGCCCGCAGTCAGAAGAGCTGTTCATGGCGCTCAAGCGCCTTGGTGTTCCGACGGAGCTCTATGTATACCCGGGCAGCACGCATGGAATTCCCGATCCGCGGAACCAGCTTGTAAAATCGGTAGCCGAGATGGCCTGGATGGATTACTGGGTGCGCGGAAGCGGTAAGCGCTTCGCGTGGCGCGATGTGTTGAAGACGCTGGACCCTGAAGGCTCTGTCACCACGACCGCTTCGTCCAACTGAGGACCGCGACATCCGAGACATGATCGAATCGCGCGCGGTTCGCGTCGCCGCCAGTTATGCCGCGATTCTTCTCGCCGGCGTGATTGCGTGTGCGGCGAGTCGCGCTGTCGCTTCGAGCGCGCAACGGCTGCAGCCCGTTCGCGCCGACACCGCCGCGTTGCGAAGGAAGCTAGACTCGATTGCTGACGCGCATCACGGAACTGTCGGATACAGCGTTATCGATCTCGAGACCGGCGCGCGAATCAACAGACGCGGAGACGAAACCTTTCCTACCGCCAGCCTGATCAAGGTCGCGATTCTGGTCACGGTCTATGATCTAGTCGCGAAGGGTCAGCTTTCGCTCGACGATCCACTAACGGTCCTCAAGATCGATCAGGTACCGGGGTCAGGAATCATCCAGTTCCTCCACAACGGCACCGTTCTGACCGTCCATGATGCCGCGTGGCTCATGTCGACAATCAGCGACAACACCGCGACCAACCTTTTGCTCGACCGCATCATCATCCGCCGAGTGTGGGCAAAGATGGATTCGCTTGGCCTTACGCACACTCGCGTCCACTCGAAGAGCTTTCTCCGCAGCTCGAGCGTCGCGATGGACAGCTCGGTTAAATACGGACTCGGCGTGACAACGCCGAACGAGATGGCGCATTTGTTCGAGCTGATGGCGCAGGGAAAAGCCGTGAATCCGGCGGCCGATTCGGCGATGCTCGACATACTCGAGCACAACGGCACTGACTTCATGCTTCAGCGCTACGTCGGAGGAGTGCGCGCGGCCCACAAGGACGGCGAGACCGACCAGGTGAGAACGGAGTGCACGCTTTGGTACTTGCGCAACCGCGTCGTCGCGTGCGTGATGACCAAGGAAAACAAGGATCAGCGCTGGATCCTTGATAACGAGCCGCAGTTGACGATGTCGAACATGGGGCTCGCGATCGTCAATGCATTCGGGGGAGTGCCGCCGGCGCCTCCTTCCCAGTAACGCCGCTAATCGCCGTACCGCCAACGCGCAGCTTGCGACTGAGAAAATCTACCACCGCGTTATCGACCCTTACCGAGTTGGCGTGTCGCATGAAGTGGTGCGTGTCGTCGGGGATGATGATTTCTTCGTAGGGAATCTTCGCCGCATTCAAACGCTGCACGAGATCTACCGTCTGTGAGATGCGAACGTTGCGATCGTCATCACCGTGAATGAGCAGTACCGGCGACCTCCAGCTGCTCACGTAGGCGACCGGTGACGACTTGAACGAGACTTCATTGGCGCGGTCATAATCGGGGGGCTGCTCGAAGCCTTCGCGTCTCGTGCGTGGTGCATCCGTCGTCCAATCATGCACGCCGTGGATATCGACGCCGGCTGCAAACAGGTCGGAGTTTCTTGCCAATGCCAACGCGGTGAGATACCCGCCGTAAGATCCGCCGTAAATCCCGATTCGCGAGGCTTCGACTTGCGGTAGCGATCGCAGGTATTCAGCTCCCGCTTTCACATCGAGATACTCGGCTGCTCCTCTCCTTCCAGACACCGGCGGATGATGAAATTCATGTCCGTACCCGATTCCTAGCCGGTAGTTGATCGATAGAACGACAAATCCGCGGTTTGCCAGCGCCTGGTTTTCGGCGTACTCGTTGGAGTAATAATCCGAGTAGTGCCAGCCGAGGAGCATTTGGCGAGGCGGTCCGCCATGGACGAATATGACGGCAGGTTTCTTTCCCGACTGACCTGGCTTCTCGAAGAGCTGGCCGTGGATTGTCATGCCGTCACTTGATTTGAAGATGACCTTTCGCGGAGTGACGAGGCTCGCCGTGGGAAACTCGGCTGGAATTCGATCGAGCCCGATCAACTTTGGTGCTCCGCCGTTTATCGACATGACAGCTGGCACGGGTGGACGCTGCGGTGTCGCGCCGATAAACGCGATCGATTGGCCGTCTCCAGTAAAGACAGGAGTCCACTCGAGGCCGCTGCCTGGCGTCATTACTTGTGGCATTGCCCGATCAACCGGTGTGCGTACGACATGACGACGATCTACATCGTTGCTGTCGCTTCCGGCATTTGCCGCGAATGCAAGCCAGCGTCCATCGGGACTGAGCTGGATGTACTCTGCCATGTAGCTGCCGGGCGTAAGTAGAAGCGGTGCGCCTCCGTTTGCGCCGATCGAGTAGAGGTGTGGCCATCCGTCGAGATCGGAGAGGAACACGATCCGTCCATTGGCGGCCCAATGCAGGTTTGCTCCGCCTTGGGTCTGCGGATAAGACCCCCGCAGTGTCTTGGGAGCATCCCAGAGCTGCGTCGCCACACCGGTAGCTGCGTCAGCGGTCCAGATCGACCATGGAACATTCCGCTGCGTGAGAAGTGAATCAGGTACGCCGCCACGCCCCGGCGTGCGTACGAAAGCGATTCGCGTTCCGTCGGGTGACCAGCGCGGTGAGAAATCCCGCGCGCTCGACGGTCCGAGCCACACGATCGGCAGCGAGTCGTTCGAGAAAACTCCGATCCACGCGTGATCGCCGCGATCCGCCACGAACGCCAGCCGAGATCCATCGGGCGACCACTCGAGATCGCCAAGGTTGCCGCGAACCGTGAAGAATTTTTTTGGCGGCGCTGACCCGTCGATCGGACTGATCCAAATTTCACGATTCTTTGTAAACGCGACACGGTCTCCGCGCGGCGAGATCATAGGCTCATCGCCCTCGGCGAGGGCCTTTGGCTCTCCACCCGCAAATGGCACCGACCACACCTGCACCTTGAATCCGGCTGGATTCTGCGTTGGGTTTACGGGGACGTTGTCATCCCAATTCCCGCCGTGATCACCGCCGCGTACGTAGACGACGTTTCTCCCATCTGACGAGATAGAAACGCTGGTCAACTCCTGCCCGTCGTCGGCAGTGTAATTGGTGAGGCGGCGCGCAGTGAAGCTCGGTCCCTCGGCCACCCAGATATTCCTGAGCCCGCGCTCATTGAGTGCCCAGGCAATGCGCGATCCTGTCGACGCGGCCGTCAGCTCGTTTGGGAAGGGATAACTCTTCACCTGCTCGATGGTGAACGAGGCCGGTGAGCCCTGTGACAGTAGTTCGCCCGGGTTGACGGCGACGAGAAGAACAGCCAGTGCAATGTGGCTTGGAGCTTTACTACGCATTGTTGATCCTCAGTGACCGGTGCGCTCGACCATCTTACCGGTGAAGTTCTCGGTGCTCAGATCTTTGGACGATAATGATCGCACGTAGGCGGTGAGCATCCAGATCTGGTCGTTGGAGATGCGGCCGCCCCATGATGGCATCCCGTCCGGTCTTCCCTGATAAATGGATTCGAACACTTCACCGGGCGATCCACCAAAGTGCCACCGGCCGTCCTGAAAGCTGGGCCCCATTGATCCCGATCCCTCAGCCCCATGGCAGTCGAGACAGTTGTACGCAATGAAGAGCTGCGCGCCGGTGCTGATCGCGCGCTTGTCGCCTTCGTAGGGATTTTTCACCGCAATGGGTTTTACCATGAGTGGAAATCCAGCCGGAAGATTTTCGTCGTGTTGCATGAGTCGGAGGCTGTCGCCAGCAACGGTGAGTTGACTAGCTGCGTTCTGCTGGGCGGGAGTCGACGACGTTGATGCGGCCGCTCGCGATGTATCGGCGCCAGAGTTTACGTTGCCGCGGCATGCGGCACCGACGCAAAGCGCGCCCAGCGCGAGCATTGTCAGCTCACAACGAAAAGACAAAGAGCTCTCCTCCCCAACTCGTCCACCTGCCGATGTCAGGAAGCGTAGTTCCTCGCTCCCTTACATCGTATGGAAGATTCGCGGCAACGTCGCCCGCAATGAGCAGCCCCATGTCGCCACCAATACCCGCATAAATCGCGACATACTGTTTTCCATCGGGGCCGGTATAGGTCACTGGATTGCCGACCACACCCGAGCCGACCTTGAATTGCCACAGGACCTTACCGTTCCGCGCATCGACAGCCTTGAACCAGCCGTCGAGCGTCCCGTAAAACACGACACCGCCAGCAGTCGCCAGGGCGCCTCCCCAAACGGGATAAGGTTCCTTGATGCCCCACATCTTTCGGCCTGTGGTCGCATCCCAGGCGATGAACTCTCCGCGGTAGCCGCCTGGCCCTCCCTTCTCCGGCGCATTTCCACCGATGAACGGAGTGCCCGCGATGTAGGTGACGGCGCGCGCCTGAAAATCCATGCACAGATTGATCGTCGGAACGTAGAAGAGACCGGTCTGCGGTGAGAAGGCCGCGGGTTGTTGATTCTTTCCACCCTCGAGACTGGGACAGATGTCCTTCACGTTCTTGTCCTGAGCAGTCTTCTTGGTCTCAACTACTTTGGGCCTGCCCGTGGCCAGATCGATTCCCGTTGACCAGTTCATCGGCACGAACGGCTCCGCGAGAATCACTTCACCGGTAGCACGGTCGATGGTATAGGCGAAGCCGTTTCGATCGAAGTGGACGAGTGCTTTTCGTGTCTGGCCTTTGATCGGCAAGTCGACGAGGATGTTCTCGTTCACCGCGTCGTAATCCCACATGTCGTGCGGCGTCACCTGAAACGCCCAGACCATCTCGCCGGTGTCGGCATCGCGCGCAAGGATCGCGGCTGTCCATTTGTTGTCGCCGGCGCGCTGATTTTCGTTCCACGGGCCGGGATTGCTCGTGCCGTGGTAGATGAGATTGAGCGCGGGATCGTAGGAGAGCCATCCCCACACCGCGCCGCCACCGGTCTTCCACGTGTCACCCGGCCAGGTCGAAACGCCGAGATCGGTTCCGCGATCGTGCGCGTAGAACGGCTTGAACTTCGGCCCCACCTTCACGTCCTTGTCGGGCCCGATGTTGTAGGCGCGCCAGACCTCTCTGCCGGTTGCTGCATCGAGCGCCGCGATCCAGCCACGTACTCCCATCTCGCCGCCGCTCGATCCAACGATGACTTTTCCTTTCACGACGATAGGCGCCATCGTAATCGTCTCGCCGCGCGAGAGATCTCCCATCTTCGTGCGCCACACTTGCGCGCCGGTTGCCGCATCGACGGCGATCGTGTGCCCGTCCAGCAGATTGTAGAAGATTTTCCCGTCAGCGTACGCAGCGCCACGATTAACGACATCACAGCATGCCCTTCCGATCGCCTGCTGCGCGTTCTCCGGCCGAAACTTCCATTTGAGCGGTTGTCCCGTTTGCGCGAGGTCGATCGCGTAGGACACGTTCGGATACGGCGTGACGACGTACATCGTGTTGCCGATGACGAGCGGTTGCCCCTCGTGGCCGCGCAGAACACCGGTGGAAAACGCCCACGCAACCCGAAGATTGGCCGCGTTTTGTGGGGTTATCGACGCAAGCTCGCTGTAGCGGGAGCTCGCATAATCACCGGCGGGCATTTGCCATTCACCCGGCGGCCCCGCGTGGGGCACGGCGATCCGCGCACCACTGACCGGCGTGGCGCCTATCGCCGCAGTCGATGTTGCTACCGGGTCACCGGCTGAATCAGGGTCGTTCGTTGCGTCGCTATTAGCGCGGCCGCACGCTAACGGAATCGCGAGCGTCGAAGTCGCCGCCAGCGCGCGCGCAAATCGAATCATCTTCGCTCTGTAGCCCGAGCTCGAGGTCACTTCGGGATCAAATAATCCTGCGCGGCGATTATCTGCCACCGTCCGTTGCGGCGTTGCCAGATATCGGTGAACTGATACCTCCGATCGAACGCGCCGGTTTTCGCCCTGCCTCTGGTATGCAGGATTCCCGTAATGACCTGCACATCGCCGAAATTGTGGACCTCCATTCCCTCATTGCGCGCCCAGTCGACCCGGTCTGGTCCCGTGACGCTCTTGATCACGTCCCGGCGATTCATCACCGACGCATTTTCCGTATAAACGAAGTTGGGCGCCAGCAGCCGTTCGAACGTGCGGGTGTCACGGCGCACCAACGCCGATGTCCACTGGTCTTCCAGCACTATCGGAGGAGAAGATGCCGTCGGAAGCCGCGACGCTGACTGTGTCGTTGCAGGCTGCGAAGGCGGTGGTGCGCCACGGCTCGCTTGCGAGAGCAGCGGCGCCGCGGCAAAGATCATCAGTACGAGAACAGTCGAAGCACGTCTCATTTGCTCCTCCTCGGCCGATCGATTCCGTAAATCAGGGCCGGCATTCCGCCAACCTCTGTTGATCCCTCCAGCTTTTCGCCCAGACGCTCTGCAACTCTGATCGACGGCTTGTTATCGGGGTGGATGACGCTGATCACGTGATCTCTCCCCATTTTGTCGAATGCGTACTCCAGCAAATATCGTCCGCCTTCAGTCGCGAAGCCTTTCCCCTGAAACTCTGGAGCAAGCGTCCAGCCAATCTCGAATCCCGGCCATCCGTCCGGATTCATAAACCCAATGCGTCCGACAAAGCGACCCGACGCTTTCTCTTCCGCCACAAAATGTCCGTATCCCAGAAGCTGCCAATGTCCGATGAGGAACGCCATGTGACGCCAGGCTTCGAAACGCGACATGGGCTGACCACCGATTAGGTAGCGCATGACATTGGGATCGGCGCACAGCTTGAAATGATCCTCGAAATCACTCAGCCTGTACTGCCGCAGAATGAGACGTTCCGTCTCTAATCGTATGCCGTCGTTCGCGCGATCGACCACGATGGAGATGTTAGCCCGTTCGCCGTGCGCCCGCTATCGACAGCGCCGGTCTGCCTGGCGAGCAGAAATTGGCCTGCCAAATCCGTAGATTATCTGGCCGGTACCGACTTCGCCGCACCCATTTCGAGGACTGATTGACTTACACCCAGACGCAGAACCAGCCGACAACGCCCGTACTCGCCCAAACTCCGGGCGCGCGTACCGTGCCGAGCCCAACTGCGATTTATGAGGGCTACAGAGCTCAGCGCCGCGAGCTGAATAATCAGCTCGAGGAGCTGGAAAGCACCCGCCGGGACATCACCAATCAGCTCGAATCTGTCTCGAGCGGCGCCCCTGAGCGTAAGGCGCTGGAAAATCGCTTAACGGAGATCGACTCGAGGATTGCGACCGTCGATCAGATGGTTGCCGCTAACGCCGCGCAGTTGGCGCAGGCGGCAGCCATTCCCGGCGCCGTCGTCGAACCTGCGCGTTTCGTCCGTCAGGGACCTCCCGAAGAAGTGTTCGTGCTCGGCGGAATATTCATATTCGTCGTGCTATTGCCATTGTCCATCGCGATGGCGCGGCGGATCTGGCGGCGAAGCGCCGCCGTGGTCACTTCACTGCCGCGCGAGATCGGCGAGAGGCTCACGCGCATGGAGCACGCGCTCGAGGCTACCGCCGTCGAAGTTGAGAGAATCGGCGAAGGGCAGCGCTTTCTCACCCGGCTCTTTACAGAAGGTGAAGGAGTCCGCGCGATTGGCTCCGGCGCCGCCCAGCCGGTCGAGCGCAAGCCGCTATCCGAGCGGAATCCGTGACTTGTTCTGACTGAGCCAGCGGTCGAACGTTTGTAGCTCGGGGTTCAGACTCTTCGTCTCGCTGATGTTCCGCGCATCGCAACAGTCCTGCTCGAATTCGCTGTTGAACTGAAACATGTTGGCGAGATCGTCCGCGCCTGGAAATCCGAAGGACCTGAACGCAGCTGGAGTCACGGCGTTATAAGCGATTGGTTGACCGAGCGCTTTCGTAAGAGACTTTGCCATCTGAGCACCGGAGAGATGGCCACCGGCGATGCCGACAGTCTTGCCGATGAGCTCCTCGCCCCTCTCGAATATCGCATACGCCGTCTTTCCGATATCCTCAGCGGCGATGCTAGGCAATTTCTTCGACCCCATTGGTAGGGTGATCGCGAGCTTTCCATCAGGTCCCTTCTTCGGACCCATCCCGAAGTGAATGAAGTTGTCCCAATAGAACGACGTCACCAGATAGGTCGTTGGCACTCCGAGCTCGGCGAAGAACGCATTCGCCTCGCCTTTTGCGTCGAAGTGAGGGACTTTGTACTTCCCCATTAGAGTGGGCATCCGGTCGTCGGAGATCGGTACCGACTGCCGTGTGTCTTCCAGCGTCGACCAGATGACGTGTCTGATGCCGGCGTCCTTCGCCGCCTGGGCCATGTTGCGCGCTTGAGAGAGCTCCTTTTCAGGTTTCATGTGCTCCCAGAAGTTGGTCATGCAAAACGCCCCGTACGCATCTGTGAAGGCTTTCTTCAGACTCTTTACATCGTCAGTGTCGGCGGCAACGACCTCGGCACCGGCGTCGGCCAGAGCTTTGGCCTTGTCGGAATTGGGGTTTCTCGTAATCGCGCGCGCGGCGAACTGACCGCCCTTGTCGTCGAGGATAGCGCGGACGAGGCCACCGCCTTGCGCGCCGGTCGCGCCGATCACGGCGATGATTTTCTTGGCGGTTCGTTTTTCAGGCTGCGTTTCGTGCTTTTCAGTTTGCTTACCAGTCTTCCTAGCCGTTTTCTTTTCGGCCATCGCCGAGCTCCTTCAGAGGGGGAAATGCTGCTACACACATAAAGACGCACAGCGCGTCCGTGGGTTTTACCACTTGCCTTGTTCACCCATAACATCGATCGCGCGAACGAGCCTGTCCGCCGCATGACGCCAGTTAGTTTGCACGGCACGTTGGGCTACCGCCGCGTTGCCAGTGCGTATCGCCTCGACGATCGCATCGTGTTCGCTGCCGGCGGTTGGCACCGTATCGAGCAGCAGGGCGATGTACATGCGGATGTAGCGCTCAGCCTGGGGCTTCACTGCTTCGTGCAGCGATCGGAGTCGTGGCCCCGCACCCGCTTCCACGTACCGTCGGTGAAACTTCTCATCGAGCTCGTATAGCCGGCCGGGTTGGGCTCCTTTGGCGGATGCGGCACGTCTGAAGTCGGCGTTGAGCGCGGATAAATCCTTGGCTAGCCGCTCGCGCTCCGCCTCGCCTAGCCGCGCCGCGCTCCGCGCCGCCAGACCCTCCAGCTCGCCGACGATCTCGAGGAGCTCTCCGACATCTTCACGCGTGAGCGGCGCTACAGTCATCCGCGCCTGGTGCGTGGCGGAGGCGACCACGTAACCCTCGCGCTCGAGGCGCTGGAACGCGGCGCGCACCGGGGTCCTGCTAACCCCAAACCGGTCGGCGACTTCCGTTTCCACGATACGAGCGCCAGGGGCGAGCTGACCGCGGACAATGAGGCTGCGTAGCGAATCGTACAATCGGTTCGCCCGTTCGGACGCACCAGCACTGCGCCGTGTCCCTGACCTGGTCCGCGATGAGGAAGCCGCCCGTCTCGGCATTATGCGGCCAATATAACGCTCCCTGGGTTGGGGGCGTCCCGCGAATTACCAGGCCCGCCCGCGCTCCCTTGCGGCGAGCAGCGGCTCGGATTATCCTCTCGCCATATTGTATACAAATCCGCATCCAATTCGGAGGTCAAGGTGTCGCTCTTCTTCAGGAAGGATGTCGCATCCCTGCTCGCGGAGGCCGGCTCCGGTACGCTGCGACGCGAGCTCGGGCCCGTTGCGCTCGTTACCCTCGGAATCGGTGCGGTCATCGGCACCGGGATCTTCGTCCTGTCCGGCGTCGTCGCTTCGCAGAATGCCGGGCCTGCCCTTACGATCTCGATCGTGCTCGCCGGATTCGCCTGCGTATTCGCCGGCCTCTGCTACGCCGAGCTGGCGAGCATGATACCGGTGGCGGGGAGCGCCTACACCTACGCGTATGCGACGATGGGAGAGCTCGTCGCCTGGATCATCGGCTGGGATCTCATTCTGGAGTATTCGCTCAGCTCGTCGACTGTCGCCGTCGGATGGTCCGCGTACGCAATCACTCTCCTCGGCGAAATGGGCATCGATTTCCCGGCGCGTCTCATCGGTTCACCCGGCAGTCAGGTGCAGCTGGCGAATGGAACCGCGGTAACGGCGCTCTTCAATCTCCCCGCGGTGATCGTCTGTCTCGCGGTGACCGCACTTCTCGTTATCGGAATCCGCGAGTCAGCGAGAGTTAACACGACCATCGTCATCATCAAGGTCGCCGTCCTCGCGCTTTTCATCGCGGTCGGCGTAGCACACGCCAACAGCGCCAATCTCCATCCGTTCATTCCGCCGAACACTGGTCAATTCGGATCGTTCGGCTGGAGTGGCATTTTGCGCGGAGCGGGAATCATCTTCTTCGCGTACATCGGATTCGATGCCGTTTCTACGGCTTCACAAGAGGCGAAAAATCCGGGACGCGATGTCCCGATCGGGATTCTCGTATCGCTCGCCATCTGCACGGTGATCTACATCGCGGTCGGTTTGGTAATGACCGGCCTCGTCCCGTACCCAAAGCTGGCCGTTGCCTCGCCCCTCGCCTACGCGGCGCAGGTTACCGGAGTCACATGGCTGCCCCCGGTTATCAGCATCGGCGCGCTCTGCGGATTGTCGAGCGTGATTCTGGTGAACATGCTGGCACAGTCACGAATTTTTTATTCGATGAGCCGGGATGGACTGCTGCCTCCGCTATTTGCGCGGCTGCACCCGCGGTTCCGCACGCCGCACGTGACGACGATAATCACCGGCGTGCTCGTCGCCATCGCTTCTGGTCTTTTTCCAATTACGGTACTCGGCGTTCTGGTGAGCATGGGAACCCTGCTCGCCTTCGCGATCGTTTGCACCGGCGTGCTCATTCTGCGTCGTACAGCACCCGACGCCGTACGTCCATTCAGAACGCCAGGGATGCCTTGGGTGCCGATCATTGGAACGTTGATCTGTCTGTACCTGATGTCGGGATTACCCATTCCGACGTGGATCAGACTGTTCGTATGGCTGGCAATCGGCTTGACCATCTACTTCGTCTACGGTCGAGTCCGAGCCGCGTCGCTTCGGCGCGCACTGATCGCGAACGTCGCGTAGCCAATCGATCTAGTATCCTCGAAGGCGGAACGCATGTAAACGGATGAGCCACTCACGGCGACGGTTCTGCTTGTGGTCCAACGGCGCGGGACCTATGCTCGTAGGGCTTCTTACCGGACCTTATCGTGGAACTGCAACCGCGGGAAACACGCGGGACGAAACCTTCGCCACCGAAAGTGTGGCAGGCAATTCGTCCCGAGGAGGGCGCCCGACTCTCCGACGTTCGCCAGCAGCTGCATCACGCCGCGCAGTTCTGTGCGGCCGCTGGAATTTCCTTCCTCGAACCGCAGCAAGACGACAGTCACACAACTTTAGGATGGGTTAGTCCGCTCGCCGGATTGTTTTCGAAAGTGATTCCTGCTCGAACCATGTTTCGGATCGGAACGAGGCCCATTGATCTCTCGCTGGTGATCGCTACGGAAAACGATCAGCAGTTCGCAGAGTATCGATTGCATGGGCGTACCATCACCGACGCCACTCTCTGGGTTCGTACGCAGATTGCCTCCCTCGGCGGCGATGCCGCCCACTACACCTTGCGGCGACACTACGAAATTCCACGGCACGACGTCGCGATCGGCGAAGCATTCAACGCGAGCGACAGGTCACACCTCGAGGAGCTGACGAAGTGGATCGCAAATGGCGCGTCGATCGTCGACTCAGCGGCTCGCTCCACTCCGAACGCTGGAGAAGTCCGGTGCTGGCCGGACCACTTCGATATCAGTACCGTGATCCAGGTAACGCCCGATCGCACTATTACAATTGGGCTGGAACCGGGCGACCAGTATTACGATGAGCCGTATTTCTACGTCAGTATGACCCCGCAGCCCACGGCATCCCAGGCACGGTCGCGGCCCCTGTGGGGCCGTGGCTCATGGCACACGCGTGAGTGGATCGGTGCGGTGCTGCCAGGATCAAGGCTCGGCTCGGCGTCCGCCCAGGAACAGCAGGTGGTTGAGTTTATTGATTCAGCCGTCTCGGCGTGTCGAGGGTTGACGACACTCAGCTAGCCAGTCGTCGGCGCCAGAGAGGTTTTCGCCGATGAGCGGGCGTAACGAGTCGCTCGACCAGCGCGAGCACTCCATCGACTGCCAAGGCAAGCAGTGCGGCCGGAAGAGCGCCCGATAGAATCATTCGCGTATCGGCAAGCGCGAGTCCTGACACGATTGGCTCTCCAAGCCCGCCCGCGCCGATGAATGCCGCGAGCGTCGCGGCGCCAACCGTGATGACCGCGGCCGTGCGAATTCCAGCCATGATCACGGGTGCAGCGAGAGGTAGGCGCACCCAGAGCAATCGCTGGACTGGCGTCGTACCCAGGGCCTCCGCCGCTGCGACTGCATCGGGGTCAGCATCTCGCACGCCTGAATAGGTGCCGCGCGCGATGGGATACAGCGCGTAGATCCAAAGGGCGACGAGTGCCGGCACTACGCCGACACCGAGCAGTGGGATCATGAACGCCAGCAACGCGATGCTCGGAATAGTCTGCAGGACACCGAGGCCGCCGATGACGGGTTCAGCAACGTGCCGCGCGCGTTCCAGCGCCAGACCCAGTGGCAAGGCGACCATCATCGCGGCAAGTAGTGCGAGCGACACCAACTCGAGATGCCGAACGGTCAACGCCGAGAGATTCGCGCGGCGATTCCACAAATATTCTGCGAATCCTGAGTCGGATTCTCCTGACACAGAATTGCGTGCGCTCCTCGTCCCGCCACGACCCCCTCCGACCAGCCCAAGGGCGTTGAGCTCGTCACTCGCAACACGCGCCACATCTTCGCCGTCTACTTCCACTCGCCGGTTCAACTTGCGCATCGTCTGCTCGTCGAGGCGGCCACTGAGAAGCGTCAACGTTGAGATCGCCGCCGGTGAACGTCGCTCGAGCGCGTTGCTCACAAGCGCGGCGGCTTCGTATGGTGGAAAGAAATGGCGATCGTCGATCAATGTCACGAGGTCATAGCGCGCCAACAATCCGTCGGTTGAATAGCCGTCGATCACGTCCACCGCTCCCGCGGCCAGTGCCTGGTACTTGACGGCCGGCGCCAGTGGCCTCACGTCCTTCGGGCGGAGCCCATATACCCGTGCCAGTCCGACGAGACCGTCGCGTCTGCCAATGAAGTCGGCTGTGAACCCAGCGGTGAGATGCGAACTCTCGCGGGCGAGATCAGTAAGAGTCCGAAGATGATATTTGGCCGCTGTCTGCCGGGTCACCGCGATTGCGTAGGTGTTCTGAAATCCAAGCGGAGGCAGCCAGCGCACGTTGTAGCTATCCTCGAATCGGCGAAAGACGTGCGCGAATACCGCTCGTGGATCTGCCATGACTGAATCAGGAAGCGAGTCATGCAACACGGCGACGAGCCCGGTTCCCGTGTACTCGGGATAGACATCGATCGCGTTTGCACGCAGCGCACCAAATGCGATCTCGGTTGCGCCAAGCCCAGGACGTCGCTGAACGGCAAAGCCGCGCGACTCGAGCAGTTGGGCGAATATCTCGCAGAGAAGGTATGACTCGCCGAACGGCTTCGACCCCACGATCACAGGGCGTCCAGGCTCGGTGATCCGTTGCGCGGGCGCTCGCCCAAAGACAGGCAATATCAGCGCGGCCGTCGACAGCAGCACCGACGCGATTCGCCTCACGCCAACAGACCTTGAAGCGACGCTCGCGCCTGCTGAATCAGGCGACCGACATACTGTGTCGCGGGCGCCGAGATCAGCGTGGACATTGGGCCCCGCTGCTCGATCTTTCCTCCGCGCATCACCACGACTTCGTCCGCGAGCCGCCCGGCTTCTGCGAGATCGTGGGTTACCAGAAGCGTCGTGACGCCGAGCCCGCGACGCACGGAGTCAAACGCCTCCTGCAACTCGGCGCGCGAGATTGCATCGAGCGCACCGAACGGCTCATCGAGAAGAATGACACCGGGCCGAGCTGCGATGCTGCGTGCCAAAGCGACGCGCTGCCGTTGGCCACCCGAAAGCTCGTGAGGAAACCGCGCTGCGAATTGCGTCGGAGGAAGTCCAACCAACTCGAGCGCTGTTCGGGCGGCGCCTTCCGCATCTGACATGTCCCGCAGCGTCGGCACGAGCGCGACATTCCTGAGCACACGCCAGTGCGGAAGGAGCCCACCGTGCTGTTGCACGTACCCGATCCCCCGCCTCAGCGAGACAGGCGATTCGCTTCGCACATCCGCGTCCCCAACGAGCACCTGACCACTTCCAGGCTCGACGAGCCGGTTAAAGCAGCGGAGTAAAGTGGTTTTCCCAGAGCCACTCTCCCCGACCAGTGCAGTCGCGCGCCCAGCCTGAACATCGATGCTGACATCGTCGAGCGCGACTACGCTGCCGAAGTGATGTGTCACTCCACGCGCGACGAGAGAAATCGACATGACTTAAGAGTGCTCGCGCCGCGGCTGAACCGCTATCGCAGTACGCTATGTAGGATACGCGGCTGCCTGACGGCGCCCCATCGCGTCGATGATGACGACGTAAACCAGTGCCAGTGTCATGAACATCAGCTGCGGTAGCAGCAATAGTCCGCTCACCCCGCGCCACGCGATCAGCTCACAAATCACAATGAATGCGGTCGTCCGGATCCACACCGCCTTAACAAAGCGCCGCAACAAATAGTAGATGAGACCCGCTGATACTCCCGCAACAGTGCCCGCAAAAAGAACGGTAAGACTACCGGCAGTAAGCACGGGCGTCCGCCCTTCCATGTGTGCAATTACTCGCATCAACACGCGACCGCCCACGCCGAGCACTATCAACCCAACGATCGCCCCACGGACGAGCCAAGACATCAATCCCATGACAGCCCCTCCTCACCAATACGCGCGCAGATCCCAGTCGTTTCGGCGTGTCTGTTGCGATAAGCTCTAACCCAAACGCCCCTTCCCCCTTCCCCACTTCCCGCTTCCTGCCATGAAAACCCGCCGCCTCGGCACAGAAGGCTTGCAGACTTCGTCGATGGGCCTCGGCTGCATGGGGATGTCGGAGTTCTACGGCCCCAGTAACGAGAAGGAATCCGTTGCCACTATCCACCGCGCGCTCGAGCTCGGCATCAACATGCTCGACACCGCGGACATGTACGGACCCTTCACGAACGAACAGCTCGTTGGCAGAGCGATAAAGGGTAAGCGCGATGGAGTGGTGATCGCCACAAAATTCGGCAATGTGCGCGATCCCCGCGACCCCACGAAGCGCAGCATCAATGGTCGCCCCGAGTATGTGCGTCAGGCCTGCGAGGGATCTCTGCAAAGGCTCGGCGTCGACACCATCGATTTGTATTACCAGCACCGCGTCGACAAGAATACGCCGATCGAGGACACGGTTGGTGCGATGTCAGATTTAGTGCGCGAAGGAAAGGTGCGCTACATCGGTCTGTCCGAAGCGTCGGTGATCACGATTCGGCGTGCACACAAGGTTCATCCGATCAGCGTGGTGCAGACCGAGTACTCGTTGTGGACGCGCGATCCTGAAGATGGCTTGCTCGACGCGCTGCGCATGCTCGGGATCGGTTTCGTTGCCTATAGCCCCCTGGGCCGCGGCTTTCTCACCGGCCAGATCAAGCGGGTGGAAGATCTCGCCGCCGATGATTTCCGTCGTCAGAATCCACGCTTTCAGGGCGAGAACTTCAAGAAGAATCTCGAGCTCGTCGCGAAGGTCGAGGAGATCGCGAAAGAGCACAAGTGTACGCCCGCCCAATTAGCGCTTGCGTGGGTGATCTCGCAGGGAGACGACATCGTGCCGATTCCTGGAACGCGGCATCCCGAACGCGTCGAGGAAAATGTCGGCGCGCTCGACATCGTGCTTTCAGAGAATGACCTGCGCCGAATCGACCTGGTCGCACCGAAAGGCGCTGCAGCGGGTGAGCGTTATGCGCCGGGCGGAATGCAGATCGTCAATCTGTAGCCGCTGCGTCGCCGACGCTGATCAGCGCGCTCGGCGACGATGACGTGACCCGTTGTTGCGCGATCTGTCCAATTTCGCTTTCGAACGCGCGCGCTCCCCGGCCTTCCGTTCGCGGATCGCGGCGATCCGTTCGCCGATTGGAACCTCCAGGCGACCTTCCGGTCGAGCATTGTAGTCGAAATCTGGAACCGTGATGCGCGGCAACCGCTTGCCGATCGCTTTCTCGATCGCGCGCAGATCGTTCTCCTCTTCGGGCGCGACGAACGTGAAAGCATCGCCGACTTCTCCGGCCCGCGCCGTACGGCCGACGCGATGGATGTAATCGTCCGGTGCCTCTGGGACATCGAAGTTCACGACGTGGCCGAGCGCCTCGATGTCGATTCCACGCGCGGCGATGTCAGTTGCGACGAGTACGCGGTAGACTCCGCTCTTGAACCCGGCGAGCGCCGCGGTGCGCTGCGGTTGCGACCGATTGCCGTGGATCCGCTCTGCCTTGATGCGTCGCTTGACCAGCTGCTCGGTCAACCGATTCGCGCGGTGCTTCGTTCTCGTGAAGACCAGCGCCTGCGTCATCTCGTTGCGCTCGAGCAGCGCGAAGAGAAGGCTCGACTTGAGCTCCTGCCTGACCGGATAAACCGCTTGGGTGATGCCAATCGCCGGCGTCGAGCGTCGCCCGAGATCGATCATCACCGGGTTGTGCATCATTTCCCTTGTTAACGCAGCAATCGGCGGTGGCATTGTCGCGCTGAACAACAGCGTCTGTCGTTTGGCGGGAACGAGCTTGAGAATGCGCTTGATGTCGGGCAGGAAACCCATGTCGAGCATTCGATCAGCCTCGTCGAGCACGAGGAACTCGATGTTCTTGAGGCTCGCGTAAGGCGCGCTGAGATGGTCGAGCAGGCGTCCGGGCGTCGCGACGAGAACATCGACTCCTGCACGCATCGCGTGCTCCTGTGGCGCCATTCCCACACCGCCATAAATCGCGGCTGCTGTGATGGGCGTATGAACGGCCATCGAATCGAGCGCCGAGAGGATTTGCGCGGCAAGCTCGCGCGTGGGGGTAACGACGAGCGCGCGCGTCTTGCCGCGCGGTTTGTCGATCAAATGTTGGAGAATCGGCAAAAGAAAAGCGGCGGTTTTGCCGCTACCCGTCATTGCACACGCCAGAACGTCTCGACCTTCGAGAGCAACCGGAATCGCCTCGGCTTGAATTGGCGTGGGTCGCTGAAAGCCCAGCTCTTTGAGACCCTTATGGAGATTGGGATGAAGCTTGAGTGAAGAAAACGGCAGGATGGCGTCCGAGCGGAGGTGAGCTGATAAAATGGAAGCCGCGGCACCCAAAATGTCGCGGCTTCGAGGATCATCCAAAGCTAACGCAAAGCTCAGCGTCTGATGCGGCGTTTCCGTCCATTCTGTTCCCAATCGGTGAGGGCCGACACGACGAGTGTAAGTGCAGTTAATCCGAAGCAGAAATTGCGAGCAGCGCGATTATCTGCAAAGCCGAGTAACCAGGGCATTGCTGGCAGCAGCAGTCCGATGGCAAGCTCTGCTGCGCCGTGAGCCTTGAAGGGAATCGTTCGCCTCAGACTGAGCGGGTAGTCCGTAACGGCAGATAGGCCAGTGTATCCACTCGCCAACCCCTCGAAGAGGTTGCGCGCGGCGGGGGGTACATCCAGTACTGCCGGTGCCGCGGCAACGGTCGCTGCCGTTCCGTAGTCGATCATTCCATGGACACGGGCTGAAATAGGCTTCGGCATTCGTCTTCGCATTGTTTTCGGCATTGTTTACCTCCTGATGATGAGGTCTTTATTGCCAAAGCCGTTCCGCCGAATCGCGATGCGAACGACGATTTAGCCGCCTATTCCCTCGCATCAAAGCCGGAACAGATAGCTGATTTTCCCGAAGAATCCGTCCCGTGTGCGGCGCAGATCCTGGAATTTGAATTCCCGGGGTTCCTCGAGGGTTGAGCCGTAGCCGAGGTACACCAGCGTGCCTGGGACTGGACGGTAACTGAAGAGCCAGTCCGTCGAGAACTCGTTGGCTGTGTCGCCGGTGTCGAGCACACTGTTTACCAGAATGGGGTTCCCATCTCGATCGCGAAGCGGCGACCGTGATCGCGCCGCGTATTGGCCGACCAGACGCAGAAAAATCGGCGGGCTGATCTGGTACTCGACCTTGAGGCGTGGAATCGTTTCCGAGGAGAAGCGAGAACCGTCTGATTTTCGCCCGATTGTGAGTCGCGAAAATTGGAGCGAGCTACGCACAGCCGTCGTCGGTCGGATATCGAGCGTTGCGTCGACTCTCGAGCTGTTTCCCTGCGATGCTTCGCGAAAGATCGGCACCTGACTCTTCGTGAGGCTGACAGCGCCAGTAAAGAACCGATACGTCGGTGTCGTCAACCGGAACGATCCGCCCCATTCATCGGTCTCCGGACCAGGGACCGCGAACGACGCCGTATCCACCGTCGATCCTGTTGACCGCTGAATGGTGTACGCGCTGTATGCCGACGGATCGAAGGCGAAGAAGCTGTGGGTCACCGCGCCGCCTAATTGCCATCCACCACGCAGCGTCGCGGTGGGCGTAATCCCTTCGGTACTTTCGATCAGCCGGTGGCCGGCACCGCGATTGTCCCAGAACCGATTCTCCTGTAGGAACGCTCCGTAGGTTTGCACGAGCGCACCACGCGCTCCATAAAAGCTGATGCGGTTGAAGGCGCGCGCCTCGATGATTCCGGTGCGATTCACGAAACCGGAGGCGGCCCGGAAATCGGGATCGAGTGATCTCAGAGTGTAGTGAAATCCCCACGCTCGTCCCGTTCGGTCCCAATCTCCCTGAAGCAGGGATCCGTTCGCACGACGGCCAACGCTGTCGGTCCATGACTGCGCAGCCTGAAACTGCGCGAAGTACAGCTTCGAGTGATAGAACCGAAAATCAGCCGCACCGACGCGCGAATAGTCACTGCCGTCCTCACGCGTCGTGAGCACCCCTCCGAGCGTGTTGCTCGAGCCAAAATCGTAGCGAAGCCGGGAGACTCCAAAGAGCGGAGAATGCGCGCCTGTCCATGAGTTCTGCCGGTCATCGCTTGCCACTATCGACGCGATGTTGAGTCCCCCGAGCTTTCCGGTGAGCTTCACACCTCCGGTTGGGGCGACGATGCGACGGGTATAGATCAGTTGGTTCGGCGAGTCGAACAGCTCGAGTCCGTCGAGGAAAAACGGCCGCTTTTCCGGATAAAAGAGGGCGAACCTTTCATTGAGCACAACCTGTCCGACATCAGCCTCGACCTGCGAGAAATCGGGATTGATCGTTCCGTTCAATGTCAGGTTCTGTCGTATGCCCCAGCGCGCGTCTCCGCCGAGCTCGCCTCTTTGCCGGTAGTCGCGTCCGTTGCCGATTGTCGGTGAGCGGTCGGCACGCGCCGTTGCGGTGGGCGTCGCTTCGAGAACGAGCCCGCGTCTCAGATCATGGAGTCCCTCGAGCGAGCCCGACTGGGCGAGAAAGTTTGCGTTCGCACGAACGGCTGGCGCCCACGTATCCTGGAAACCGGTGTGCTGCACTCGTCGCAGAATGTGCAGACCCCAGCTCTGTACGCTCGCACCTTGATATCGCAGGCTCTTGAAAGGAATTCGTATCTCGACTTCGTATCCGCCGTCGATCAGACGTCCCTTCGACTCGAAGAAGTAATCCGGGTTGAGATCGACGCTTCCCTCGAGCGGATTGATGGTGCGAAAGCCACCACCACTCGCGGACGGGCCACCTGCACCCCCTCCGAACTGCGCGCTGCGCGTTCCGTCCTGCTGAACGCCGTACGGATTCACGCCGAAGAGAAACGCGATCTGGCGGGAGTTATCGGTATCGAGCAGGATCTGAATCTGATCCTCGCTGTCGATGTTGTCCCGATTGGCATGCGTCGCACGCACGACATTTCCGTGGATCTCGCGCGCGCGAACTCCGAAGTAGATGGCATCAGGCGAGTACCACACCAGTACTTCCGTTGGCTCGTCAGCCGGACGACCATCGACTGGTTGATACTGTGAGAACCCGGTGAGCCGCGCCGCACGTCGCCACACTGGCTCGCTGAGATTGCCGTCGACGACCACCGTACTATCCAGACGCGGCACTTCGACGTGGACTCGCTTCGCTCGACCGTCATAGATAAGCGCCGAGTCCTGAAGCAATGCAGCCGCAGCCAGCGCCGTCAGCAGCATGCTACAGTGATGGCTTTCGTCCCGCGAAGACCAGTGCTGCGCCCAGCACGATCGCGCCGAATCCGACTATGGGTGGCACGATCCCGCGCTCCTGTGACGTGACTTTGAGCGGCCCGACTTCGACCTCACTACGAGTTTTCGTGTATGGAACTCCTCGCATCACAACGACGACGATGCCCGTAATGATGAGGAACACGCCAAGCCATGTAACGAAGCGCATTGCTAATACCTCACTGAGATGCGTGTGTGGATCGTGCGGGCGGGCATTCGATAGTATTGCGCGTCACCGAATTCGCTTTCCGCTACGGCGTCACGACGATTAGTCAGGTTTCGACCCGTGACACGAAATTCCATCCGGTCCGCTCGATACCCAACGCCTGCATCTACCGTCAAAAAGGCCGGCGCAAGCGCGGTGTTCCGTTTGTTCAGGTACCGATCGCCGGTGTAGTTGAACGCGGCATTCGCAGTAATCCCACGATCCGGCGCGAATGTCACACCTGCCGAGGCGAGATGGCGCGCGGACATCTCGAATCGGTTGCCGCCGAGCTGAGTCGGCACGCCGTCGAATGCCTGCACGAAGTCGACGAACTTGCCGTCGTGGAAGCTGTAGGTCGCGCGAGCGGAGAGGGCCGAGATCAGGCGTAGCTCACTTTCCAGCTCCACACCTTTGAAGCGAGTCTTACCGGCATTAATGAGTGCAGGCTGGTTGTTGACGACGGTGGACGTTACGAGGTTCTCGAAATCCATTCGGAATGCGCTCGCTTCCACATCGAGCAATCCATCGAGCAGCCGAGTCTTGAGACCGGCTTCGTAGCTGCGCGACGTTTCGGGATCCAGCACTCCCTCGTTCTCGGCCAGACTGAAGTCGAACGCTGCCGGCTTGAACGTGTTCCGATAGTTCGCAAAAAGACGCAGATGATCTGTGTCGCGCTCCCATAGCCCGAAGATGGCGCCGAGTCCGCCACTGAGACGCGTGTGCGTGACCTCTTCACCTTCGCCGCGGCGCTCACTGGTAGCATTCAGGCGAAGCCCGCCGTTAAGGGTAAATCGAGAAAGCGGTCGCCATTCTGTCGAGCCGTAAGCACCAAGGAATCGGCGCTCGCTTTCGGAATCGAGATCGAGTGTGGACGGCTCCGCGACTGCTGCCTGGGTCGATCCGTTGAGCGGTACAGTATAGGCGAAGGTGGCACCTTTGCCTTCGCCGCTCGCGAAGAGCGCGTCGACTCCAGTCAGAAAACGGAATTGCGGAACCGACGACCAGATCAGATGAGAGTCGGCGTAAATGTCGTTGATTTCGATCGTTTCCTTGAACCCGGATGCGTTGTCAGGCGTGTCCGAGATATCGGTAAGGAAACCGCGAAACATGCGCTGTCCCGAGAAGCTGTACGACGCGGTTGTGCCCCACGATGCGAGACCGAAGACAGGTCGCTCGAAGCCGGCGGCGATGGCAACCCGGTTCTCGTTCAGGTAGGCGTCGGCGGGATTGTAATTGGCGTCGAGAGGAACAGCTGCTGACAGACTGGCGCCCTCACGCGGATGCGGACTGGCTGGTTGCTGGCGGAGTACGTTGAGATCGGTAGAAAGCCACGTTTGACGATCGCCATCGACTTTTCCGATCCGCCAGAGAGCGTGGCCGCGGGAAAAGGACGTGTTCTCATCCCTGAAGCCTTCGCGGTCGAAGTCGCCGCTCAGCCTCGATTTCCATGATCCCATCGATCCAGATGGCAGCACCGGTACATCCACCGCGACTCCAACGCTTCCGAAGCTTCCACCACTCACTTCCGCGTACCGCGCGCGAGCCGCGGCCGAGTTGTGCACAACGTGTATGACGCCGACGAACGACGTCGCGCCGTACGTAACCGGCGCGGGTCCGCGCAGGATCTCGATCCGCTCGACATCGCGCAAGCTCAGTGTAGAGAGGGCGGGGTTGAATGCGCCGCCCCATGGGATTCCGTCGACGACGAGAAGAAATGCGTCGAACTCGCGAAGCCCCCAGAACTCGGGGACGGCACTCGCGGGCCCGGCATCTCCGCCCGGCGCAATCGAGACCCCTGTCGCGAGCGTCAGCGCATCCTTGAGAGACTTCACTCCGCGTGCGCGCAGGTCATCGCCGCTGATCACCTCGATCGATGCCGCGACATCATGTGGCGCCTCAGGTAAGCGTGTCGCAACCACTTCGACCGGCGGAATACGTACCGGTGGTTTCGGCTGATCCTGTGCCGACGCGTCCACGTGGACAGCGAGGAGCAGTAAAACCGCGAGTGAGGAACGCTCTCTCATGTCTGCAAATGATTGGCTTGTTGGGCTACGCTCGCACGAGCCTCTTGTAGGCAATTCGGTGCGGCTGATCGGCATCCGCGCCTTTGCGTCGCTTGAGATCCTCGATATACGCCTGGTAATTTCCTTCGAACCATACCGTCTCGGAATTGCCCTCGAACGCCAGGATGTGCGTGGCAATGCGATCGAGGAACCATCGGTCGTGCGAGATCACCACCGCGCAGCCAGGGAAATCTACGAGCGCCTCCTCGAGCGCGCGCAAAGTGTCGACATCGAGATCGTTGGTCGGCTCGTCGAGCAGCAGCAGGTTTCCGCCGGCCTTGAGCAGCTTTGCCAGGTGAAGCCTGTTTCGCTCGCCGCCCGACAGCGAGCCAACCTTTTTCTGCTGATCCGGCCCCTTGAAGTTGAACTGCGCCAGATACGCGCGCGCCTGCATCTCGCGCTTGCCCACCATGATCACGTCGTTCCCTTCGCTCACTTCCTTGTAGACGGTATTCGCGTCGTTGAACTCGCGCGTCTGGTCGAGATAGGCGAGCTGCACGGTGTCGCCGATCGTGAGCGACCCGCCGTCTGCGCTTTCCTTGCCGGCGATCATCTTGAACAACGTGGTCTTGCCGGCGCCATTCGGTCCGATGATGCCGACGATTCCTCCACGAGGGAGCGAGAACGACAAGTCGTCGAACAGGACCGTGTCACCGTACGCTTTCTTGAGACCGTTCGCGATCACCACGTCGTTGCCGAGCCGAGCCGGCGGCGGGATTACGATCTCGTGCTGCATTACTTTCTCGCCTTCGGCTGCGGTCGCTAACTCCTCGTACTTCTGGATGCGCGCCTTGCTTTTTGTTTGCCGGGCGCGTGGTGACATTCTCACCCACTCCAGCTCGCGCTCGAGTGTGCGCTGCCGAGCTGATGCCTGTTTCTCTTCCTGCGCGAGACGCGTCCGCTTTTGCTCGAGCCACGAGCTGTAATTCCCCTCGTACGGAATGCCCGCCCCACGATCGAGCTCGAGAATCCAGCCGGCGACGTTGTCCAGGAAATACCGATCATGCGTGACGGCTACGACGGTCCCCGGGAATTCAGCGAGATATCGCTCGAGCCAGGCAACCGACTCGGCGTCCAGATGGTTGGTCGGTTCGTCAAGAAGCAGCATGTCCGGCTCCTCGAGCAACGTCCGGCAGAGGGCAACCCGCCGCTTCTCGCCGCCGGAGAGGTTCGCTACTTCAGCGTCCGCGGGCGGGAGTCGAAGGGCGTCCATCGCAATCTCGATCTTCCGATCGATGTCCCACGCATTATGAGCATCGATTTTCTCCTGCACTTTCGCCTGTTGATCGAGCAGCTTCGTCATCTCGTCGTCCGACATCGGCTCGGCGAATTTGTTCGAGATGTCCTCGAACTTCCTCAGGAGATCGCGTACTGGTTTCACCGCGAGGTCGACATTTTCCTTGACGTTCTTCGACGCATCGAGTTGCGGCTCCTGCGGCAGAAACCCGATGCGTGTGCCTTCGTGCGGCCAGGCCTCGCCCTGAAAATCGTGATCGACGCCGGCCATAATACGAAGCAGCGACGATTTTCCGGCACCGTTGGCGCCCAAAACGCCGATCTTTGCACCCGGGTAAAAAGACAACCATATCCCACGCAGAATCTCCCGCGACGGCGGGACGACCTTGCGGAGATCCTTCATTACATAGATGAATTGTGGAGGCATGCGAACAATTTATCGCAACACGCGATTTGTCCGCAGTGGGTCCGCAGTCCGCGCTTTCGGTGACTACGACTAGGGTCTGTTAGGAGTACCGATCATCGCGTGATCGTGCTCCATGTGGTCGTCATGCCATATGGAGCGCAGGTCGTTACCTGCAAACGTGGTGACGTGCACCATCCAGCCGAAGGCTTGTGGAATGAAACGACCACCAGCCTGCTCGCATGCGTCCTCTGTTGCAACACCCAGAGGTCCGAACACCGGTCGACCGTTTTTCGTCTCGTACCAACGCTCTTTCTGCGAGCGCGGAGGGATGCACCAGTTCACGTGACGGTGCCAACGCGCGACACTCAGGGGAATGCGCTGATCGAGCTCCTCCTCTGAGGTTCCCTTCGACGCCGTGTACATCGCACCAATCAGGCGCAGCTCGCCACGTTCATCCTTCTTGTACAGGAGTGATGTTGGTCGGGCGGGATCGAAGCTGAACTGGTTGCGCACCGCATTCCAGCCTCTGGTAAAGTGGTACTGAGGCTGATTCTTGATTTCCGGCGCGAACATTTTGTAGCCGTCCGCCTCGGCCGCCTTCACATCGTGGTACCTGGCGATTGCTTGCCGCAGCTCGTTGACGACGTGCGCCGCACGAATCGAGTCTTCGGCCGAGAGTGGGCGGGTACTCGAATACGCCATGTGCTTTGCCATCGCCGCCACCTTCCAGTCGCCATTCCCGCCGGCCATCTCCAGGTCGTCCGTATTAGGCGAGCCATGAGCGGCTGCTGCCGCTGTATCGGCATGGACGTGCGAATGTTGACCGATCGCGGGCCCTGAGATAGCAACTATGAGCGCTGCGGCGACCACCACCGATCGCTGCGGCAAAGTACGGAGCATGTTTTATCGCCGTCTAATTGTGAGACCCGACTTCACGTAAGTACTGTTCATTAGACGATCTGGTGCCGGCTCGGTTAACCCCCGAAATCCGCTATTAACTTATGCAACGCCACGCTAACCCTCTCGTGCGGCAGCTGATGAATTTCCGCCTCGTTCCACGCGATGATCTCGCCCGGGGTATTCCAGGGTGCATAAGGACGGTGCTCGCGCTTTAGGAGCACCAATGATGGTTTTCTGAATGCCGATGCGGCGTGCGAGATACTCGTGTCGGGGGTGAAAACGAGGTCGGAAGTACCCACCAGCGCCAGTGCATCACGTAACGTGGGCGTTTTTACTGGCAGCGCGTCAACTTCGCTGGCCACCTTGTTTACATTCTCCCATTCGGCTGGCATTCCGATGACGACTATCGGCATGTTGGGAGCACGCTTGCGCAGTGCCTGCAGCGTCGCGACGAACTTCCCGTCGGGCCAGCGCCGCTTGGGCTCCGACGCCGAGAGATTCACGAGGAGTCGCTTTGTCGTGCCCATCGTGCTCTCGCCGCTGTCCGGCGTTACGAGATCACGTGCTGCTGTCCAATGCCCTTCCGCGCGCGCACGTTCGGCGTCGGAGAGAAAAATCTCCGGTTGCCAATCGACAGCTTCCGGATTCACGCCAAATGGAACGGCGAGATGCTTGGATCCTTCCATGTAATGGTCGGTTCGGTTCCATGCCGGGACGCACACATTATAGATGCGTGGCTTCTTGTCTCCACCCGCGCCAACTCTGAACCGTGCCCTACCCGCGTACATCAGGAGTGGCGTAGAGGTAAAGATCGGTGGGTTATTGATTCGACCATCCACCATCACCGTATAACGCTGGCGTCGCAGGCGTTTCATGAGGCCGCTGTAGCTGCGTAGAGACTTCCGTTCGAGCATTAGGACCTCGCCGACATACGGGTTGCCCTCGAGCACCGCCGCCGTAGCCGGAGTCGCCAACACATCCACTTTGCCGCTGGGCAATGCCGACGCGATGTTCCGGATGACGGACGTGGCCATGATCATGTCGCCGATCCGTTCATATCGGATGAACAGCACTCGGAAGTCCGAGTTTGTCGCGGGCGGAAGCGTTGCTTCCTTTGGGCCGGGCAACATCCAGCCGAGGAGTCTCATCCAGACCGCTCGCCAGGCTATCTCAATCTTTCTTGGATCCACCGGTCAGTGAGAGCTCGAGAAGCTTGCGTGAGGGTTGTGGATCCCGCGTGTGATAGAGCTGAATTGCGCTGACCACGAACGGCTCCGGTACTCGGACGTTGAGCAGCTCGCGGACCGAGTTCCGGTCCAGCGACTGATACAGACTGAGCGTACAATGAGGGCTAAAAGTGTACCGTGCCCGCGTGAACGGGAGGCCGCTGGAAATCAGCCGGTCATGCAGAATCCTGATCGGTCCATGTGGATCGATCGGAAGCATGATTATGTCGGTTTGCAGGAAGCGTTGCGGAGCCTGAAACGCCAGAGTCATCGGGGGCGTGCTCGCCGCGACGGGTGCCAGTTTCTCGCGCATCTCCTCGACGCTGACCGACGGTGGGATTGGCCCGGCGCCAGACGATCCCGTGAGCGTTATGTGCGGCGGCTTGTACCGCGCGAGCCTCGGATCGTATTTCTCATTGATCGCGCGTATCTTCTCGGCGACCTCGCTAGGCAGTTCCGCCAGGATGAAGATTCCATTCAGCAACAAGCATCACACTCGATTATTTGCGGTTGCCGCTAGAACTGAACTGAGAACAGGATGGGTGTGACAGGCGCCTGCGACATTTTTGCCTTGAGCAGCCGGCGGTCGATGGAATTTCCCGGATGTGAATGCGTGTACTTCACGACCTTCAACCCGATTAGCGTACCGATCGCCGCTCCGCCCATCACATCGCTGGCCCAATGCTGATTGTTGTACATCCGGGATAGCCCAACGAGAGCCGCACCTCCGTACATGATCGTACCCACGTAAAAGCCGCTGTGCGGCCACCAGAACTGAGTTTCCCTCGCCACAGTTGACGCAAATGCGAACGCTGTAATCGTGTGCCCGGACGGAAAAGACCGATACCGATCATCGGCGAAACCTCTCAATAACTGGAAGCTGTATGGGTTCTTGATGTCCAAATAGGGCCGTTGTCTGCCGGCAAGAGTCTTTATGCCTACACCCAGGATATCGGCGAGCACGATCGACTCGACACTATGCAATCCGAGGGCTTGAACGCGCAGTTGTCCATTCCCTCGGCCGATGAGGTATAAGCCGGCGCCAGCAATTGCCGCCCCGGGATGTCCAAGTAGACGAAAACCTGTTGCCGTCGCATGCAGCAGTTGGTTTTCCTGAGTCGCCGGATTCTGAAGCCTGGTTGCGACTTGTCGGTCGATTGGTGCGACGACCGCGGTGCCGAGCGTAAAGGCACCGAGTAGCAGAGCATCTTTGCCAACGAGGAGCGGCGACGCCTTGTGGATCGTGTCCTGGACCTGCGCTTGCGCGACGCTCGTCACGGCGACCAGGATCACTAGCGCGCGACACTTTCTTCCGAATGCCAATCGCGACGCGCTTTGTTCTTTTCTCGCCGTCGTTCTGCAGCCGATTCGCAAGTCGCTCACCCCTTGTAAATCATCACGTTAGTTGCGATATCACTCGAATGCTGACTATCGACCTATCCGGTAAACGCGCACTCGTTGCCGGCGTGGCCGACGACGCCGGCTTTGGATTCGCAATCGCCAAGGCACTGGCTGAAGCCGGCGCGTCCGTGTCCGTTGGAACGTGGCCACCCGCTCTCAATATCTTCATGAACCTGATGGAGCGCGGAAAGATGGACGAGTCGCGTAAGCTCGCCAATGGCCAACTGCTCCAATTCGAAAAGATCTATCCGCTCGACGCTTCGTTCGACACTCTTTCCGATGCTCCCGAGGATATCCGCGCCAACAAACGCTACAAGGATGCTGGAGACTTCAGCATCGACGGGTTGGCACGCCGAATCGAGAGCGATTTCGGCAGCGATTCGGTCGATATCGTGATCCACTCCCTGGCCAACGGTCCCGAAGTGAAGAAGCCACTGCTCGAGACGAGTCGCACGGGTTATCTCACAGCCGTTGGGGTAAGCGCCTACTCGCTGACATCGATGGTCGCGCGACTCGCTCCACTGATGCGCAGAGGCGGTTCATTCCTTTCTCTGACGTATATGGCAAGCGAGCGCGTCATTCCAGGTTACGGCGGCGGGATGTCGTCCGCCAAGGCAGCGCTCGAGAGCGACACACGCGTACTTGCCTTCGAGGCTGGCCGCAAATATGGACTGCGCGTGAATTGTATTTCCGCGGGGCCGCTGGCATCGCGCGCGGCGAGCGCGATCGGAATCATCGAGAAGATGGTGGAATACTGCGCGGAGAATTCACCGCTTACTGATCCATTGCAGGCGACAGAGGTTGGAAACACGGCTGCGTTTCTATCGAGCTCTCTCGCCAGCGGAATTACCGGGACCGTTCTCTACGTCGACAAGGGATACCACTCGATGGGAATGGCGTTGCAGTCGAACACTCAATCCTGAAATCGCTACTTCTTCGCGGCCTCCGCAGCCCTTGCCTGCTCGATTCGGCGTCGGATTTCCAGAAGTTCTTCCCGTGAGTGACGCCCCGAGAGTTTCATCACATTTCCGGTTGCTGGATCCTTCCACGTGAGTGTCGTGACGCCGTTTGCTGCGTAAGATGTTACGACGGACTCCGCTTGCGGGACAACCACGTTGCTCGATGCGGCTGCGCGGCGCCGACTGTCAGGTGGAGGCGGTGGCGGAGCAGCGGTCGTCGGCGTCGAAGCAGCTGCGCCAACGGTAGCGGCCTTTTCCGCCGGTGCCCTGCCCTGTGCCGCACCAGACACGGTGATGGATTCCAATCGTACGCTTTGCGCCTCAGCTAACAACACAGTGTCACCAGGAGCCAACTCGTACAAAGTGCGTCTTTCCCCGATTACGTGGGGCGTGCCAACTACCCGGAGTGCTGTTGGTTCAGCGGCTGCGTCCATTGCGCCGACGGCACGTGCACGCATCGGAGCAAAGTTAGGCGTTGGGCGCGGCGCGCTTGGCGTGACCACGCCGGCACCTTGGCCTACAGCTGGCGCGGCCTGATCCTGGCGAACGCTTTGTCGTGTTTCGCTCGTCGTGGTCTGCGCCAATCGATTATCGGCCGCAGTGCCATCTAGCTGGGTTTTGCGGCCTTCCTGCCCTGACGGGCGAGCCGGCGCACCTTTCGGCGTCGGTACCGCAGTCGGTGTCGTTCGGGGATTCATAATTGGCGGCGCTTGTGCGGGTGCCGCTTGAGAAGCGACATCAGTAGATGGCGATGTAGTCAGGCCAGGTCCACCACGCGCCGATCGAGAGAATTCGACAGATTCCGCAGTCGTCGCGGCGGGCTGTTTCTCGCTTGCATTGTCGCGCACGACTATCAGAGTGCCGCCCGCGACAACGAGCAGCGTTGCCGCCACCCGCCACACCATTGGATCGACACGCTTTCTGGGCGCAGCTGCGGGCACAACACCGCGTGGCACATTATCCAGCGCCGTAAGAATTCGTGAGGACGCGGCAATGAAACCGCGTGCTTCGGCTACCGCGGTTTGACATTGTGCGCATCCCGCGACGTGCGCTTCGACACGCGCGGCTTCGTCCGCGCCGAGCGCGCCATCGAGCCACGAATGAATCGTTCCTTCATCAAGATGCTGCATTCTTCTCTCTCTCTTCTTGGGCCTTCTGCAATTCTTCGTAGCTCTCGACCAGCCTGCGACGCGCGCGAGAGAGCGTAGTTCCTACCGATCCAGGCGATAGTTCCAATGCTTCCGCGATCTCGCCGTAATCGAGCCCCTCTTCCCGCATCAGCAGCGCGAGCCTGTCACGCTCGGCAAGTGCATCGATTGCTTTACGTGCCATCGCTGCTTCCTGAGCGCGTTCGAGCGTCGTCTCCTGGGGCTCGCTGACGGTCTCGCGCTCCTGCTCTGCCAGCAGCGCCAAATGCTTTCGGCGTCTCATGTCCTTCCTCGCCTCATCACGCACCAGATTCGTGGCGACCGCGAATAGCCAGGCGCGTTCGTTCTGTATTGACGTCTGGCGGAGCGCGCGGACGAAAGTCTCTTGCGCGACTTCCTCCGCCCAATCGCGATCGCCGAGACGCCGCGTCAGATATCGCACCAACGCGGCGTTGTACGTTCGGAACAGTCGCTCGACGTCCGTCACCCGATCACCAGCGATCTCGCAACAGCGTGAGATCGCGATCGGTCAGCTGCTCACTACCAGTCGGCGACAGCTCGATCGCCATGCTGCGTCCCGCGACGATCACACGCTCACCGATGGAGAACGGCTCACGCAGATCCGGCTGCAGCTCGAGCAGCTTGAAGTAAGCATCTGAGAAGGGCTTCACCTGCAGCAGCGCGCCGGATCTCTTGTAGCGTACGTCGGTCCAAACGCCGTCGCGAAGGACGAAGGTGACATTACCGGCGCGACGCACATTTGCATTCTCTGACACACCCGACGCTGCGTCTGCTGCCGACACACTCGTCGCCGAGCGTTGTGCCGCTGCTGACTTGGCCGCTTCGAACTGAATGGCTGGAGCAGAAACAGCCGGAGGCGGAGATGGGGTCCGTCCATCGCCAGTGACAACGATGCTATTGAGCTGCGTTCCCCCTGCGCCCAGTGCGCCGCGCGAATCCATGCGGCGCCTGTCCGTGACGCGCTGGTTCATTCCTGGCTCAACGACGAGGTACGATGAGAACTCTGTCGGAATTCCAAACCGCTCGCCAAGCTCGCGGATTTCGTCATTGATCTCCTGCGATCCACCGTGCTTCCGCTTCTCGGCGCTCAAGTATCCGACGCGCTGCGTCGCCCACAGCCTCGCGACAAACGGATTTTCGCGTGACCGCTCCGGGAAGTAGACGCGGCTGGTCCACGTCACCGGGCCGCTCGTAGTCTGACCATCAAAGCGCAAAATCGCATTTCCGCTTCCATCGTAACGAGCGAGTATCACGAGATCCTCTCCCGCAAATATGTCCACTGGCCCCGAGGGGTGCATTTTTAGGAGTCGCACTCCGTCGGCGCGAACACGAACATCGGTGACGAGCGGGCTGGTAAGCCGACTTGCGACGATTCCGACTGCGCGCTCCACGGACTCGTCCGGCCGTACGAAGCTCGCCGTTCCGCGACCTTGCAGGGCAAGCTGCTCGATGAGAGACACATTGAGATCTGCACCGACGCCAAAGGTGAACAGCCGGCGCGATCCGCGTCGCCTTGCTACGTTCGATGCAATCACTGACGCATCGCGTTCACCGACCGTCGGCTGACCGTCGGTCAGAAACAGTATTATAGGAAGCCTTCCCGATTCCACCGATGCGGACAACGCCTCGTCCAGAGCACCGGAGATGTTCGTAGAGCCCTGCGCGTCGAGCTGATCGAGATAGCGCTCCGCGGCGCGCAGATTATCGCGTGTTGCAACAGCGAAATCATCGCGGAACGTCCTGACATCGCTCGAGAAATCAATCAGGCGGAAACGGTCCATGGGCGAGAGTGTGCGCAACAGCTGCTTTCCAGCTGAGCGCGCCTGCTCGATCTTCTCGCCACTCATTGAGCCCGATACGTCGATGACGAAGGTTACGTCACGTGGTACCGCACGCGGACGCATGGACGGCGGTGAAAGCGTGATCAGCGCAAATCCATCGTCGTTTCCGGGTGCGTTGGTAAGTAACGCTATCGCCCCACTGGATGATCGCCGAATCGGGACCAGCAGCGTCACCTCACCGCTCGCATCTCTGACCTCGAATCGACGCATTGACCGACGACTGTTCGACGCGAACAGTCGATCGCTCGACGCGTCGCTCGCTGCGTCGTCGTAACCCTGCACTCCGTACCGCTGCTCGAAAATCGAATGCGTTGGCGAATATGCAGTGCCGTACATCGGGTCATTCGGATACGTCAGCACGAAGGACGTGCGGCCCTCGGGCTCTCGACCGCTCGCGAACTGGTTCGACCGCAGTCCACGGAAATAGTCCACGCGGAGCGCATCGCCCTCGCGCTCGGCCACGGTCTGAAAACGAACGACGACCTTTTTCTCTTCACCCGGCGCGATCGGGAAGATTCTCGCGCGAAGCAAGCCATATCCCATCCACTCCAGCAGTGCGGGATCGCGCTGGCGCCGCACGATCTCTTCATAGATCTGACGCGCACGGTCAGCGCTCATCGTCTCACCTGAAACCATCTCACCATTGATGGAAAGCTTGAGATCCTGGAACGCGGCACCTTTCGGGAGTGGGAACATGAAATCGGCTTCTCCGACTGTCCTGCCGCGATTCACGAACGTTTCGGTGATCTCGTAACGAAGTACGCGGTCGACGAGATCGACGCGCACGTCACTGCTCTGGCGTACGACGGCCGGCGAAGGAATTCCACACGGCGGCATCACGCACGGACGGTGCGGAATGCAGGTCGGGACGGGGCACGGCAACGGCCGTGGCGGGCGGTCGATTTGGGCCGACAGTACGGTTGGAACGCCGAAAAGGATGGTGAAAAGACGTGAGCGCATGTTGCACCAGTAGAAGTGGGTTCTACTATGGGACGTGCGACGGCGTCTTCTTTACACAGCTCGTTTAGCCTTTGGTGTTTTGCCGGTGCCCGGGTGCTGCTAGCGGTGCTTAACTCCCCTTTCCGCGCTTGCGCCGGCGTTTCTGCGTATCCCGACGCTCGTCAACCCGCACGGCTAACAGCCGATGATCAGCGCGGACCATTGTCGCCTCGAACGTCTCATTGTTCTTGCGCGCCGCCCACCCCATCGAGAAGGGCACTGGCGCAGACATCGACGCGGCTGCCCGCAATCGAGCCACTACGTGCTCGGTTTGGTCCTCGTCGGAGTCAGAGAGGACCACGAGAAATTCGTCACCGCCAACGCGCACCACGGCTTCTTCCGCTCGCACATGACGCATTAGAAATCGCGCCATCTTTACGAGTACAGCGTCGCCCTCGGCGTGGCCATTCTTGTCGTTGTACTGCTTGAAGTGGTCGATGTCGAGATAGATACATCCCCACTCGCCCTTGGGCTGCGCCTCGCATTGGCGCATCACCGTGTTCAGGTATCGCCGGTTGTAGCACCCGGTTAGAGGATCCCGGATACTCAGCTCGAGCAGTTGCGTCTGGAGCTCTTTCCGATGGGTGATGTCGACGAGAATTCCATGACAGTATTTCGTGCCGGTTCTGGGATCCACCGACAGAAACGCGCTGTCGACAACGGTCCTTTTTTCACCGTCGCGGCGCGTGAGCTGGAATTCGACATCCCGCACCGAGCCGTCGCGCTCGAGCTGGGCCATCTCCCTCGCCCGCACTTCCGGCCTTACAAAATCGCTCGCACTGTAGCCCTTCAAATCACGAAGTGATTCCACTCCGAACATCTCCAGAAATGCTGGATTGGCGTCGACGATCTCTCCGTCCAGAGTCGTTATGTAGATTCCCTCCTGTAGTCGCAGCGCAAGCTCGCTCAGGATGCGTGGATCACTCAGCTTGCGGAGACGTTTCTGGGTTTTGGGCTTTCTGGCGGGCTGCGACCGACTCACATCGATGCCTCAGCGAACGGCATGTCCGTTGCTTTAATGGAAGGATACAGATTGGAGATATTATGGCATCTGAAAGAAAGCACGAAAAGAGCGCTCGCCCACCCGCACGGCAGGGCGATGGTGACCCAGGTACACGTTCGGGACAACCCAACCCTGAAGACGTTCCATCGCATCCGAACGAGCACAAGAGCGGCTACGGTGGTGAGCGCGGATCTCCTCGCACCAGCACGGATCAACGCGAGACGCAAAAAAGGCGCTAAGACGCAGCGAAAGCCGCTCCAGCTGCCTGAAATTCTTGCCGAAATGGGACGATGAGTTTCCGCACAGCGGGTATTCATCACGTTACTGGCATCGCGAGCGATCCCCAGCGAAATCTTGATTTCTACGCTGGCACTCTTGGCCTCAGACTGGTCAAGCGAACCGTGAACTTCGATGACCCGACTACCTATCACTTCTACTTCGGCAGTGAAACTGGAAGCCCGGGCACTATTCTCACCTTTTTTCCGTGGCCCGACGCGCGCCGCGGACGTCAGGGCGGCGGCCAGGTCGCTGTCACATCATTTTCAATCCTTCCGAGCTCGGTCGGATTCTGGATCGAGCGACTCATCAAGAAGCGCGTCGAATTTGCCCAGCCCGTCGCGCGCTACGAGGACGAGCGCGTCATCGCCTTCAAGGACCACGAAGGCTTCATGGGTGAGCTGGTCGCTCACCCATCGGTAGATACACAACCTGGGTGGTCCGGCGCCGGAGTGCCGCCCGAGCACGCGATCCGCGGCGTTTATTCCGTCACGCTTTGGCTCGATGCCAACGAGCTCACCGGACAGCTGCTCATGAACACCCTCGGATTCAATCTCGTCCGCGAACAGGGAAGCATCTTCCGTTACGCAAGTGGTGATGGCAGTCCGGGCACCATCGTCGATCTTCGTTGTGTGCCCGGTATTTGGCCAGGCATGATGGGAGCCGGCACGGTCCACCACGTCGCCTTCCGCTGTGCAAATGACGTCGAGCAGATGGCGGTCCGAGCCGAGCTGGCTTCCCTCGGCTACAACGTCACGCCACAACTCGACCGTGATTACTTCAAATCGATTTATTTTCGCGAGCCAGGTGGCGTTCTCTTTGAGATTGCGACCGATGGTCCCGGTTTCACCGTCGACGAGCCAGGCGATTCGCTCGGGCAGTCGCTCAAGCTACCGGAATGGCTCGAAGCACGGCGATTTGAGATCGAAGCACTGCTGCCGAACATCCACACCCCCCTCGAGCTGCGCGGCCCTAACGCATGACTGATCTCGGCTTCATCCACCGCTTCGTTCCAGCCGATTCCCCGTCTGGTGAAACGCTGCTCGTTCTACACGGAACTGGTGGCACCGAAAACGACCTGATCGGGATCGGACAGGCCGTCGCACCAGGCGCTGCGATTCTTAGTCCGCGCGGAAATGTTCTCGAGAATGGCGCGCCGCGTTTCTTCAGGCGACTGGCAGAAGGCGTGTTCGATCCGAAAGAGGTCCGGTCACGGGCGGAGGAGCTTGCGCGATTCATTCGGGCCGCCGTCGTCACTTACCGACTGGACGCAAGCCGTGTCTTCGCACTCGGGTATTCAAATGGCGCCAACGTCGCGTCAACGGTAATGCTGATCGAGCCCGGAGTTCTGCAGGGAGCAGTTCTGTTCAGACCGATGCTCGTCTACGAACCCGAGGATAACAAAGATCTGAGTGGCTCCGCTCTCCTCCTGTCAGCCGGACGAATGGACCCGATCGTCCCGACGACGAGCGTCGAGCGCCTGGTTGATCTGTTCCAGTCGGCGCACGCGGACGTGACCCTCAAATGGCAGTTAGCTGCCCACAATTTGCTGCCGAGTGAAGTGCGCGAAGCGGCTGACTGGTTTGCACTACAACGTGCGCGGGTATGAGCTAGTTTCCAGATGAAATCCGTGTCTTCCCGCTCCGTCACCGTACGAATATTTCTTATCGTCGCACATAATGTCTGAACCCACCGATACGGCGACGGCACCACGGTCAGAGGCATCTGCGCCCCCATCAGGCTCGGGACGTTCTCTCGAGGACCTCTGCATCAATGCGATCAGGGTTCTGGCGATGGATGCCGTTCAGAAAGCCGACTCCGGACATCCCGGCACTCCGATGGCGCTTGCGCCGCTCGCATATGTGCTATGGACCCAGCACCTCCGCTACAATCCCGCCGATCCAAGCTGGCTCAACCGCGACCGATTCGTGCTGTCGGCCGGACATGCATCGATGCTGTTGTACAGCGTCCTGTACCTGACCGGCTATGATCTCAGTCTCGATGACATCAAGCAGTTCCGACAGTGGGAGAGCAAGACGCCCGGACATCCGGAGTACGGGTATGCGCCCGGCGTAGAAACCACGACCGGGCCACTTGGTCAGGGCGTTGGCAATGCGGTTGGAATGGCAGTGGCCGAGGCGCACATGGGTGCCGTCTTCAATCGCGATCAGAAGATCATAGATCACCATGTGTACTTCATCGCCAGCGACGGCGACATGATGGAAGGAGTGTCGCACGAATCGGCGTCATTCGCCGGACACGCGAAGCTCGGCAAGCTGATTGGTTTTTACGACGACAATCACATCACGATTGAGGGCGATACCGCGCTCACCTTTAGCGACGATACCGGTCGCCGCTTCGAGGCATACGGCTGGCACGTTCAGCACGTAGCGGATGCGAATGATCTCACCGCACTCAACCACGCGATCGATGCTGCGAAGGCGGAACAATCGAAGCCGTCGTTGATTGTCGTTCGCTCACACATTGGCTACGGCAGCCCACATAAGCACGACACCGCCGAGGCGCATGGCTCACCTCTTGGTCAGGACGAGATCACGCTGACCAAGCAGGCTCTCGGCTATCCGTCACAGGAGGCGTTCTACGTCGCGCCCGAAGCACTTCGGTATTGGCGCGATGCCGGAAAGCAGCGAGCAAGAGCGCAGGACGACTGGAAGAGAACATACGACGCGTACAAAGCTGCCAATCCAGGATTGGAGAAAGAGCTGCAGCGACGTCTGCGAGGGGAGCTGCCCAACGGTTGGGAAGATGCGATTCCTGTCTTCACCGCCAAGGATGGCAATGTCGCCAGTCGCGCCGCGTCGGGCGTCGTCATCAACGCAATCGCCAGGAAGATTCCCGAGCTTATGGGAGGCTCGGCCGATCTCGCAAGCTCGACGAATACGATCATCAAGGGCGAGCCAAGTTTTTCCGCCGAGAATTACGCTGGCCGCAATTTCCATTTCGGAATTCGCGAACACGGAATGGGCTCGATCATGAACGGGATGTCCCTCTTTGGCGGAATCATTCCCTACGGGGCGACGTTCCTGATCTTCTCGGACTACATGAGGCCGCCGGTGAGATTGGCGTGTATCATGGAGCGTCACGTCATCTACGTCTACACCCACGACTCCATCGGGCTCGGCGAGGACGGCCCCACGCACCAGCCGATAGAGCAACTGAGTGCTCTGCGCGCGATTCCCGACATGACCGTCATCAGGCCAGCCGATGCGTCGGAGACCGCGGAAGCGTGGCGTGCCGCGCTCAAGCACAAAGAAGGTCCTGTCGCATTGGTGCTGACGCGCCAGAAGCTGTCCTTCATCGACAGGTCGAAGTACGCCGCGGCGAGCGGATTGGCACGCGGTGCGTACGTGCTTGCCGATCCGGCCGGCGCTGCTCCCCAGATCGTGTTGATGTCGAGCGGTTCAGAGGTCGCGCTCATTCTCGACGCGCAGAAGAAACTCGAGGCGGAAGGCATCCCCGCGCGCGCCGTGAGCATGCCAAGCCACGAGCTATTTGCTCGGCAGGACCAGGCGTATCGCGACAGCGTATTGCCCAGAGGCATCAAGCGCATCGCGATGGAGGCGGCGCATCCGATGTCGTGGTACAAATGGGTCGGCGACGACGGCGTCATTCTGGGCATCGAACGATTCGGCGCGTCGGCTCCAGCCGCCGAGATCTACAAGCATCTCGGAATTACCGTAGACCATATGGTGGATACCGCGAAGAGACTTGTGGGGAAGTGATGATAGGATCTTGGCGTCTCCCGCATCCCGCATCCCTCATCCCTCATCCCTCATCCCGCTAAGTGAACGGTAAAGAACCCGCTCTCCGCGACATCAGCGTGATGGTGAACCCCGACACCCCTGAGTGGCCGGGTGATACTCCCTTTACGTGCGGTTGGGCGTCGTCGATGCGCGCCGGCGCAAGCGTGAACGTCTCCTCTTTCACATCCAGCCCGCACATCGGGACGCACGCCGATGCGCCTCTCCATGTTCGTGAGGATTGGTCTGGCTCTCATGAGTTATCACTCGACGCTTTTTTTGGTCCGGCGATTGTCGTCGATGTTTCGAGCCTCGAGAAGCAGATCGACATCGAAGAGCTCGAAAAGATTCAGTCGCTGCCATTCGTAGAGCGTTTGTTGCTTCGAACCGGTCGCACGATTGCATCGGGGGCCTTCCCCGAGGACTGGCCCACGTTGTCCGAGTCGTGCGTGCGCACTTTGCTCGGACGCGGCCTGCGTTTGCTCGGCGTCGATGCGCCATCTGTCGACCCACGTGACAGCAAGAATCTTCCGGTGCACAACATGCTTTTCTCGTCGAACGCCGTCATTCTCGAGAATCTCGATCTGCGTCGCGTTACGCCGACGATGTACGAGCTCATGGCTTTCCCGCTAAAGCTCATGGCTCTGGACGCGGCGCCAGTGCGCGCCGTTCTCAGGCAGCTCGTGAGCTAGTGCCGCTTTTCAGGGCCACCGGTATTCTCTCAGTCCTACTGGTGGCGAGTGCGTTCGTGATCGAGCGTCACTCTGCCTCTGGTACCGACACCAAAGACCTTGTCGTCCGCCTTTTGGATGTTGGCCAGGGAGATGCCACTTACATCCAGAACGGGCAGAGCCGCGTGATCATCGATGGTGGGCCCAGCCCTGCAGTCTTCGGGCGGTATCTCGATTCACTCGGACTAAACAACTCGACGATCGATGTCGTGATTCTCTCGCACCAGCACCTCGATCATTACAGCGGACTGCGCGAGCTGTTCAAGACATCCAGACACATCCACGTGCGTTATTTCTTCGAGAACAAGGACCCTGCTGCGGCAGTTACCCTCGCCAGTCTTCGCGACTCGATTTTGTCTCGGATGGACCGCGACAGCCTGATTTATCGCGACACGGATGATCCGTGTTCCAACGGACGGCCGTTATGCACGATCACGATGACCGGAGGCGCGAAGCTTCACATCCTCGCGCCCTTGCCGCACGCTGCTACCGCCAACAATCGATCAGCGGCAGTCAAGATCGTCGGACCGGATTCCGCGTCGTTTACAATGTGGCTCGCGGGCGACGCCGAGCACGACGAAATCAACTGGTTCCGGCGTGCCGGTTATGATCGCAACCCTGGTATGCGCGTCGATGTTCTCAAGGCCGATCACCATGGCAGCTGTAACGGCGTCACGCCGGGCTATCTCGCCGTCACCAAGTCTCAGTGGGTTCTGGTATCAGTCGGCGCGCGCAACGAGTACGGCCATATGCACACCCAGGCAAAGGCGATTTACAGACGCGCGGGAACACCGTGGTATCGTACTGACCGGAACGGAACGATCACGATTCGCACGCCCGGAACTCCAGGCAGCGGATTCACAATCACTCCCGACCGCGGCAGCTCAAATCTGAACGGACCGAGCGATCGCAGATCGCGACAACTGAATTGCAACTCGAATGTGTCGGGTGGATAGAGTTCCCTCTTCTCGCTTGTCGCTTCCCCCTTCCCACATCCCCCATCCCCATCCCCCATCCCTCTATGCTTCGTTCTGCTTACAAGCTCCCGGCACGTACTCCGGATTGTTCTGTTCCTGGAACGGAACTGGAGCGTTCACATCGGTTCCGTACGTCCCACCCTTGAAGTAAGGCCCGTTCGGAAAGACCGAGTTTACCGGCCGTAAGTACTGCCGGATCAGACGACGAAGGTCGCCAAGCCGGTGTGACGTCAGGTACATCCAGTATGCGCGCTCCTTGAACAACTGGTCCACTTGCGCAGCAGTTGTCAGCTGCAGCGTGAGCGGAGCAAGCGAGTTGGCCGGATATCCACGCAGCGAAAGAAGGGCGGCGTTGCTGCGCAGCGCATTGAGGATCGTCAAAGCACCAGCGGGATCCCCAGCGTTGAGAGCAGCTTCCGCCTCGATCAATCGTGCTTCCACTCCATCGGCGACAGTGATTGGCGACGAGCGGAGCGGATACTTCGCTTGCACCATCTGATCGGTAGCGCCGTCGAAGCCCTTTGTGTTTACCACGCCGCCGGACACTCGTCTGGCAAGACTGTCTGCAACGCGCGGGTCTATGACACCCGTCGTTTTTTTGAGGTTTCCATCCGAGGCGTACGGGAGGCCTATCCCTGCCTCTGCGTCAGCCTCTCCAAAACGTCCGACACTCGAGGTAAGAGACCACGTTCCGTTGTTCTGGCGTGCAGATGTCTCCGAGTGGAGATAATTGTACTGGAACGTCGTCGGGACGGCGGAGACGGCCGCTGCCGCCCCCGCATAATCTCCTTTGTCGAGGAGCGCACGGCCCTTTCCAATCGACGCCAAATTCCTGATCGTCGCTGTCAGCGGCGCGCCCGTGCCGGTGCTCGGCATCGCCAAAGCCTGATTGAACTTTGAGATCGCGCTGTCGAGCAGCGTGTTGGTGTTCTCCGCCGCGCCGAACGTGAACGACCCGTCCGGCTGCTGCTTGCTGATCGGCACCGCCCCGCAATAGTTCTCGGCGAAGAAGATGTAGCTGAAACCGCTCAACGAGAGTACCTCAGGAAATCCGGCGCTATCCGCGAGGGTCTTCGCGAA
>JBJMOA010000049.1:0-46242 GCA_045803975.1 Gemmatimonadaceae bacterium
CGCACCTCACCAAGGTCCTGCTCACACCTCGCACCCGTTCAGTTGCAGTCAACGCTTTCAGTATTGAGATGCCAGTTCGATTAGCTTCCCCGAAATGCTAAAACTCGGAATCGTCGGCCTACCCAACGTCGGAAAATCAACTCTCTTCAACGCGCTCACTGCTGCCAAAGCTGACGCCGCGAATTATCCCTTCTGTACCGTCGAACCAAACGTCGGGATGGTCGAAGTCCCGGATCCGCGCCTCGACAAGTTGGCCGAGATCGTCCAGCCGAAGCGGACTGTGCCAGCGGTCGTGCAGTTCGTCGATATCGCCGGCCTCGTCAAGGGTGCGGCCGAAGGCGAAGGGCTCGGCAACAAGTTCCTGTCAAATATCCGCGAGACCGACGCGATCGTTCACGTCGTCCGCTGCTTTGAGGACCCCGACGTGACGCACGTGATGGGCGCCGTCGATCCAGTGCGCGATCGCGACGTCATCGAGTTCGAGCTGGCGATCGCCGATCTCGGATCGTTGGAAAAGCGCCTCGACAAGACACGTCGGTCCGCGCGTACCGGCGATAAAGAGGCGCTCGCGGAACTACCCGTTCTCGAGAAAGCGTACGGATTCCTGAAAGAGGGACGAGGATTGTGGGAAGCGAGGTTGAGCGAGGCGGAGAAGGCTATCCTTGCCCCGCTCACCCTGCTAACGGTGAAACCAGTTCTCTATGCCGCGAACGTGAGCGACGCTGAGCTCTCTGGCGAAGAGGGTCCGCATCTGCGCGCGCTTCGTGAGGCGGTTAAAAAGAGTGGTGAGCAAGCCGAGGTTGTGCCGTTCTCCGCCAAGATCGAGGCGGAGTTGGCCGAGCTTCCCCGGGAGGATCGTGCCGATTTTCTCTCGTCGCTCGGGCTGGAGTCGGCGGGACTCGACCGACTCATTCGCGCGAGCTATAGGCTGCTTGGGCTCGAAACGTACTTCACCGCCGGTGAGCAGGAAGTCCGCGCGTGGACTATTCACCGCGGAGACACCGCGCCCAGGGCGGCGGCTGTGATCCACACGGATTTCGAGCGCGGATTCATCCGCGCCGAGACTGTGTCGTACGATTCCTTCGTCGGCAACGAAGGTTGGAAAGGCGCGCGCGAGAAGGGTGCGGTGCGGTCCGAAGGAAAGGAGTACGTCGTCCAGGACGGCGACGTACTCCTGTTCCGCTTCAACGTTTAGTCGCGTGTTCAGGGCGCCGGGTGAATTTGATCGCGAATTTCCCCGGTCGGATTCGCCGTCGTATGGACGTTCGCGTAGGCGTTCCCATTGTTGAACAGCACCCGCAGTGAATCCAGCGACACGGTGGAGTTGTTGGCGTTGGTAATCGTCCCTTCTGCAACACGGCCGTTGAGCGTACCTGTCTCAGGCGGCCGATTGGGAAGGAAGAGGTTGATGATCACAGGACCGGCGGTCGTGCCGACGTTGGTCGCGGAGCCAAGGTGGATATGAGACGCCGTGACGTTGGTGATGTTGGTGAGATCCAACGTCCAGTTGATCACATCTCCGTTGTCGACGAACGTGAACACGCCGCTGCCTGGCGACGTGTGGCCTGCGCCTTCTGCGGCCGCATTCAGGTTGGCAACATAGGTCTTGGCACCAGGCCCGGTCGTGTCGTCGTCGTCGCAGCTCACCGCGAACACCGCGATTGCAGCCGCCGCAATCACTCCACCGGCAATTCGTACCGTTCTGCGCATGTAACCTCCGAGAGGGCGCACAATGAAACGTGAACCGGCCTCCAACGGCCATAAAGAGTGTCCCCGCCAATGACCGCAGCCGTGCGGCGAGCGGTTGAATTGGCGCTGCCAACCGGATAGCTTTCTCCCTCTCACAACGGCCACGCCGTGGCCTTCACACCTTCCTCCTGCTTCGGCAACCAGCGGGGGGCGGTTTACGACCAAAAGGAGGATTGCCAGTGCCTCGCACCTACGAGGCGGTGTACATCTTCGACTCGACTCTCGAAGACGCCGCTATCAACGACAAAATCAACCGCTTTAACGGACTGCTCGCCGCAAAGCAGCAGCCCGAAGTCACGCATTGGGGCAGGCGACAGCTCGCCTACTCCATCGGGCCGCGCGAGAACGGCTACTACGTCGTCTCGAAATTCGAAATCGAGCCCGCTGTGCTGCCCGAGTACGAGCGCGCACTCAAGCTCGACGACGGAGTCATTCGCTATCTGATCACGCTGCACGAGCACGAAGTCGGTGCTCCGCCGCAATCAGAGGAAGAACTGGCCGCGGCAACCCGCCGTGATGACGATGACGACGACGAGGATTAATCAATGAGAAGACCACAAAAGAGCTGCCCGTTCTGCGAGAGCCGCGTGCGCTGGATCGACTACAAGGACGACCGTACGCTTGGTCGCTTCATCACCGATCAGGGGAAAATTCTTCCGTCGCGGTTGAGCGGCGCGTGCGCGCGTCATCAACGTCAGCTGTCGACGGCGATCAAGCGAGCACGGTTTCTGGCGCTCATCCCGTATATTCGCGGGCACCAGGCGTAAATGGCCGCTGCCGCCACGACAGCAGCGAGAAAGCAATCGTGGCGGCCGCTTCTCTGGGGACTGGCCGCATTTCTCGTCCTTCCCTCGCTTCCCTTCTTCGAGGCATTGATTCCGATCCGGCAGACGCTGCTGCTGCTGGTGCCGATTCTCGCGGTCTCGTCCATCGTCGGATGGAAGCTAGGAGGGCGAGCAGCGCTCGCTGTAATATGGATCGTCCTGTCGGTGTGGATGCTTCTCCAGCCCGCTGGGCCGGCCGGTAGCCAATACGACCAGATGGCCCGTGGCTGGGCAATCCTGCTGGCAGCGAGCTTTGGCCTGGTGTGTCTGTGGAGCACTACGACTTCATTTTTCCCACGAGCGCTAGCAGCCGTCGCGTTGGCGATGGCCATCGGGTTCATTATCGCGCTCTCGGCACCGAGTGGAATTGCAAGATTTCAACACGCGGCTGGAGAGGAGCTCTCCCGAAGAATTTCTGGAACCATCGAGAGTCTTCAGGCGGGGATGGATACACCCGAATGGAAAGAACTCGCCGCGAAAGTCCCAATGCTCGACACGTGGAACGATGAAAGCGAGGCGATGATGCGAAACCTTCCTTCGCGTGCTGCTTCGTTGCTGCCGGCGCTGTTGGCCCTCGAGTCACTTGCCGCGCTTGCCCTCGCCTGGGGCGTATATCGGCGGCTCTCTCCCGTGAAGATCGGGCCCGCGTTGAGTCCCTTGATCGAGTTTCGGTTCAACGATCAGCTCGTGTGGGGGCTCGCCGTCGGCGCGACACTCTGTCTTCTGCCCGCGTTCGCGGAAGGCAGAAACGCCGGCTACAATCTGCTGCTTTTCTTTGGCGCCCTATATCTCATTCGCGGGACAGGCGTGCTGGCGTGGATGGCGCGCGGGCGCTACCTGCTCGTCTTCATCCTCAGCCTCATTCCGCAGGTGTTCGTCATCGTTACGCTCGCGCTGGGCCTTGGCGACACATGGCTCGACATCCGCAACCGAGCCAAGGCAACGTGACCGTACGATTCACCGCACCTTTGTGCTAGAATTATTCGCTCTCAACGATCACTGAAGGAATTCCCCAATGGAAGTCATACTCAGGCAGGCTGTCGAAAAACTCGGTCATCCCGGCGATATCGTGAAGGTCTCACCCGGCTACGCGCGCAATTATCTGTTGCCGCGCGGCTTCGCTTACGAGGCTACTCCCGGCAATCGGAAACGCATCGAGCAGGAGCGCCAACGTCTCGAGCAGGCCGAGGAGCAGCGTCGTGGCTCGGCAGCCGAGCTCGCGACAAAACTCGAGCAGGTTTCGCTGACATTCTCGGCGCGTGTCGGTGACGAAGGGAAGCTCTTCGGCTCGGTAACGTCCTCTGACATCGCGCACCAGCTCGAAGCGCAGGGATTCCACGTCGAGAAGCGGCAGATCGACCTGCATGAGCCGATTCGTGCGCTTGGCGTCTATCGCGTTCCAATTCGTCTCCACGCCGACGTCCATCCCGAGATCAAAGTCTGGGTCATCAAGCAGTAGCGTCCAAACCGGCAAGACCTGGCCGCGCGCCGAAACAGCGCGGCCAGGTCTTTTCGTGTAGGCCAAAATGGCGTGCGAAATGCTAGTTGAACCCCTCACGGAACTTTCCGGCGTCAGATAAGCTACATAGCAGAGGTGCGGCGCTCGAGGCCGCACCATCGAACCTTCACCGAACCGCATGGCCACATCCCTACCATCTGTAACCGCCCGCGAAGGTGCGCAAAGGGTACAGCGCGCCGCCCAGCTTTGTCTGGATATGAAAGCCAACGACGTCGTCATCCTGAATCTGGCCGGCGTCACTGACATGACGGATTACTTCGTCATCGCGAGCGGGACCTCCGATACCCACGTGAGATCGATCGGCGAGCACGTGATATCAGAGATGAAGAAAGCGGGATTGACCGTGCATCACACGGAAGGGCTACAGCAGGGCCGCTGGGTGCTGCTCGATTATTTCGACTTCGTAGTTCACATCTTCCATCCGACGCTTCGGTCGTTCTACCAGATAGAGCGACTCTGGAGCGATGCGGAAACAGTGGCGTTGGACCCACAGGAGTAACAATGAAAGCGGCTCGGATCGCGATGGTTACCGTCGCACTGCTCCTCGGCGCTCGCCTCGACGCGCAGCAGTACTTCGGACAGAACCAGGTGCAGTACAAGCACTTCGACTGGCGAGTGATCGAGACCGAGCACTACCTCGTGCACTACTATCCCGAGGAGCGCGTCGGTGCGATGGACGCGGCGCGCATGGCCGAGCGTTCGTATGCGCGTCTCTCGAAAGTTCTGGATCATCAGTTCCGCGAGAAGAAACCGATCATCCTTTTCGCGTCACGTTCGGAGTTCGGCCAGAACAACGTCACCGGCGACCTGGGCGAAGGAACGAGCGGTGTTACGGACTATCAACGCGGTCGCATGATTCTCCCGTTCAGCGGAGATCTCGGCAGCTTCGAGCACGTGCTCACGCACGAAATGGTGCACGAGTTCCAGTACGATATCTTTGCGCGCGGCAAGGCCGGCGCGAATGTCCAGACGCTCAACCAGATCGATCCGCCTCTCTGGTTCATGGAGGGCATGGCCGAATATCTGTCCATCGGGCCTGGCCACACCTTGACCGCATCGTGGATTCGCGATGCCGTTGTCAACGGAAATCTTCCGACCATCGAACAGATGACGGAGCGTCCCGACAAATATTTCCCTTATCGCTACGGCGAGGCTCTATGGGAGTATATCGGCGAGCGCTGGGGTGACGCCGCGGTCGGTGAGATCCTTCAAAACGCGACCACGCTGGGAATCGCGCGTGCATTCCAGAGGCAGCTCGGACTCACGCTGCACGAGCTGAGCGATGACTGGCGGGAGGCGATGAACACGAAGTACCTGCCGCAGGCCGCGTCGCTGGATCGTCCACGCAGCTTCTCGCAGCCGCTTCTCACCGAGAAGCGGAGCGGCGGCCAGATCTTCCTTGCGCCTTCCCTCTCCAACGACGGAAACCGGATTGCGTTTCTGTCCAACGGAAATCAGAAGCGCGGTGAGCTGTTCATCGATTTGTGGCTCGCCGATGCCCGCACCGGCAAGCGGATCAAACGGCTGGTCGAGAGCACTCTCAATCCGAACTTCGAGGAGCTCAGACTTCTCTACTCACAGAGCTCATTCTCGAACGACGGCCGCATGCTGGCGTTCACAGCTCAGCGCGAAGGCAAGGACGTGATGTACCTGATGGATGTCGCCAGCGCATCGGTGAAGCGGCGGATCGATCTGAAATCCGTCGACGCCATCTGGAGTCCCGTGTGGTCGCCCGACGACAGGCAAATCGCCTTCAGCGGCACCCACGGCGGTATTACTGATCTCTACATCGTGGATGCCGACGGCAAGAACCTGCGTCAGCTGACGAACGACGAATACGGCGACATGCAGCCGGCCTGGTCGCCCGACGGAAAACAGCTCGCGTTTGCGACTGACAGAGGGCCGGAGACAAACCTGCCGCTTCTGAAGTTTGCCAAATGGCGGATCGCCGTAATGGATCTCGCATCCGGAGCGATCGACGTGTTACCGGGCCAGGGCGGGCTCAATCTGAATCCGGCGTGGTCGCCCGATGGACGACAGCTCGCGTTTATCTCCGACAGAACCGGAACACCAAACATTTTCCTCTTCGACTTCACCGACCGCCAGCATTATCAGCTCACCAACGTGCTCGGCGGCGTCTCGGCCATTACGGAGTACAGTCCGGCGATAAGTTGGGCGCGTACCGCTGACCGGCTCGCCTACACCAATTTCGAGCGTGGCGACTACACGGTGTGGACGATCGACAATCCACGTTCGCTCAAGCGCACCGCGTTCCGTCCAGGAGCGGTGAACGCTGTCGCCGGGTTGCCGGGCGGGGACACGTCGACCATTCGCTCTCCTCTTGATTCCACAATGCTCAGGCCGCGCGCCGGCGAGCCGACGTCGACCTACCGCGCACCTGCAGGGTCGCGGCAGTCTTCGGTGCTCCCGGCACAGGAGACGGTTGCCGATCTACCGCCGACCATCGGCGTTCTGATGTCGGATCCAGCGTTTGGTCTGCCCGATACCAGCCGATTCAAGGAGCGTCCGTACCACGCCACGTTCCATCCCGATTACATCGCCGACCCATCCGTGGGGTACACGCCGAATTACGGCACTTTCTCCGGCGGCACGGCATTCGTATTCAGCGATCTGCTCGGCAATCACCAGCTCGCCGTCGCCGGGAATGTCTATGGCAGACTAAGTGATGCGAGCGCTTTTGTAGGGTACGCCAATCTGAGCCATCGCCTTCAGTATACAACCGGCATTTCGCAGGACCCGGTGTATGTCCCGCTCGGGACTTCGATACAGGGGAGCGGTCAAATCGTTCACTATGAATCCCAGTATCTCCGCTATGTAGTGCGAGATGTCTTTTTGACAGGCCAATACCCCTTCAGCCGATTCAGTCGTGCGGAGCTGGGCGCGCAGTTCAACAGCATTGCTCAAGGGGTGATCGCCGTTACCCAGGACTGCAACGGGGCTGGGTTCTGCAACGAGGTTCAGTTCGATAACATCCTGTCGCTGCCAACGATCAACTACGTGACGCCATCGACGGCGTTCGTGTCCGACAACACGCTCTTCGGTACGACCGGTCCGGTGATCGGGCGCCGGATGCGGTTCCAGGCGTCGCAAAGCCTCGGCAAAATCAACTTTAGCGATTTCCTCGCCGACTACCGTCGCTACGATCCGATAATCTTCAACACGCTAACCTTCGCCACGAGATTCCTGTCGTCGGTCGCCGTCGGGCCTGACGAAGGATTCTTCCCGAAGTACATCGGGCGGCCGGATTTTGTCCGCGGGTACGATCGTGCGAACTTCAGCTTCGCCGATTGCACTTCAGTGATCGGTTCAGCCTCAACATGTAACAACGCACAGCTCGCCGGCAGCAGAGTGGCGGTTGCGAACGCCGAGCTGCGCTTCCCGATTATTCGTCGTTTCGATGTGGGGAGCAGCTTCGGGTTGCCGCCCGTGGACGGACTTATCTTCTACGACGCTGGCCTCGCCTGGAGCAAATTCCAGACGCCGCACCTCGGTCGCGCGCCTGAGGACAACGATCCCGACACCGACCGTTACCCGCTCACGAGCTGGGGCGCGGGCTTGCGCGTGAATCTGTTCAACCTCGCGATCCTGCGGTGGGATTACGCGCGACCGATGTCGGGTGGGCGGAAACCGAACTGGACCTTCTCGTTGGGAGCGAGCTACTAACCGTTGCGTCGCCTCCTACTGCTGGCGCTGCTCTCTGCAGCCTGCACAAATGAGAAGGCAGCGCCTGACAGCACCAATCTTCAGCTAGCAGAAGGGCACGGCCCCGAGCCACTACTCCTCCGCGTTCCACGCGGGGGAGGAACCGGCCGGGTGTATGCGTACCCGAAGCTCGATTCGGTGGTGTGGACCCTCGACGAGGCTCCGCCACTCGACCGCGTGCTTGCTTTCGATCCGGATGCCGGAACGATCGCTTTCGTCGACGCAAAAGGATTTCCCGGCCGCATCGATCTGAGAGAGACGGACGTCGCGAAGGCGTCGAAGGCAAAACTGACGTCGCTGTCGTCGGCCAATGGCACAGATATCTACGGAATCAATTCCAAGGGCGAGATAGTACGGCTGAACCCGAATGGCGGCGACTGGCACTTCAAGCCTCCTGTGCCGGCGCGCGCGGTCTTCGCGCAACCCACCGGTGAGCTGGTCGTCGCTGCCAACAAGGGCGCGCAGACACTCGTCTGGAAAGTTCGGCCGCCCGATGACGTCATCGAGGACAGCACCGTAATTCCGCTCTCGGGTCGCGCCGTGCGAACTCAGGTTGGCGACCGCGTCTATTTTGCGATCGACAGCGGACTAATCGGGGTGAAGGTGAAAGATCTTTCGCCAGTCGGAGCCGTCCAGCTCGAGAGCACAGTGCGCGCGCTCGCGCCGACGCCGAGCGGGGACAGGATTTACCTGGCGACGATGGGCGACAGCAGCATTTCGGTAGTCGATCGGTATAGCGGCCGCGTCAGTGTTGCCGTTGCTCTTTCCGCGCCGCCCCTCGACCTGCGGATGGACCCGCTTGGTCGTTATCTTCTCGCGCGCTTTCCAAAGTCTGACTCGGTTTGGGTTGTCGCAATCGGCATGAACCGCCTCATCGGCGCTGTGTCTACCCGATGGGAGACGGACCTTCCCGCAGTAACCCCGGACGGCGAACTTGCCCTGCTCGGCGCGAAGGACGTGGTGCTGATGGATCCCGATAAGCTGGCCGCGAAATCCACTGTTGCCGGTGGCGCAAAAGACTTCTGGTATTTCTTCGCTTGGGATGGGTTTCGTCCGCGAGCGCAGGGGCTGGATCAGCCTGTGACATTCCCAAGCGATAGCGCTGGTACCGACTCGCTCGCGGCAAGCTCGACTCCGTCGGACACGACCAGACCACCAATGACGCCGATCGCAAGGGACACAGCGCCGACCACCGTCCCGCTAACATCCAGCCCCGCCTCGAGCGGATTCACGGTTCAATTTGCCGCGTTGCTCAGCGAGCCGAAGGCACAGGAGCTCGCTGGGGTGATCAGGGTCGGAAACGAAGTAGCCCACGTTGCGACGACTACTACGGCCGGCTCACCCATCTACCGCGTGGTGATGGGACCCTACCCGACGCGAGATGAAGCTCTCAAGGTCGCTCGCGCGTCGAAGCGGGAATACTGGATCTACGAGGGATCCCCTTGAACGGCCGAGCCTCCGGCGGACGCCCGGTAGCATGGGAAGACGCCGGACGCCAGATCGCATCACTGCTTGGCAGCTACTCCGCAATCGTAATCACGTCCTCTGATGCCGTTGCGGCTGCCCACGTCGCGCTTGGCATAGCGCGCGCGGAAGCGAAACACCGTCGCGCGGTCGTCGCCGATCTGGTCGGCGATCTCCCACCCCTTCGATCGCTCATCAAAGACGAAGATCCCCACGGCATCAGCGACAGCTTCCTCTACGGAGTATCGCTCAACAAGATCGGCTACGAAGTCGAAGGTGCGCCGAACCTTTACGTGATGCCAAGCGGCACCGACCCGGTAATCGGCGAGGAGATCTTTCGCAGTGCGAGGTGGAAGAAGCTAGCGGCGGGTTTCTCCAAGCTCGGGGCGCTTCTTCTCCTGGTTGCGCGAAGCGATTCCCCGCGACTCGGCGATTTGATCGATCAGATCGACGGAGTGGTTTTGGTGAAGGATCCGGAACTGTCCGCCGCGCCATCCGGCCTCGTTCTCGCGCGCGTCCCATCGCCAACGCCAACTCTGAAGATTCCGCTCCATCGCCTCGGCGAGCGCGCGGCAAGCTGGAAGCAGAAGCGCTGGTTCTACCCAACGGTAGCGGCGGTAGCACTACTCATTGTTGCCGGGCTGAGCTTGGCGGTCGTAATGGCGAGGGCGGGACCATCCGTTCGACGGCCGGTTCGGAACGCGGGAATCGCGGCGCCAGTTCGGCTGCCACCCCGCCCGGTTCCTGAATATGTGGCGCCCCCAGCAAACGCCGGCGACTCGGCGTCAGCTGCCGAATTTACCGTGGAATTGCTGGTCGCAAACACTGCGGAAGGTGCTAACTTGTTCGTCAGGAAAAATGGCGCGGCGCTTCCTGCCGCAGCGGTGTCGCCTGTTCCAATCGACCCGGAGCGATCGACATGGTACAAGGTGACGGCTGGTGCGTACACCCGGAGATTCCAGGCTGATTCTCTGCTCCTCGCTTTACGCAACTCGGGCATTCTCACCGATTCAGCCGGTAGCGTCTTGCGGGCGCCGCTGGCGCTCGTCATCGACAGCGTCGCCACGCAGGGCGGCATCATCGATGCAGTTCGCGCCGCCCTCCAGAAATACACGGACCGCGGGATCGCAGTTTACGCCTTGATTCAGAACGACGGAGGCGCATTGATTTACTCGGGCGCCTTTACGAAAGCCGATCAGTCGACGGAGCTGGGCAGAAGGTTGCGTAGCGCGGGACTCAAGCCTGTACTCGTTTATCGAACGGGGAGAGCGCCTTAGTGCGTTTAACGAAACTCGAGATTCACGGATTCAAATCGTTCGCCGATCAGACGGACATGGTGTTCGAGCCCGGCGTCACGGCGATCGTGGGTCCGAACGGCTGCGGCAAATCGAACGTCTCCGACGCGGTGCGCTGGGTGTTGGGCGAGCAGCGTGCGCGTGCGCTTCGCGGCGCGAAGATGGAAGAAGTGATCTTCCAGGGCTCGTCTGCACGGCGGCCAGTGAATCTCGCCGAAGTTTCGCTGCATTTCGAGAACGACGATGGCGCGCTCGATATTCCGTTTCGCGAAGTCGTCATCACGCGCCGGCTCAGCCGCTCAGGGGAGAGCGACTACTTCCTGAATGGAGCGGCGTGTCGCCTGCGCGACATCCACGACATGGTGAGGGGCACCGGCCTCGGCGCCGATTCGGCGGTCGTCATCGAAGCAAAAATGGTCGACGCGCTGCTTTCCGATCGTCCCGATGAAAGACGCGAGCTATTCGAGGAGGCGGCGGGCATCGGCCTCTACCGAGATCGCAAGCGCAGCGCTGAACGCCGGCTCGAGGAGACTACTACCGATCTTTCACGGATCGACGATTTGATCGCCGAGGTGCAGAGTCAGGTGCGCTCGCTGGCCCGACAAAGGAAGCGTGCCGAACGGTACACGGAGCTGACCGCACGACGCTTCACTCTCGAGGTCGCCCACGCGTCGCGCGAGATGGACGCCTGGCGTGACGAGCTTTCCCGGCTCGAACAGCGTGTGACCGAGCTCCGCGCAACGGTCCCCGCTGAGGAAGAGAGTCTTCGCCGCGCCGAAGCAGCGCGCGATGCCGCTCTCAACGAGCGCACGAGCGCTGAGGCACGGCGTACTGAACTCGCACGACTCGTCGCCAATCAGCGGGAGAGCGTGCAGCAGCTTCGCGGTGAGATTGCAGTCGCCCAGGAGAGGCTGCGTAACGCAACGTCTCGGCGGGAGCGAGCCGAAGAAGAGCGTCGCGAGGGCGATGCAGTTGCCGGCCGCGTGAGCAGCGAGTTGGACCGCGCGGTGACCGAGCTATCCGAGCTCGAGGCCGCGCTACGCTCTGCCGAGGAGTCGCTAGAAGCTCACGCACGTCGCGAGGAAGAGGTTCGCGCAGGACTCAGCGTCGCGCGCTCGAACCTGGAGCAAGCCGAGCAATCGCTGCGTGCGTTGCGCGAAGAGCTTCACGGAGCGGAGCTGGATCGCCAGAGCGCAGAGCGTGAGCGCGAAGAATTGGCAATGCGGAGAGCGGCTCTCGAAGCAGAGCAGACTCACCTGTTCGACACGGCTGAGGCTGATCGCCGCGCCCTCGCCGCTGCGGAAGACGCCGCGGCAATTGCGATCGCGCGTGTCGCCGAAACGAGCAACGCCGCGGACGACGCACGCGCTGCCCTGCAGGAAGCGCGTGAGCGCGAAAGCGCAGCACGAGCGGAGCTAATGCGCGCCGAGGAGCTGTATACCTCCCTGAGCGCGAAGCTAAACGCGCTCGAGGGGCTGGACCGCGAGCGCGTTGGCCTCGCCCCCGCCGCCGCACGGCTACTGAAGGAGCGCGGGATATTCGGTGAGGGAGCAGTCCTTGGGCCGCTCAGCGATTTCATAAGTACCGACGCGAATGCGGCGGCACTTGTAGAACGATACCTTGGGCCAACGGTGAACGCGGTGCTGGTGCGCGATCGCGCGGTCGCCGAAGCTGTGCGCGCGTGGCATTCGTCGACGTCACCAGGCCCGCTGTTATTGCTCCCGGTGGATTCACTGAACGGGGCGGCGACGGAAAGCAGCGACGTCACCGAAGGTCTCGACGCGCTTGTCGAATCGTCGTCATTGGCGAAAGGGTGGGTGCGCGCTCTACTCGGACGAGTAACGCCGATGGAGAGCGGTACCGCATTTGTGGACGCGCGTGGAGCAATCTGGCTGCCCGCTGCTGAATCCGGTCCGGGACCACTGCGTCGTCGCGCGGAAATCGCGGATTTGAAGCAGTCGGTCGCGAATAGCGCTGGTGCGCGCCATATCGCCGCTACCGCCGCGGAGTTCGAGCGTGCCGCGCTCGCATCTGCTGAGCGCGCATCAATCGTCGCACAGGAAGCAGAAGCTCTCGCGGCGCGCGCGAGCGCAGAGACGGCTGATCGTTCCGCTACGCTCGCACGACAATACCAACGCGCCGCACGCGACGCAGCGGAGGCGCGCGCTCTCATCGAGCGACTTGCCGACCGGGAGGCGGCAACGAGCGCGCGTATCGAAGCCCTTGCAGCGAGCGCGGCTGAGATCGCGGCGCGGATTGCCGGGCAGGAAATGACAGTCGTCGCGGCGCGCGAGATGCTCTCGACGGCCGAACAAAGCCAGGATGAAGCACGCGAACACCGCACCGCGAGTCAGATTCGTCGTGCGCAGGCGCAGGCGCAGCTCGAGGTCGCCTCAGACCGCCAGCGACACCTGAGCGAGGAATTCGTATCGGCAACCGGTCGTCTCGAATCCCTGCAGCTGGAGCTCACGACGCTCTCCAGTGCGGACTCGCATCTCACTGAGCAGCTCTCGCAATGGCAGAGCGACCTCGACGCGCGACAGGCCACCCTCGAGGATGCGGAGCAGCTGCTCTCCGATGCCGAGCGCGCGGTTCACGAGATCGACGAGCGACTCGCCAGCGATGAACACGCGCTTGGCGAAATGCGACGCCACTCGACGGCACTGGGTGACGAGCTCCACGCCGCCGAGCTGCGCTACACAGAGCTCTCGGGACGTCGCACCGCAATTCGCGAGCGTCTGGAAGCAGAATGGAAAAAGCCCGTCGAGGAGTTACTCGCCGGCGCTGAAGCCCTGGAGCTCGACGACGAAACGCTTCGAACCGAAGCGGCACTAGTGCGCGAGCAGCTGGACGCCCTTGGTCCGGTGAATCCGCTTGCGATCGAAGAGCACGAGGAAGAGACGAAGCGGCTTGGGTTCCTCACTGCCCAGCGTGACGATCTCAACGCGGCCAAAAACTCGCTCCAGCAGGCAATCAGGGAAATCGACGTAACCGCCCGTGAGCTTTTCCTTCAGACGTTCGTGCGCGCGAGGGAGAATTTCCGGAACATCTTCATGACGCTGTTTGGTGGCGGCGAATGCGATCTCCGTCTGGAAAATCCGGAGAGCCCGCTCGAGGGCGACATCGAGATCCATGCCTCGCCGCGCGGCAAACGCACGCAGAGAATCCATTTGCTGTCGAGCGGCGAAAAAGCCCTCGTTGCTCTATCGCTGCTGTTCGGAATATTTCTTACGAAGCCCAGTCCGTTCTGCCTGCTCGACGAGGTCGATGCCCCACTCGACGACCAGAACATCGGACACTTCGTGCGCATGCTCAATCGCTTCAAGAACAAGACCCAGTTCATCGTGATCACGCACAATCCGCGCACGACCACGGAAGCTGCCGACGCGGTATACGGCGTTACGATGCAGGAGCCAGGAGTATCGTCGCTCGTGAGCGTGCGCATGCGCGGTCGCACTGTCGACGAGACCATTACCCCCGCGCATCCCGCGCACACACCAACGCTGCACGACGAGCCCGCCGAAGCCGCCGAGCCAGCACCGCTTACTGCGTAAATGTTAGTAGTCATGCAGCACGACGCGACGGCGAAAGACGTCGATCGCGTCGTCAGTATCATTCAGGAGATGGGCTATGAGGCGAGGCCAATGCCGGGCGCACAGCGCACGGCGGTTGGCCTCGTCGGAAATGATGGCCGCGTCGACGCGTCCCGGCTCGAGGCATTACCCGGCGTCGCGCAGATCATCCACGTCACCCAGCCGTACAAGCAGGTGTCGCGCGAATGGCGCGCCGAGAACACGGTCGTCGATCTCGCGCCCGGGGTCACGGTCGGCGGCAACAACGTCATCGTAATCGGAGGTCCGTGCTCCGTAGAATCCGAAGAGCAGATTTTTTCGGCTGCGCGGATCGTCAAGGCGGCAGGCGGGAATGCGCTGCGCGGTGGCGCGTTCAAGCCGCGCAGCTCGCCGTACTCGTTCCAGGGCCTGGGCAAGAAAGGTCTCGAGCTGCTGGTGCGCGCAGGGAAAGAAACGGGTCTTCCGATCGTGACTGAAGCGATGGACTCCGAGGGCGCACACATCGTTGGCGAGATGGCCGACTGCATCCAGATCGGTGCGCGCAACATGCAGAACTACTCGCTGCTCAAGACGGTCGGCAAAATGAAGAAACCGGTGCTGCTGAAGCGCGGAATGGCGGCGACCATCAATGATCTGCTACTGAGTGCGGAATACATTCTCGCCGAGGGCAACGAACAGGTAATCCTGTGCGAGCGCGGTGTGCGCAGCTTTGATCCAGCCGCGCGCAACATGTTCGACTTGACGGCCATTCCGATCGTGCACCGGTTGTCACACCTGCCGATCATCGCTGATCCGAGTCACGGTACCGGTCTGCGCGACAAGGTAATTCCCATGGCGCGCGCCGCCGTTGCCGCGGGCGCCGACGGCGTGATCATCGAAGTGCATCCAGAGCCTGATCGGGCTCTTTCTGACGGCGCGCAATCACTGTATCCCGATCAGTTCACACAGCTTGTTGGAGAGCTCCGCGCAGTCGCCGCTGCAATCGGACGCACCGTTCCCTCCGCGAAGGGCGGAACGGCATAGGCTCTGCCGGGTACCGGAGTCATGAGACAACTAAGCTACCTTGCTGCAGCCGTATTACTCGCGACGCCCTTTGCCGGTCCGGCAAGCGCGCAGAGCGCTGACGCAATCATCGATCGCGCCGCCGCTGCCTACGCGCGGCTGAACAGCATGCGCGCGGAGTTTCGGCAGACACTCACGAATCCGCTTACCGGAAATACACAAACCACAACCGGCGTGATCCTGCGGAAGAAGCCGAATCTGCTCAGCATAAACTTCGACAGCGGCGATCGTGTTGCTGCTGATGGTTCGACGCTGTGGGTCTATCTACCGAGCAGCGCGCCCGGTCAGGTCGTTCGGATGCCGTACACCGGGAATAACGCGAGCACCATCGATCCCGCAGCGCAGTTTCTGAACTCTCCGCGTGCCCGGTTCACGGTTTCGTCGGCAGGTACGGCGACTGTCGGAGGTCGCGCCACGCACGTCGTGACTCTCGTACCCAAACGCGCCAACCCCGGATTCACGAGCGCCAAGGTTTGGATCGACGACAACGACTCGAGTATCAGGCAGTTCGACGTCGAGTCAGCGAACGGATTGAAGCGGCACGTCGTGGTGACGAAGTTCACCGCCAACCCGTCGCTCGATCGCTCAGCATTCAGGTTTTCGGCGCCGAAAGGGGTCAAGGTCGTAGACCAGTCCAAACTGAGCGGCGCGTTCTGACGCCTGACGCGGTAGGGCGCTAATCCGCCGCTCTGAGTAATCCCGAAATCGCTGCTAATTTTTTGGCATCGGTTCCACGCCTCGCGGCAATGTCCGCCGCAGCGGACGATAGCGCGCGATAAACTGCGAGCGCCGAGGGGTGGTCGTGTAAGCCGCGCAGGTGCTTCCCTACCGTCTCCGCATCGCCGCGCACGACCGGGCCAGTCAATGCATCGTCGGGCAACATCTGCTTCATGTTCGTTAGCGCGCCGCTCATAAGGCTTTCCACAGCCTGATACGCGCTCGAATCCGGTATGCCGACGTCGTGCAGGAGACGGCCGGCAACTGATGCGAGTACTACGGGAAAGTTCGCCGATATGACCGCGGCCGCATGGTACGCTGGTTTTTTCCCGGCTGGAATTTCCAACGTCCGCGCTCCGAGGTACCCAGCAAGTCGACGCGACACATTCTTGGCCGCGTTCTCGCCATCGATTCCGATCCACGCCTTGCGCAGAAGCTCGGCGGACACATCCGGGTCGCTGAACGGTATCAGCGGATGAAACGTTCCGCCCGGAAATCCTGCCTGCGTGAGCTCCGCCAAACCGAGCGGTTCGGCGATCGCTGAGGTGTGCAGAACAACCGTCCCGCGCTGAATGCGGCCGTCCGCGGCCGCGGCCTGCACCTCGTGGACAGCGGCGTCGAGTTGCGCGTCACGGACGCATAAGACGACGACATTCGCGCCTGAGACCTCGGCGGGAATATTTCCGCTCGAGGTCGCAACACCGGACGGACGCCTACCGTGAAGGCCGACAATGTCCACCCCTGATGCACGAAAGGCGCGGAAGAGTCCGCGCCCAACGTGTCCGGGGCCGATGATGAATACGCGCTCGCCCACGGCTATTCCGCCCCGCCATCTTCATTTAGCGCTTCGACACTATCAGGAGAAGGTGCCTGCGCCGTCGCCTTTCGCAAAAGATCCCGCTCGGATTTCGCTCCGCGCGCAAGCTCGAGCGCCTTGAGCAGCGGTTTGTCGACCGACGCGCGCCGCCGAAACTCGGCGTCGCTGCCGAAGACGTAGCGGGCAATGTCGAACCCGATAACTCGCGAGACGAGTGGCTCGGCCTCATCGTAGGCGCTGCGTGGGACGTCGATCCCTCGTTGCTTCATCCTGGTCCAAACTTCTTCACGCATGGTTGGGGTAACGGCAAAATCTGGCGAGGCGACTGCGCCCGTGCCCTTGAGGTAAAGCGCATAGTCGGCGACAGCATCCCGGAATGCGCCGACTTTCGCGCCGAGCGCGCGAATGAAGTCGCCTTCCGCGATTGGGGTCGTGCTGTCTCCGGCGATCACGTCGGGCGTGATTCCACCGCCACCGTAGACTGTGCGCCCGGCGTCGGTATGAAATCGCTCACGTTTGGGTGGCAGCGCGTCATCACCGTCATCATCACCGGAAAGGCGCCGCGCAATCGATCGTCCGGCTGGAGTAAACCAACGTGCAGTGGTGATTTTCAGCCCGCCTTCCGAACCAAATGATATGACACTCTGTGCACTGCCCTTTCCGTAAGTTGGAGTCCCGATAATCACGGCGCGATCGTGGTCCTGCAGAGCGCCGGCAACAATCTCGGCGGCGCTCGCGCTGCGACCATCGACGAGAACGAGCAACGGCAGCTGCGGCCACCGCTGCTTTGCCGTGTCAGCATATTCCCGATTCGTCTCGGGAAGCCGGCCGCGCATGCTCACGATCTTTTGCCCGGGGTTGAGAAAGAGATCCGTTACTCTTACTCCCTGGGTCAACAACCCGCCTGGGTTAGTGCGAAGATCGATAACGAGAGTCTTCATCCCCCGGGCAAGAAGGGCGGTTATCGCGCTGGTGAGCTCCTTCGCCGTCGAATCGCTGAAGGCCTTGAGATCGACGTATCCAACACCGTCAGTTAGCAGAGCTGCTCGCCGCACCGCACTCTGGTGAACCGTCGTGCGCTGCATTCTGATTTCGATGGGTGTCGCTAGCCCCGGACGTTCGAGCTTGAGCGCAACGAAGGTGCCCGGCTTTCCACGCAGTACCTTCGACGCCTCCTCGTTCGTCCAGCCTTTTGTCGATTTGCCGCCGATCTCGACGATACGGTCACCGGGCTGGAATCCCGCACGCTCGGCTGCGCTACCAGGCAATGGTGCAACGACGATGAGCCAGCCGTCGCGCACATCTACTTCGACGCCAAGCCCCGCGTAATTGCCCGACGTGCTCTCGTTGAGTTTGGCGAATCGGTCGGGTGGTAGAAACGTGGAGTACGGATCCCGGAGCTCATAGAGCATCCCGTCGACCGACTTCCGATACAGCGCCGAATCCGTGACCGGATCGACGTAGTCATTCTCGACACGTCGCAGGACGTTCTCGAACAGTTGCGCGCCCTCGAAAGCCGTGAAGGTTCCCTTGCGCGCGCCCTGCTGCAGCAGCCAACCACCGGTCACGAGCGCGCCGAGACACGTGCCCGCGACCACGATCGTGCGCGCCTGCGCTGATGGGCTGGGAAGCTTGATCTTCATGAAGTGTTCAACCGCTGATGGCACCAAAAGGTTGCGGGAAGGTCGCGGCGAGAGCCGAGACCACACGTGTCTGGACCGTCATCTCGTCGCCGGTTCCATCTATCAACTTGATTGGTCCGCACTCGGGATGGGAGTGCTGCCATTTCGGATCGGCGAACTGACGGAACGCGCTGCTGACACGCTGGTGAAACTCGTCATCGGCCTGCTCCATTCGGTCGCGCGAGCCGCGGGCGTCGGCGCGGCTAAGCCCTTCGCTCGCGGACACGTCGAGAAGCAAGGTCAGGTCTGGCATCAGTCCGCCGGTAGCAAGCCGATTCGCGGCCCGAATCTCGGCTTCCGATAGTCCCCGCCCGTGGATCTGGTACGCGTATGTCGACAAAAAGAATCGGTCGATGAGGACTATTGTCCCTTCTACGAACGCTGGCAGGATTTCGCGCGCGATGAGCTCCGCGCGGGACGCCATGAAGAGCAATGCCTCGGTGGCCGCGGTGATTTCCTGCTCGGGATGAAGGAGAATCTCTCTGATGTCATCGCCAACCGGCGTGCCGCCCGGTTCGCGCACCGCTACGCACGAGATACCGCTCAATGCAAGCCGCTCGGCGAGCAACCGGACCTGCGTAGTCTTGCCGGCGCCCTCGGGGCCTTCGAACACTATCAGTTTTCCGCGCGCCATCGGCCGTCAGGTTAGCGTGATAATCGGGCTGGCCGCGCCCTTTTTCATTCCGTCCATGATCCACTGATTCACGCGCAGCATGAGCTTGTCGAAGTTCTCCTGGGAAGAGACTGCGCGCTGGTAGGCGGGCTGCCCCTGGATTTTCTCGAGCATGCTGTCAAGCTGCTGCTCCATCTCCGGCGTCGGCTCTTCGCCGCGCTGGATCAATTGCTGCGCGTCTCCGCGGAGCTTTTCCATTTGCTGGAGGAGCACGACCGCCTCGCGGTCGTCGTTCAGAGCCTCACTTGACCGCTTGAGCGTCTGATACTCGGGACTTTGCCCGATCAGCCTACCCAGCTCTTTCGCCTTGTCTTCGAGCATCCCCTCTCCCTTAATCCCGCGAAACGCGATGTGCGCCGCGCGAAGCTTCTGTTCTCGCCTGCGTTAGATGCGCCGCGCGAACACGAACCGCTCCCGGCCTGTGAGGTCGAGCAGCACTTCGATGTCCGCGTATCGCCCATCGACCGCGACCATCTCAGCCACAGTTCCCGCACGACGGGTGTCGACCTCGAGCGCGATCATTCCGCCCGATACAAGGACATTCGGCGCCTCCGCAACCAAATCACGCGTGAGTGCCAAGCCATCTTGCGGACAAAGGAGCGCCACGCTCGGCTCCCAATCGCGAACATCAGCAGGCAACTCGGCGATCTCGGCAAAACTGATGTACGGAGGATTGCAGACGATCGCGTCCAGTCTCTCGCCCTTGAGCGGCGCAAGCAGCGAGCCGTGACGAAATTCCACAGTCGATTTCAGAACTTTGGCAAGTGAAGCGGCATTTGCCGCGGCGACCTGGATAGCGTCCAGTGAAATATCGGTGGCAAAGAGGCGCTCGAACTCGTGCTCGAACGCGAGCGAGAGTGCGATCGCGCCAGAGCCCGTCCCAATATCGGCGATGGCGCGCGTGCCAGACGTGCAACGGTCGAGCACGCGCTCGACTAGAATTTCCGTCTCGACGCGCGGGATCAGCACTCGCTCGTCGACCTCCAGGGTGAGGTGACGGAACGATGCGCGTCCCACCGCGTACGCCAGCGGCGCCCCACGAGCGCGCTTCATCGCAGCGCGAATTACGGCGCGGGCAACTTCGGGAGACGCGTCTGCAACGGAGTTCGCGGCGGCCCAGAACTTCGGCACGTCGAGCACCGCGGCCACGATCTCGCGCGCCTCCCGCTCCGGTTCGTCGACCCCCTCGGATTCGAGCATCGCCGTGCAACCCGTGAGGAGATCGCCAACGGTGCCGATCGCCATTGTAGTACGGAAGAACGGAGTGCCGCTGCTACTCACCGAGTTGTTCCTCGACGTCGGCGACTTTGAGCGCTTCGACAAACGGATCGATGTCCCCGTCGAGCACCTTCGTCAATTCGTGGAGAGTCAGGTTGATGCGATGATCGGTGACGCGATTTTGCGGGTAATTGTAGGTGCGGATTTTTGCGGAGCGGTCGCCGGTACCAACCTGCGTCTTGCGCATGCGCGCGCGGGCTGCTTCCTGCTCGGCGATCTTTGCGTCGAGGAGCCGGGCACGGAGGACTTCCATTGCTTTCAGTTTGTTCTGGAGCTGGGACTTCTGATCCTGCTGGCTGACGACGATCCCACTCGGAATGTGGGTGATGCGGACGGCGGAATCAGTGGTGTTGACGCTCTGGCCACCCGGGCCTGATGACCGAAAGACATCGATGCGCAAATCCTTGTCCTCGATCTTGAGGTCGATTTCCTCGGCCTCGGGAAGCACCGCGACGGTGGCAGCCGAAGTATGGATGCGACCCTGGCTCTCAGTGACGGGTACGCGCTGGACACGGTGCACGCCGGACTCCCAGCGCATCGCCCCATACGCGCCTTCGCCTTTCACTTTGAAGATCGCTTCCTTGATTCCGCCGAGCGTCCCGTCGGAATGCGAGATAACCTCAATGCGCCAGCGCCGTCCTTCGGCGAAGCGCGTGTACATCCGGTACAGATCGGCGGCAAAGATCGCGGCTTCGTCGCCGCCCGTGCCGCCGCGTATCTCGACGATTGCAGGTCGGTCGTCGAGCGGGTCGTGGGGAACGAGAGCGGGCTTGATCTGCTCGAGCAAATCGTCGATCGATTTCTCGAGACGCTGCGCTTCGGCCTTTGCCTCTTGCGCCATCTCAGGGTCCTCAGAATCGACGAGCTCGCGGGTTTCCGCGAGCTCTTGCTCGAATCTCTGAAGCTTGTGCCCCATCTCGACCAGCGGCTGGAGATGCCGGTGCTCGCGCCCCAGCGTTGCCATACGCTGCTGGTCTCTTACCGTCTTTGGATCGGAGAGCTCTCGCTCTACCTCAGCGGCACGCTCGATGGCGTCCCTGAGCCGGTCGCGTAGACTCAGCTTTCCGAGCTGGAGCCAGCAGGCTGCTTGCCGTACTTCTGACGGAAGCGCTCAACGCGTCCGGCTGTATCGACGAGCTTTTGCTTGCCCGTAAAGAAGGGGTGGCACTGGGCGCAGATGTCGGTGTGGATCTCTGCCTGAGTGGACCTGGTCTGGTATGTATTGCCGCAAGCGCACCTGACGGTGGCCGTTGCGTAAACGGGATGGATATCGGGCTTCATTTGGCGTCTCTTCGTTGTTCTGGTGTAGCTGAGAAGTATAGTTAACTCCGGCTCGACAAACAAGTTAACGAGTATCACTGCGGACTGATAACCCACGGCTGCGGGACTGCGAACCAACGGCACTGCGCATCGCTGACTAAATGCGGATTGGGAGACCTACTGCGGATTGGGACACAAACTGCTGCGGACTGCGGACGCGTTCGCCTTCCGACTAGTCGGAACCTCTCGAGTCGTTTGTTCCCCAATCCGCAATTAGTCCGCAGTCAGTTCCCCAATTCGTAGTTAGTCAGCAGTCCGCAATGCACTTGGCCCGCAGTTCGTAGTCTCACAAGCGCTGCAACTTTGACCGAGCCGTTGCCGAACCGACCAACTGCTTTGTCAAAATGACAAACTCTGGTTGGTATGCGCATTGCCGCATCCTGTCCCTCGACACAGGGAAAAAACCTCAACCAACAGGAGACGAAAATGCTTTACAGCCTGACGACAAGCTCCCCGATTTTCGGGCTCCGGCGCGAGATCGACCGGTTGTTCGAGGACACCTTCGCGCGGGATGGCAACGCCTGGACACCGGCGGTCGACATCAAGGAGAACGACAACGAGATCCGCGTGGAGCTGGAGCTGCCCGGTATGAAGCCGGAAGATGTGGAGATCACCGCCGACAACGGCGTGCTGTCAATTCGCGGTGAAAAGCGGACCGAGCGCAAAGAGGGCCAGGAAAACCGGTACCACGTCGTGGAGCGCACATACGGCTCGTTCATGCGAACCTTCCAGCTGCCGCAAGGCATCGATGAAGATCAGATCAACGCCGACTTCGAGAACGGCGTTCTGAGCCTGCGCATCCCGAAGGCTGCGCTGCCGCAGCCCAAGCGGATCCAGATCGGCGCAACGGGACAGAAGCAGCAAGCGCAGGTTGGAACGGGCGGTACGTCCAACCAGCAGTCGAGCGCAAAAAATTCCGGCAGAAACGTGAATTCCCAGCGCGATCGAGAGAACGAGAAGGTCGCGGCACAGAGTCGCTAACCAACCGAATCTGCCGACGCAAAAGGCTCACCGAAGTGGTGAGCCTTTTCTTTTATCCTTCCTCGCAACGGCTTTGACGGTGCATCTTTCGACGATGAAAGCATGGCGTCTCCTGTGCGCGCTTGTCGCGTTGTCAGTTGTTGCAACTCTCGACGCGCAGAATGCTCCCGCTCCCGCTCCCCAGATCCCAACGGCGACGACGCCGCCGATCGAGCCGGGATCCGAGCTCACCGTTTACCTCCTGACTTTCGGCTGGGGCGACGAAGTCTGGGAGCGCTTCGGTCACAACGCGATCTGGATCAAGGATCGCGCGCGCGGCACCGACACCACGTACAACTGGGGAATGTTCGACTTCAATCAGCCCCATTTCCTCCGTCGGTTTCTTACTGGCGACACGCGCTACTGGATGGAGCCGATCGAGCTGAGAGCAATGCTCCAGTACTACCAGCAGCATGATCGCTCGATTCTGGCCCAGGAGCTCAATCTCTCTCCCGCGCAGCGCGTCAAGCTGCGTGACTTTGTGCGATGGAACGCGCTTCCACAAAACAAGTTCTACCGCTACGACTATTACCTGGACAACTGCTCGACGCGACTACGGGATGCCCTGGACCACGCGCTCGGCGGGCAGCTCCAGACCGGCACTGTGTCGCGCAAGACACCCGGCACGTTTCGTTGGCACACGCAGCGTCTCATGAAGGGTGACATTCCGCTTTACGCTGGCGTCACACTCGCTCTCGGACGTCCGGCGGACAAACCGATCTCCGTGTGGCAGGAGATGTTCCTCCCTGTTCGGATGGCGAACGATCTCCGCACTGTGAACGTTGCGGACAGCATCGGAGCGCCGATACCGCTTGTCCGCTCGGAGACGGCGATCTTTACGGCGGGGCGCTCGCCCGAGCCTGCGACGGCGCCGAATTATTTTCCGCTCTTCGTAGGAATCGGGTTGTTCTACGCGCTGTTGATCGTGATTCTGGTGAGAACCGCCGAGCACGGGAGCGGCGTCTCCCTGTTCGCGGCAACGTCGCTTGCCACGTTGTGGAGCCTGATCGCCGGGTTCTGCGGTGTCGCGCTCGTTATAGCGTGGCTCTTCACGAAGCACCATTTCATGGGCCGCAACGAGAATCTGATGCAACTGAACCCGCTGTCGATCGCGCTCGTCGTTCTGATTCCACTCGCCGTTTACGGACGGCGCGCGATCTCGCGAACGATCAAGATCGCCGGCTTTATCTCGGTCGTTTGTCTACTCGCGTTCGTGCTGCAGGGACTGCCATTTCTCGATCAGAACAACGGCGAGATTATCGCGCTTGGCCTGCCGATCAATCTCGCGGTGTGGTGGGCAGTGTACCGTTTAACGACCTATAGGCGGACTTCTTTGCCGTCTTCCGCAGCCTTGTAGATCGCTTCCATCAACTTGATCACGGCGAGTTGATCGTCCGGCGGATCGTATGGCGCAGTTTCATTGACAACCGCGATGAAGTGCGCCAGCTCCGCCCTATAAGACTGGAGAAACACGCTCTCGCGCGCCGCAGCGCCGCTCGGCGACACGTCGGTTGGTTTTCCATTCAGCATCTTCACAACCCGCAGCGGAGCGAGCCGTGCGCTGCCGCGTCCCGACAAGACCTCGAACCACCAGCGCTCTTCCTGTCCGACGTAAGACCAGGACACGTCGAAGCTGAAGCTGATTCCGCCGGCGCACTCGAGGTGCACGATCATGGAGTCTTCAACGGTGTTAGTGCCACGCGCGCGGTCCATGTGGGCGGTGACGCGAACGGGCTCGGGGAAATCAGCGACCCATAGCGCGAGGTCCACGAGCGGATAGCCATGCTCGAAGAAGGCGCCACCGCCAGCTTCGGGCCGCCGGAATCGCCACCCCGTTCGACTGCTCGCGAACTGGTATTGTCCCGAACGCACTCCGATGAGTCGGCCCAGCTCGCCACCCTGCAGGAAACGATAGAGCTGCTGCACATCGCTGCGAAAGCGGTGGTTATTGCCGACGACGACTTTTCGTCCGGCCTGCTTTGCGGCGGCCAGAATTCGCTCCACGCCACGCGAGGTGAGAGAAAGCGGACGTTCGCATAGCACGTCGACCTTCGATTTGAGCGCGCGCAGCACGTGTGGCTCGTGCAGGTGATTCGGCGTGGCAATAATCACGGCGTCGACCTCATCGAGCTCCAGGAGATCCTCGATGTCGGTAAACACGTCGGGAACCTTGAGCCGCTCGGCGATCGCGCTCGCCTTGGGTCCGTCGTTGTCACAGAGCGCAACGAGCTCAGCGCCTTTGATCTTCGACAGCACGGGAAGATGCGCGAGCTGCGCTATTGCCCCCGCTCCGACGAGGCCGAGTCGGACCGTTTCTTTAGCGGATTTTGTTTCCCTGACGCTAACCGGCGATTCGGCCAATCGTCGTTCCCTGATAATAGGTCTCTAGAATCGTACGGAAATTTTGTCCGGCGCGCGCGCGTCCGATAGCGCCCCACTGACACATCCCGATTCCGTGGCCGTAACCTCGCCCGTCGATCGTAAAGGTCGACACTTCCCCGTTGTCTTTGACTTCCCGGAAATTGAAATAGGTGCTGTTGAGAATGGCGCCCTTTGGATCTCTGAGCACGAAGCGGATGTCATTTCCGCGCAGCGTGTAGGTCCCGCTCTCCGTTTGTACCGTAAGAGCCTTGACCCTGCCTGACGGCGTACGGCCCTGCTCGCTGATGTCGGTGATCCTCCCGATGTTCGATTTTGGGGCGTTCGTGTATGTCGCCAGGTATTTCTCCATCACCGCACGCAGCGCCGCGGCGTCGTAGTTCTGCGTCCAACTGAATCTGGGCGACGGGTCGCAATAAAAATGATCGCTGCCCGGTATACGATCGCTGACGGGCCGAAGGTACGGTTCGTCGGATTGGTTGTACCAGACTTCGGTGACTGCCGCAGTCGTTCCACCACACGTCGAGTGATACGGGGTAGAGATTGGCTGTCCGTTGTACAGCACGACGATGTCTGCCGTGGTCGTAATCGCGCTGTCAGCCTGAGGTTTCTCCGCGTCGACACCACCGTAAACCTGATCCTGCACCGTCGAATACATGTCAAACGCGCGCGCGTTGTTGAGATGCTTGTAAGCGTACGTGCGGGCGGCGACGGCCTGCGCCTGCACCGCGGCGAACTCGGCAGGCGTTCGATTGCCGATCTCCAGTGGGACCACTCCGCGGAGATAGGAGTCCATTGGAAGCTCGTTGACCACGAGGAATCCGGAATCGGTTTGCGCGATTCTCAACACGCCGCGGTATCGCTTCCCATTCCAGATGACCGCGGAGCCGTTTGCGCCTTCGGCGACCACTCCCGCACGCATCGCGGGAGTAAGACTATCGAGGAGAAATTCCTCCGCCGGGTTCTTCATGATGCGGGAATCGCCGCGGACGAGACTCCATTGAGACGTTCCTGACAGCTTGCCTGTCTTAGCGGCTGTCTCGAGCGCGATCCGAACGATCTGCGTCGTTCCCGGCTTGTAAACGCCCCGCACCACCGGAACGTTGCCCGCGCCCCGTGGCGAAGAGAGCGACACGCAGGCAGCAATTCCAAGAATGGTTCCGCACGCGATCAGCGTGCGAGCGCGAACTCTCATTTAACCAATCGCCTCCTTCAGTGCGTCCCTCATGTGCTCGAGAGCGATCGCCACGTCTTCGTCGCTATGCGCCGCTGACATGAAGCACGCTTCAAACGCAGATGGAGCCAGATAAATCCCCCGTGCGAGGGCGGCGTGAAAGAACTTCCGAAAGAGCGCGGTATCCGATGCCTTTGCCATTGCGAAGTTCCGCACGGGTTTGCCGCTGAAGAAAAATCCCCACATCGACCCCGCACACTCAGCAACGAACGGGACACCGAGCTCCTCGGCGATCTTTTGCAAACCCTCGACCAGCGTGGCTGTGCGTCGCTCGATGCGGCCGTGAAGCGCGGGTGTCAGGGTGGTTAGCGTGGCGATTCCGGCCGCCATGGCCAAGGGATTACCGGACAACGTGCCGGCTTGATAGACTGGGCCACTCGGTGCAACTCGCTCCATTGTTTCGCGGCGGCCGCCGTACACCGCAACGGGAAGGCCGCCGCCGATCACCTTGCCCAACGTCGTTAAATCAGCCGTAACACCGAACCGCTCCTTGGCGCCGCCTGGAGCAATCCTGAATCCCGTCATCACTTCGTCGAAGATCAGGAGCGCGCCTGAGCTGTCGGCAAGCGCACGCAGTCCCTCCAGAAATCCGGGCTCGGGCGGGATAAAGCCGGCATTGCCGACAATCGGCTCGACGATTATTGCCGCGACAGCGCGCTTGTTGTCGCGGACGAGAGCGGACGCGGCCTCCAGGTCATTGAATGGGGCGGTAAACGTGAGCGCGGCAAGCGCGGCCGGCACGCCCGGCGAATCGGGCAGCCCGAGTGTCGCAACGCCTGATCCCGCGTGCACGAGAAACGAATCGGCGTGACCGTGATAGCAGCCCTCGAATTTGAGAATCGCATCGCGCCCCGTGAACGCGCGGGCGAGCCGCACCGCGCTCATCGTCGCTTCGGTTCCGCTCGAGACGAATCGCATCATCTCGACATGGGGCATCCGTGCGCGAATCAGCTCCGCGAGCTTGACCTCGAGCGCTGTCGGCATCCCGAAGCTCGTGCCGTTCTCCATCGCATTGGAAAGCGCTTCGAGAACAATCGGCGACGCGTGGCCGAGTACGAGTGGTCCCCAGGACAGCACGAAGTCGATGTATTCACGTCCGTCGACGTCCCAAATCCGCGCACCTTCACCACGTGCGGCGACAATCGGTTCACCGCCGACTCCGCGAAAGGCGCGCACCGGCGAGTTTACTCCGCCCGGAAAAAGGTCGCGGGCGCGCGCCATCACGTCGGCGGAGCGCATGCTAGCGGCCGTAGCTGCCGATCGTCGCCTGGCTGACGGGAAGCTGGCGTGTCGCCGGATGCGACTTAGGAGATCCGGCCGGTAGTACGACGCCAATCACCGATGCCTGGAAATCGTAGTCGTCTACGACCTCCTCTACGGCCACTTCGACGATCGTACCTGGCGGGAGCGCGTCGTCGATCTGCGTGACGCCATCGATATCGTCAGCTTGCCACGGTAATCGCGCCTGGGAAGTACCGTGCTCCACGTCCGTTCGATCCACCAGGGCGAGAGCAGTGCGCCCGGTTCGCGATTCGTATTTCTCCGCGGTGATCGCGCGCTGAAGCTCGGACAGCCGCTCGAGACGTTCGCGCTTTACAGCGTCGTGGACGTCGTCGGCATACTCTGCAGCACGCGTCCCTTCCTGCGGCGAATAGGTGAATGCACCCACGCGCTCGAACTGCATCTCCTGGAGGAACTCTAGCAGCTCCTCGAATTGCTCGTCGGTCTCACCCGGAAATCCGACGATGCACGTGGTGCGGATCGCCACATCAGGGACAGCGTCGCGAAATCTGCTGACGCGCTCGCGAATCGTGCGCTTGCGTTCTGGTCGACGCATGCGCGCAAGCACTTCATCCGACCCGTGTTGAATCGGCATGTCGAGATATCGAAGTACGCGGCTCTCGCGCGCGACCACATCGAGAAGACGATCGGTGATTCCCGCTGAATAGAGATACAACATTCTAAGCCACGGGATCGAGGTCTCGGCGACGAGCGCTTCCAGTAGCTCGGGTAGCTTGAACCCATCCCGACGATCACGGCCATAGTGCGCGAGATCCTGCGCGACGAGATTGAGCTCGCGCGCACCCTGAAGCTCGAGGAGCTGCGCCTCCCGAATGATGTCGTCGAGAGCGAATGAGCGGTGCTTGCCGCGCATCAATGGAATGGCGCAGAATGCACAGCCGTGATCGCAACCCTCGCTGATCTTGAGGTACCGCACGTGCGGCATGTCGCCCGAGTAAATACGAACGCCGGGGTGCACATCTTCGCTCGGCTCACCGAGTAGTCCCCGCTCGTTCAGCTCTGGCACCAGCTTCTGCATCTCGGACGATCCGAGAAAGAGATCGACTTCCGGCAGCGTGTCGATCAACTCGGCCTTATGTCGCTCGATCATGCAACCGACGGCGACCACGGCCTGACACCGGCCGGTTGTCTTGAATCGAGCAGCTTCGATCATCGCGTCTATGGATTCTTTCTTCGCGGCATCGATGAAGCCGCAGGTGTTGACGATGATTACGTCGGCGTCGCCAAGGTCCGTTGTGTGTTCCGCGGAATAGTCCGAGAGCTGTGCGAGATATCGCTCGCTATCGACTGTGTTCTTGTCGCAGCCGAGCGTGATCACTGCTACTTTCACTGCGCGCTTGAATCGGTGTGAGGTGGCGGGTTCCGTCGCGTCACCTGTAATTCCCGAATTTCAGCTCGACCCCGAAGTCCTTTCCGCGAAGCAGCGCCATCGCTTCCTGGAGATCGTCGCGCGATGGAGAGGTAACGCGGACCTGATCGCCCTGAATGGCGGCCTGGACTTTCTTGAGTTTGGCGTCCTTGATTGCGCCGGCGACTTTCTTGGCGGTGTCTCCGTCGAGCGCGAGCTTGAGCGCGACATCGCGGCGAACGGTGTCGCCACCCGCCGGCTTGATTTCGCCGGGATCCAGATTCTTAACCGACACACCGCGCTTGATGAGTTTTGACTGAAGCACGTCCCACAGCGCGTTCATCTTGTAGTCGTTCTCGGCGGTCAGGGCGATTTTGCCGGCCGCCCGATCGAGCTCAATGGTGGCGGGAGACCCCTTAAAGTCGTAACGCTGGGTGATCTCCTTCTGCGCCTGATTGACGGCGTTGTCGACTTCCTGGAGATCGACGCCAGTTGTGACATCGAACGAAGCGGGTTGGGGCATGGCGGTAATCTAATTGGGAGTCAGAAGTCGACCGATTGCGGGGACGATGTGCACGTTTTGTAAAATCGAGCGATTCTGCCGAGAATTTTCTTGACACGATGCGCTTTGATACACATGTTTGCCCGTCTTTTTTAACCGTGCTCTTGCGCTCGCGGCTTTACAGCAGAGCTTCATACACTTCCGCGCCTCGCCACTCCCCCCAAGGAACCGATAATGCACCGTGTTTATTCGTACCTCTCACTGTTTGCAGTAGCCGCCGTGGCGGCCTGCTCAACGGATCTCGCAGTCGCTCCCACCAAGACAGTGATTGGGCCCGCTCTCACAATGGGCGTAGGCGAAAACGCGAGATACATAGTCCTTATCAACAGCAACGGTGCTGCGAAAGATTTTTCCGCACGTGTTGCCGCATTGGGAGGAATCGTAGTCTCATACCATGAAGCAGCAGGTTTGGCCGTCGTGTCTGGACTAGCTGAAGACGCTGCTGCACTGCTGCGCGCGAGCGGACTGGGCGTTGTCGAACCTGACTTCCAGATAGCGTTGGACAGACCGCTGGCATCGGCTGCAAGTGATCCAACGGAAGTTCCCCGGGATGTGATGCCGCATCAGGCAAACCCGGCCTCGGCGGCACGCTTCGCTTACCAGTGGAACATGAGTCTCATCCACGCGCCCGCTGCGTGGGCAGCGGGAAAGCTTGGTAGTCCGACCGTGAGAGTGGCGATCATCGACTCAGGCCTTGATTATGACGCTCCTGATCTGAACGGCCTCGTTGATCTTTCGAGCTCAAAATCATTCATGAACCATTTCGTCGGTCGGATGGACGATACCACCACTCACGATGTGGACGAGTCCGATCCGATCGTTCCAAGCGATGATCAAATCGTCGGTTTCTTCCCACGCAGAAACCTCATCACCGATCTGAATGGTCACGGAACCAACGTTGCCACCCAAGTGAGCAGCAAAGGAGCCGCGCTGGCCGGTGTAACCTCGAAAACCACACTCATTGGCGTGAAGGTCGTTGGTGCCAACGGCGTTGGGAGTTTCAGCGACATTCTCAATGGTGTCCTCTGGGCCGCCGACCACAACGCGGACGTAGCAAACATGAGCCTCGGCGCGGGCTTTTCGAAGGCGGGGAACGGCTATGACCTTGCGCTGATCAACAGAGTTTTCAACTATGCCCGCCAAAAAAATATGCTCATCGTGGTTGCGGCTGGGAATTCGAGCATCAACCTGCAGCGTATCGGGAATGGGTTTGCGACTTATTGTGACGCGCCTCACGTGATCTGCGTTTCCGCAGTGGGTCCCCGCCTGGCAAGTGCTTTGGGGACTAGTGCAGCAGACGAGCCCGCCTTCTACAGCAATTTTGGGCAGAATAGCGCAGACGTTGCAGCGCCGGGTGGCAACGCAGACGCCGCACATGGATTTACCCCGTCGAGGTGGCCTTGGAGCGATCCAGCGCCAGCTGCGTTCAGCCAGTTCGATGTAGCCTCGTGGGTGTGGGCTTACTGCGCCAAGCAAACCCTGATTATTCAGAGGGCTGCCGACGGAGTGCACGGCAACCTGTTCACCACGCACTGCCTTGCCGGAAATTACATCTGGCCATTCATCGGAACCAGCCAAGCTTCTCCCCATGTTGCCGGACTTGCCGCCCTATTGATCGCAGAAAACGGCAAAGGCAATCCTGAGCGAATCAAGGCGCTGATACAAAGGTCCGGCGACGCAACTGATCCAGCTTACGGCCGCAGTCGCATCAACGTTCAGCGCGCCCTAGGTCTCTAAGCGCTCTTAGTAGCTCCTATGGATCCGAGTCTCAAACAGATTCAGGTCCATCCTTTTGGTTCAAAAACATTCGGAGGTTTTTGTAATGCGTAGACGTGTCCTGCTGGCCATCGCCGGAACCGCAGCTCTCGCTGCCTGCACCGAGAATCCGGTAGTCCCGAAGCAAATGGAAGTCAAATCGGCAGTATTCGCGCTCGGGCAAGGCCCGACGCGCCAGATCGCGCCGATCGAGTACTTTCGCCCAGACCTACTTCCTGCCGGCCATTCCGGAACAGGCTTAGTTAGCCGCGATGCCAGTGGAGGCACTGCTGGTTCGCCCGAGGCGAACATTCTGTATTGGGGTGGCAGCCTGATTTTAGAGCAGAAGATCGCTGCGATCTACTTCGCACCGAAACCGGTATACCGTAACGGTCCTAGAGTTGGGACAAGCGGGCCCGGCACTGAAGATGGCTCTCTCGTCGGCTATTTCCTTAATCACCTCGGGGGCTCGTCGTATTGGAACATCAATACCACCTACTACCAGAACAATGGCGGCAGCTCGGAGTTCGTGAAGAATGTCATGGAATACACTGGCTTCTGGGCCGTGAGCAGCGGCAACAGTCCGAGGGCTGGAGATGTCGTGACGCCAAATGACATGGCGAATCTCGTCGAGGCGGGTTTCGAGGCTGGCACGCTCACCTACAATCCGAGCACCGTTTACATGGTCTTCACTGGGCCCGGCGTCAATCTCGGCGGCGGCTTCTCTCGTGATAACCTTCAGTATTGTGCATGGCATTCAGCCTATCTCCGCGACAACGGGCAGATCGTTCAGTTCTCAGCAATGCCTTACGACGCGGACTTTACTCCGGCTCACCCATCGAACAACCCCGACGGGAACCACTACATATGCGTTCCACAAAACGGCGCGCCTAATGGAGATGTCGGTGCAGACGGGACGGTGAGCGCAATGACGCACGAGATCGAAGAGACGACCACCGACCCCGTCAGCGCGTGGGAGAAGCGCTTCTTCTACGGTTGGTACGACGTCAACGGCTGGGAAAACGCCGACAAGTGTGCCTACACCTATGGCCCGACGCTCGCCAAGAATTCCTCGGGCTTCTGGAACATTACGATCGGCGGTAAGCCATTTCTGGTTCAACAGCAATGGACGAACGTCAAACCTCAGGGCTGCCTCGCCTCACTATAGGTCGCAGGCCAGTCGTGAAGTCCGCCGAGCGGTGACCTACAAGCCCCCGGAATCGCTGGCGTAGTCGTTCGGGGATTTTGCGAGAAGTGTGCGGGAAAGGAAAAGCCGGATTCAATACGAATCCGGCTTTTCCTTGTAACGTCGACGCCGATTACGTCTTGGCGCCGAGCTTCTGGTAAGTACCCATGATCTCACCTGTATCTACAATGTGTCCCTTCATCGTACGTTCGAGATCGGCCTTGGTCGCCGCGGATAGTCCTGTGAGCACCATATCGAGGCCGTAAAGCTTGAAGAAATAGCGATGTCTGCCAATTGGCGGACACGGCCCGCCATACTCCGCGTTCCCCCAGTCGTTCTTCCCCTGCACCGCGCTTTTCGGTAACCCGCTCTTCGATGCGTTCTCGGGAAGTGACGTAGCGGACGCAGGAATGTTGTAAACGACCCAGTGCACGTACACGCGCTGCGGCTTCGCCGGATCTGGTGCATCCGGATCGTCCACGATAAGCGCGTAACTCTTCGCCTTTTCCGAAGCACCCGACCACGCCAGCGGCGGGGACACATCCTTGCCTTCACAAGTGTACTGCGGTGGAATCGCTCCACCTGCCTGAAACGCGGACGATGTGACTTTCAGTGTCATGGTGACGCTCCCTGCTGCAGTGTCAGAGAACGGGCAGCGCAATCACCGCGCCGCGTTGCGTTTAAGACACTCGCGATTTCTGCTTTGTAGCCTGCGTTTCTATCGGCTGCGACCTGAACTCGTTTACGCCAAATGCCCATGTGATGGAGCCGTTCGCGAACTGACCCGCGAACAACGTTACGAACAAGCTGACCCGCTGTCCCCTTCGCAGCTCCTTTGGGAAAAACTCGGCGACGCGGTCCTGCACCGGCAGCCAGAGAAGTTTGTCGCCCTCCCGAAAGAGGTACTCGCGGTGGAAATCATCAACGATGGATGAATCGCTCTGATAGGTCCGGCCCCAAGCGGCAATGAGCTCTCGGCGCACTGGATCAACGGGACGGGAGTCACCGACGTAGATCACCGTCGCGATGGTCGGATAATCGTAGCCGAGGAAATGGTTGCTAGGTCGCTTGTCGTTTGCAGATATCGCCGGACCGGCTTCTTTTATCGCGGCACGGATTTCCGAGTCGGCCTCCTGGATTACCGCCGCCAGAGTGCCCGGTTTGTATCGGTTCCAGTTGTTCTGCGCCAGCGATTCACGCGCTGAAAACACGCATGACAGAACGAGCACGGCAACGTGGCCGCTTGCGCGGAATGTCCACTTCGACCGCATCGATCAGCCGAGAAAGGACTCGAGCGACCGTCTCCGCGAATTGTGGCGCAGCTTGAGCAGCGCTTTCTCTTTGATCTGCCTCACGCGCTCACGTGTGATCTGCAAGAGCGTTCCGATGTCCTCGAGCGTCATCGGGTCGGCACCGTCGAGACCGAAATAAAGACGCAGAATCTTCGACTCACGCTCCTTTAGTGATGCGAGTGATTCCTCGATCGCTTCGGACAACGCCTTCTCGAACGTGATCTCGTCCGGCGTCGGGTTCATGTTGTCGGGCAGATAATCGAGCAGGCGATTGTCTTCGCCCGGTGTCATCGGCGCATCGAGCGAGAGGTGGACCTGCGAGATCATCATCGTCTTCGCTACTTCGTCCTCGGTGATGTCCATTCCTTCGGAGATCTCGAGGTTGGTCGGCTGACGTCCGAGCTCCTGGAGAAGGCTGCTCGCCCGCTTACCAATGCGGTGCAGCGTACCAGCACGATTGAGCGGAACGCGTACGATCCGCGACTGCTCCGCCAACGCCTGAAGGATCGACTGCCTGATCCACCACACTGCGTAGGAGATGAACTTGATCCCCTTGGTCTCGTCGAATTTGTGCGCGGCGCGAATGAGGCCGAGGTTGCCCTCGTTTATCAGATCGGACAGGGACACGCCCTGGTTCTGATATTTTTTGGCGACGGATACGACGAAGCGGAGATTGGAGCGGACCAGTGTGTCGAGCGCCTCCTGGTCATTCTGCCGGATACGCTTCGCGAGCTCCACTTCCATCTCGCGACTGATGAGGGGAAAGACGCTGATGTCCCGCAGGTACTGATCAAGCGATCCTTCGTCGACGGTCGATTTCCGATTCGTCGAAACCTTCATAGCGATAGAATCATCCTCTCGAGAATCGAGAGATCGCTAGTGAACGATCTCTCCGAAGCGCTTCCACCGCAGACGGGTCAGCCAATCCAGCCGGTCTCCAGTATCAGGCGCGTAGCTATAATAGACCACTATCGGCTGGCCGCGCACAAGAGAGTCGGCCACGAAGCCCCAGTACCTCGAATCCGACGAGTTGTCGCGATTATCTCCGAGGACGAAGTAGTCATGAGGAGGGACGACCAGAGGACCCCAGTTGTTACGCGACGGATGGTAATTCTCGACCGACGCACCACCCACGAGATACGCCTTCTGCCAACGGAAATCGTCGTCTGACTGGTCGGCCTCTTGGGGCGTGCGCTGAATGTAGTTCTCTTCGACCGGCTGCCAGTTTCTAATCAGCTTACCGTCCCGCATCTGGAGCGTGTCGCCAGGCACGCCGATGATCCGCTTCACGTAATTGAGCTGCGGATCCACGGGATAGGTGAAGACGACCACGTCCCCGCGCCGCGGGGCATGGATCGCCGGGAGCTTCCGCCCGCTACCCGGAATACCCGCCCCGTATACGAGCTTATTGATCAAGAGGAAATCACCCTCGAACAGGGTGTGTTCCATGCTTCCGCTGGCGATCTTGAACGCCTCGACGCCGAACGCCCGGATAACGACGAAAAGGGCGAGTGAGACCACAATGATCTTTGCCCAGTGGGCAAAGAACGCGAGTTTCCCGCCGCCGCGCCGCTTGTTGGCGAGCTCCAGAGCATGGGCCCGTTTTTGTTCGTATCCGTCCATGGTGCCTTTATTACCGCGTTGGTTAGTCTGGCGTTCCGAGATACGTATCGATCTGAGCCCGCTGCAGGGTGCCGGAGAAATCGGCGTACCCGACCTTGGTCTCCGAGTAGAACTCGTAGACCTCCCAGCCGCCCTCGCGGTGCCCGTTACCAGTCTGCTTCACACCGCCGAACGGAAGATGCGCTTCGGCGCCGATCGTCGGTGCGTTCACGTACGTGATCCCGTTGTCCAGCTCGTTGAGCGCGCGGAACGCAATGTTCACGTCGCGGGTGTAGATCGATGAGGACAATCCATACTTCACATCGTTGTTCACTGCAAAGGCCTCGTCAGCATCCTTGACACGAATTACCGACAACACCGGACCGAAGATCTCTTCCTGCTCCAGCCGGCTACCCGCCTTGACGTTAGCAAAAATCGTCGGCTGAAAAAAGTTGCCCTTTGACAGCTTGCCGGGCCTGTCGCCACCGGTCACCAGCTTGGCACCCTCCGATTGACCGATGTCCACGTATGTCTCGACCTTTCGTACGGCGTCTTCGTTGATCAAGGGCCCGACGTCCGTGCCCTTCTTCCTTCCGTCGCCCAGCTTGAGCGCCTTTGCGCGATCCTCGAGCATGCCGAGGAACTTGTCATGAACCTTCTTCTGCACAATAAGACGACTGGTGGCCGTACAACGTTGCCCCGTCGTGCCGAATGCTCCCCATAACGCACCGTCGAGCGCGAGATCCAGATCGGCATCATCCATCACGATCTGTGCATTCTTCCCGCCCATCTCGAGTGAGAGGCGCTTGTGCAGCCGGCCACACGTCTCGCCGACGATGCGGCCGGTCTCCGTCGACCCAGTGAAGGAAATAAGCGGAATTCCCGGATGGTCTACGATTGCCGCACCTACCTGTTCGCCGCGACCGTGCACGAGCTGAATGACTTCGTCTGGAAGCCCTGCTTCCAATAGGATCTCCACGAGCAGCGTGCCGGTGTGCGGCACGTCTTCCGCAGGTTTGAAGATTACGGCGTTACCACAGACCAGCGCCGGGAACATCTTCCACGTTGGAATCGCCATTGGAAAGTTGAACGGGCAGATGAGACCTGCGACGCCGATCGGCCGCCTGTAGCTCATTGCCCACTTGTTCCGCAGCTCGCTCGGTACCGTCTTGCCGAACAGGCGACGACCCTCGCTCGCGGCGTAGTAGGCGGTGTCGATTCCCTCCTGGACGTCGCCGCGCGTCTCGGTGAGCGGCTTCCCCATCTCACGCGTCATCGCGTCGGCGATTTCTTCTTTCCGCTTGGTCATGATGTCCCCGACCACGCGCAGCACGTCGCCGCGCGCCGGAGCCGGCGTCCGCCGCCAGAGCGCAAAGCCGCGTTTGGCGCTTTCTACCGCGCGCTCAACGTCCCGCCGATCGGAGAGTGGGAACTTTCCGATCACGTCGCCGCGGTCCGCCGGGTTCCGATTGTCGAAGTATTCGTCCGACTCGGGCGCAACCCACTTGCCACCGATGAAGTTGCTGAACTTTTTCATTTATTTGTCAGTTGATGCTGCGTAAGACGGTTTAGCTGTGTTCCCGCGAAAGCGAATAGCGCTCGATCTTCTTGTAAAGGTTCGACCTCGGCATCTCTACCGCTCGCGCGGTCTCCGAAACATTCCAGTCGAATTCGCGCAGCTTGTTGAGCAGGAACGCCCGCTCGGCGGCGTCCTTGAATTCTTCGAAGGTGCGGCACTGAGTAAGTGTCGCCAGACCTGCATCATCGAGCGCGCGCTGGCCCGAAAGTCTATCGATGTCGCGCGCTGAAATCTGGGTGTCGGGCGCGAGTATCAGCAGTCGCTCCACCGTATTACGCAGCTCGCGAACGTTGCCGGGCCAATCCAGTGCTGCCAGCCGCTCGAGCGCATCCTGCGTGAAAGTTCGCGGGGGAATACCCTCGCGCGCCGAAAGTGTCGACGCGAAGTATTGAGCGAGCGTCGGAATGTCTTCACGGCGCTCACGCAGGGGTGGCACGTGAATGGGCACGACGTTCAGCCTGTAGTATAGGTCCTCGCGAAAGCGACCGGCGGCAATCTCGTTCTCCAGGGTCTTGTTGGTCGCGGCCATCACGCGCACGTCTACCGAGATCGGCTTTGATCCGCCGATGCGCGTGATGACGTTGTCTTGCAGCACGCGCAGAACCTTCGCCTGCGCGGCAAGGCTCATATCCCCGATCTCATCGAGGAACAGCGTACCCTTGTTCGCCTGCTCGAACTTTCCGGCTCGATCGGAGAGCGCTCCCGTAAATGATCCTTTCATGTGTCCGAACAGCTCGCTCTCGATGAGCTCGCCGGGAATCGCGGCGCAGTTCACTTCGACAAACGGCTTGGTGGCGCGCGGTGAAAGCCTGTGCAGCGCGCGAGCAACCAGCTCCTTTCCAGTTCCGTTTTCGCCGGTGATGAGAACGCGGGCGGGAGTCGTCGCAACTTTTTCGATCTTGTCCATCAATGCACGCATCACCGGCGTCTTGCCGACGATTTCGAACGGCGCATCGATCGATTGTCGCAGGCGCGCGTTTTCTTCCTTGAGATCGACCGTCGAAAGCGCGTTCCGGAGCATCACCAGAATTCGGTCCGTGTCGAGCGGCTTCTCCAGAATCTCGAACGCGCCGAGCTGGGTTGCTTCGACAGCGGTGCGAATGGTGGCGTGCCCGCTGATCATCACGACGATTGCCGACGGATCGATCTCGCGGATTTTCTTGAGCGCTTCCATCCCGTCCATGCCGGCCATCTTCACATCCAGGAAGACGAGGTGCGGCCGCCACTTCTGGTAGTCGGCTATTCCGTCCGCTGCGTTGGCGAACGTATGCACCTCGTACCCCTCGTACTCGAGGAGCTGTCCGAGGGCGGCACGAATGCCTTGTTCGTCGTCGATGACGAGAATTCTACGACTCACCTTACACTCTTATAGAGCGTGATCTTCCCATTCGAAATGCGCACATCTGAAATGTAAGACGGCATGACCATCGGCAACCCGTTTTCAGCCACACCTTCGACGGGCTTGCTGCGCCTCTTCATCTGGGTCAGCAATCGCGGAATGAGGCCCGAGGGAACATCGAGCCGGCCGAGTTTGACCTCTTCGACAAGGAATTGACCGAGCCCGGGACGGATCATCTTGATCGTCCCGCCCAGTCGAACGCTGTCGCGCTCCCCGAGCAGCAGTCCAAGTGGACCGAGTGACTTAGCACCACCAAAATCCTTGAGCTCGACGTCGGACCGGACGTAGAGGCGATCGCCTGATATCGATGCTTCCGCGTTCTTGGCAGATGGAGGTAGTTGCTTCGCGACGACGGTGAAGATGTACGAGGCCGCTTCGGCCGCCGTCAGGTTCGCGAAGACGGGTCCCGCCTGCCGGCCAAGTGACTCGACCGCCACCCTCCCCCGCTCGGCGTCATTCGGAGTGAGCGGCTGCCAACCGCTCGCACTTGCCCCGACAGTTGCGTCGGCGGATGCGGGCTGCGTGGGTGTCGCGCCTGGTTCGACGCGCGCATACCAGTACCACACGGCAGCCAAAATGGCGAGGATGACTATGAGACAGCCGATACGGCGAAAGAATCGGGTCATTTTTCCCGGGGCGTGAAGGTTGAGCGACGAGGGAGAATACCCTCGCACAAGCCGTGCACGCTAGCTGGCCGGGACCGCCGCTTCCTCCAGGCAAGTTGCGAGTCGCCGATTGCAGACGGGTCTAAACGCTTTCGCTTTTGCGCGCGGTAATGCCTTAGATAAGCGATGCTTGCTGCGGTTCGTTCGGCTGCGCTAGTCGGTATTGACGCGTACGACGTCATTGTCGAGGTCGACGCCGCGCAGGGGCTGCCGCAGTGGACGATTGTCGGGCTCGCTGCGGGCGCCGTCAAAGAGAGCCGAGAGCGCGTCGGCGCCGCGTTGGTGAATTCCGGGTTCTTCGTTCCTCCGCGGCGCATAACTGTGAACCTGGCACCCGCGGATGTTCGCAAGGAAGGAACCGCGTTCGACTTGCCCATCGCGATTGGAATACTCGTCGCTACCGGTCAGCTCGACCCCGCTTGCCTCGCGCGTCGAATGTTCGTTGGCGAGCTCGGGTTGGACGGGGCGTTGCGCACGATGCGCGGTGCCCTTTCTATTGCTCGGCACGCGTTGCGAGTTGGTGTATCTACGCTCGTCCTTCCTGCGCCAAACGTCACCGAAGCCGCGCGTGTCAGCGCTCTCCCTCTTTCCGCACCCAATGCACTCGTCGATCTCGTCCGCGAGCTCCGGGACGGAACACTCACTTCGGCAGCCAACGCTCCCGCACCGGTTGTATCGAGTCGCGACGGGACCGATTTCGCTGACGTCGTAGGGCAGCAAGGCGCGAAGCGGGCGCTCGAAGTGGCCGCGGCCGGGGGGCACAACGTGTTGTTGATCGGACCACCCGGTGCGGGCAAAACGATGTTGGCGCGGCGGATGCCGACAATCCTGCCGGTACTCACCGAGGAAGAAGCGCTCGAGGTAATTGCGATTCATTCCGTCGCAGGAATTCTCGAACGCAGCAGCGTAAACGAAGGCTCACGCCCTTTCCGCGCCCCGCACCACTCAATCTCGGGCGCCGGCCTGATCGGTGGCGGTTCGCACCCGCGTCCAGGCGAAGTCAGTCTCGCCCATCACGGTGTGCTGTTTCTTGACGAGATGCTGGAATTTCCGAGACACGTCCTCGACGGGCTCCGACAACCAATGGAAGATGCGAAGGTAGTAATCGCGCGCGCGGCGCAGGCGGTAACGTACCCAGCGAGATTCACCCTCATTGGCGCGTCGAATCCGTGCCCGTGTGGAAAGGCAGGCGATCCAACCGGCACGTGCAATTGCAGTACGGTTGACGTCGAGCGGTACAACGCTCGAATCTCCGGCCCATTGGCTGATCGAATCGACATGCACGTGACAGTGGGCGCAGTCGCGCTTCGTGACCTGAGTGGAAAAAGCAACAGCGATGGATCAACTTCGATTCGCGCGCGTGTCGACCATGCTCGATCGACCCAGCGACAACGATACGCGCGTAAGCAAGGAGTATCCTGCAACGCCTATGCGGTGGGCCGCTGGCTCGACGCGCATACGCCAGTGCATCAAGAGGCGCGAACTCTCCTGCATACAGCTGCCGAGCGCCTTGGCCTTTCGGCGCGCGGCTATCATCGCGTCCTAAAAGTCGCTCGAACGATCGCGGACCTCGAGGACGCTACGGAGATCGGTCCCGCGCACATCGCGGAAGCGCTTCGCTACCGCCCTCGCACGGGCCAGCCATTGTAGTCGGCCGTGAGATGCAGAAAGGCGGAGCGCCCTCGCGGGACGCTCCGCCTTTTAGTCCCCGACCAGACCCCTTTCGAGGCCTGGCCGGAGAAGGTGCTTATTCCATCGGTGGTACTACGATCCTGTCGCTGCCGATCGTCACGATACGGAAGTCATCGCGACGGTTCTGCTGCCAGCAGGTTTCGTTGTGCTCGGTGCAAACCGGGCGCTCCTCGCCGTACGACACGAGGTCGAAGCGATCTGCCGCAATGCCGTGGTCAACGAGGTACCGCTTGGCGCTTGCCGCACGGCGCTGGCCGAGGGCCAGGTTGTACTCGTCGGAGCCACGTTCGTCAGCGTTACCCTCGATGCGGATCCGCATGCCCGGGTTGGCCTGCAGCCACGGGAGCTTGCGATCGAGTGTTGCAGCCGCATCCGGCCTGATCGTCGACTTGTCGAAGTCGAAGTAGATCGGGGCGGTAATCGCCGTGGTGTCAACCGTCGGCGCCAAGCAGGCCGGATCCGTCGCCGCAATGTTCGCGTTGTACGGGCACGGTGTGACTGCCGGCGGCGGTGGCGGCGGTGGGGGCGGCGGCGGCGGTGCGACGCAATTCGGGCTCGAAGCAGGAATGCTCTCGAGGCCGGCGTACGTGCACATAACCTCCGGACGCGCACCACCGAGCAGGAAGCTCAGTCCGCCACGAACATGAATGTTCATGTTCGCCTCTGGCTCATGGTTCGGCATGTAGTCCAGCACGCCATCCAAACGCAGCGCGGTGCGATTGGCGATGGCCAGACGGACGCCCGCGAGGGCGCTGCCGCCATAGTTGTACGAGTAGCCGACATTGTCGTTCGCGTCGTTGGCGAACTTGTAGCTGGTACGTGTGGCACCGGCGCCGATGATGAATTGGCTCTGCCGGTTCATGAGCCGGAATGGGAAGTTATAGTTCAGGCGCAGCGCGAACGCGTGAGCATTAACTTCGGTAATCGTGCTCGTCGTGATGTCGTTGTCCTCGGGGGCGTAGTAGCCATCGCCTTCCAGCTCCCAGCGGGGATCCGAGAGGAACACACCAAGGCGTCCACCGTAGCCGAGTCCATCTTTAGCAACGGCAAGGCCTGTCCAGCCGGCGTTGTCGTCGAAGAACGACCATTGAACGAACCCACCAAGTTCAACGGTTCCGGGAAGCGGGGCGTCGAGCTGGTCCCACCACACGTACGGGGCAAACATGACCGGCCCGGTCGCCGTGGTGCCGCCGAACAGATTGCGGAGATCCGGCGAGAGCTGCAGACCTGCCTGCGCTCCGAAATCAAACTTGCCGTCGTTTGACGGGAAATAGTTTACGAGCCCGTCAACGCGGAGCGCGAAACCGCCGAAGCCAAGGTTGAAGCCGGCGAGTCCGTTGGCTCCAAACTGGTAAGTCGCTCCGCCAACGTTGTCGTCGCCGCGGAAATTCTGCAGAACTCCGCCGGCACCGATGTGGAACGATGGCATATTCCCGAGCGGGAAGCTGTAAACCAGACGGGCCGAGAGGTTACTGCCCTTTACGTCCCCGCCTGGTGCGCCGATGCCTGCGTAATCAGCACCGGTTGCTGCCTGGGCAGGGATGTACTGGCCGTCGGCTTCGACGTTCCAGTTTGGAGCAATGAAGGCACCCAGCCGTCCGCCGTAGCCGATCGAGTTGCTGAAGGTGTCGTCAAGGCCCCACTTGCTATCGAATTTCGTCCACGAGCCGAACCCGCCTACCAACAACGTACCAGGCGACTGCGCCGCCGCCGTTCCGCCGAGGAGTAAGGCCGTCATCGCGCAGACGGTCCAACTTCTTCTCAACATGATTGGTTCCTCTCAAAGGGTGGAGATACTTTGCAGCGGTTACCGCGGTTGCACGTGGCGTCGTGAGGCAGGATGCGTGCCCAGTGAGCGCACGAGCGCTCTCCAGACCGACCGCCTCACAACCGGACAAACTAGCAAATCTTTCCCGAGACGCTAGTGATACGCGCCTTAATAAAACAACGCGACAAACATTCGTCACGCTCCGGCGATTTGCGGCAGCGGTAGCCGTTCTCGTCGTGGCGCAAACGGCTTGCAAGTGCCACGCCAGCCAACGGCATCAGCGGGCGATTGCATGAGTTTGAAATGAAATAACCGCATTAGGCCTGCCAGCGGGACCGCTTACGAAACCACTCGCCGCCACCACCATCCGCGCTGTCTCGCCAGCACCTTCGCGGTCGCAATTTCCCACGCAGCTTTCATCGCGGCGCCGTCCGCAAAACGGTCCTCCGGTTTTGGCGCAAACGCGGTTCGAAACCAGTTCGCAAGTACCGTGGGAAAGGACCTGAGGTCGGCACGTTCGCCCAGCTGGCGTGCGAGAATTGCCTTTGCGTCGTCTTCGCCGAACGGCGCATCACCGGTCAGCGCGAAGTACACGATTGCCGCCAGCGCGAAATAGTCCGCCGCCGGGCCCTGCTGCTCGCCAAGCAATTGCTCCGGCGCGGCAAACGCGGGCGTACCTGTCGTCCCCGCGACATCTTCACCGGTGACGTTTGCAATTCCAAAGTCGGTAATGCGCCAGCGGCCGTAACGGTCGATGAGGATGTTCTCGGGCTTGAGGTCGCGATGGAGAATTCCATTTGCGTGTGCGACAACGAGCGCATCGAGAACCTGATCGACGTGTTCGGCGATCTCGCTCAATTGACGTGGCCCCGACCGCTGAACGAGGCTCGTGACGCTGCCTTCTTCCGCGAGCTCCATCGTGTACCAGGACAAGTCGCCGCTCGAGTCCCAGTCGTAGATCGGAACGATCGCCGGATGCGCCAGCTGCGCCGCGAGCTTCGCCTCGCGCCAGAACGCGCGCACGGCGTTGTTGTCTCGGGCAACAGTCGGGTGCAGAGCCTTGAGCGCAACTTCGCGCTCGAGTGAAAGATCACGCGCCCGCCAAACCGTGCCGAATGCGCCGCTACCGAGATTAGAGAGAATCTCGTAATCATCGCCTACCGCCCACCGCATTCTGGCTTCGGCCGATTCACCGCTCAATCCGTCCGGTTCGCCGCGCACGATCGTCGTGATGCGCGCTGGATCGCCTCGGTCGACTTCCCGGAGCATCTGCGCGAGCGACTCGAACCGCGCGCCGGGGTCCACCGACAGCGCGCGATCGAGTGCACGAGCGAGTGCCTCTGGCGTTTCGGGGCGCACCCACTTGATTGGCGGCGCGCCGCGCGACGGCGGCGCTTCGCCGCTGAGTGCGGTGAAGCACAGTGCGGCGAGCTGCCACTGATCCGTGGCCGGCGTCGGATTCCACTCTCTCCCTTCCCATTCTGGCGGCATCGGTAACAGCTCGGCGCGCAGCGGACGCATCGCCTCGAGGGACCGTACTTCGAACGGCCCGTTGCCTGGCCGGACGTCGGCAGGAATGGTTTCCCGCGGAACAGCCCACTGCCACTCCAACATCCATAGGCGTCCCGTCGGCGTCGTCCACAGTGCGTCGCCATTCAACCCGCCATGCGCAATGCCGGTCTCGTGCAAGTACGCCAGCGTTGAGCACGCACCCCGCAGCATCTGCAGCACGTACGGGATGTCGGCAAGGCCGAGGCGCGCCAGACGCGCACGCACCGTCTCTCCCGTGATCCAGCGACGCAGATATCCGGGGCCTCGGCGGACGTCGCGGTACGCCGTCCAGTAGTGATAGGTTGTCGGAATCGAGGGGTGACTGCGGTGCGCGAGCTGCTTTGCCTCTTCGAACAACCAGGCCGCGTGTGCCGGATCGGGCGCGGTAACGAGTGAGAGCGAGCGTCCGAGCGCGTCGACGACTTCCTGATAATGGCGATAATCCCCCACCATCCCGCCCGGTCCCCACGACCAGTCAGGCGGCAGCTGCCAATCGGCGATATGTGGTGGCAGCACCTTCGTCGCGCGTGGTGTCACGACGCCGCGATTGCCTACGCTCACGCGTGACTCCGCACAAGAAGTATCAGCACTCTCGTTCCCTTTCCCTCTTCGCTGGTGATGGAGATCTCTCCTCCCCACGCTTCGATAAGCCTGCGACTGACGGCAAGCCCGAGCCCGCTCCCAGTCGTGCGCGTCGAAAAATGCGGCTCGAAGATTCGTGGCAGCACTGCGGCGGGAATGCCCGATCCATTGTCTACCGTTTCGATCGCCAATCTCTTCTCTTCCTCTTGTACGCTCACGCTGACACGGCGTGCACCGGCCAGACGCGCGTTCTCGAAAACGTTCAGTAGCACGTCGCGCATCTCGTCCTTCCTCGCGAGACCCCACATCGGACGATCAGCACCGCGAAGCTCCCATTTCACCTTCCGGTCGCCCATTTGCTCGAGTGCGAGCACATCCTGCACGACGGCCGCAACATCGACATCGACCGGTGGCGGCAAATCCGCCGGTGCGCTTCCATATCGGCTGAACGATCGCGCGATCTCGTCGAGGCGATCGATCTCGGCGAGAATCCGCCCGACGTTTTCGTTCAACACGCTGTCGTAATCCACTCGCGGATCGCGACGCGCGCGCTTCAAATGCTGAACACCGAGTCTAATCGGTGTGAGCGGATTCTTGATCTCATGGGCGATCTGACGCGCCATTTCGCCCCAGGCAAGCACGCGTTCGGCGCGCGCAACCTCGATTCTGCTGAGCTCCAGATCCCGGGCGAGACGCTTAGCGGCAATTCCGCTCAACCACAGCGCGGCGATCGCACCAGCCGCCGTCGCAAACAGGACAAGTATTGCGAGGTCCCGCCTCCGCCGATCGAGCACGAGGTCGTCGCTGCGTGCGGGCGCGGCAAGGACGTAGCGCTGTTGGCCGGGACCCAGAGCAGCGGTATAGCCAAACAGGATTCTCGCGTTGCCGACCTTCGCCTCCCGCGCGGCCGACAGCTCGCCCGCGCTTGTCAGGCTCAGCTGAACGGGAGGCGGCAATGTTCGCCCCGTCGGAGCGATGGCATCGAGAAGATCGTCGCTTGTCCGTTCCAGAAACCCGTCTGAGTACAGGAAGAGCGGAGTATCGAAGCGTTGAGCCGGTCCTGAGAGTTGCCTGTATTCGTTCGCGGCAACGACTGCGTGCAACGTTTCGCGCACCAACACCTCGCGCGTCTGCAGATCATCGCCACGCAGCCGTTGATATGACCACATAGCGAATGCAATCGCCGGAATCACGAAGAAAGCGAACAGCGCGAGTGTGAGGCGCGCGTGATACGTGTAAATCCAGCGGCCGGCCCGCACGCGCAGCCACCGCACGAAACCTCTCTCCGCGACAGCGCCGAGAAGCCAGAAGAACCCGGCGGCGAACAGATCGAGGAGCACGATGATGGTGCCACGCTCGGCGCGCGCCCACACGGATCGCAGGTCGATCTCCACGTGCGCGCGCATCGTTCCGGTGCTCGTCGAGATCAGCCGGTCGCCGTGAAGCTCGTTTCCGGTTCGGCGCCAGTGCATGCGTGCCGTGTCAGCGGGCACAGCGGCAGCCGACTCTGTCAGGGCGACGACATAAGGCGGGTCGCCGCCGGTCGGCAGCGCCATCCCGAGGAGCGCCGCGTAGGGATTGGGGCTGAGAAGACGCGTCCTTGGAAGCACCAGTATCGATGTGGCACCGCC
>JBJMOA010000050.1:0-30911 GCA_045803975.1 Gemmatimonadaceae bacterium
GACAGCTCGCCCGCGCTTGTCAGACTCAGCTGAAAGGGAGGCGGCAATGTTCGCCCTGTCGGAGCGATGGCATCAAGAAGATCGTCACTTGTCCGTTCCAGAAAGCCGTCTGAGTACAGGAAGAGTGGCGTGTCGAAGCGCTGAGCCGGTCCTGAGAGTTGCCTGTATTCGTTCGCGGCAACGACCGCGTGCAACGTTTCGCGCACCAACACCTCGCGCGTCTGCAGATCATCGCCACGCAGCCGTTGATACGACCACATCGCGAATGCAACCGCCGGAATCACGAAGAAAGCGAACAGTGCGAGCGTGAGACGCGCGTGATACGTGTATATCCAGCGGCCGGCCCGTACGCGGAGCCACCGCACGAAACCTCTCTCCGCGAAAGCGCCGAGAAGCCAGAAGAACCCGGCGGCGAACAGATCGAGGAGCACGATGATGGTGCCACGCTCGGCGCGCGCCCACACGGATCGCAGGTCGATCTCCACGTGCGCGCGCATCGTCCCGGTGCTCGTCGAGATCAGCCGGTCGCCGTGAAGCTCGTTTCCGGTTCGGCGCCAGTGCATGCGTGCCGTGTCAGCGGGCACAGCGGCAGCCGACTCTGTCAGGGCGACGACATAAGGCGGGTCGCCGCCGGTGGGCAGCGCCATCCCGAGGAGCGCCGCGTAGGGATTGGGGCTGAGAAGACGCGTCCTTGGAAGCACCAGTACCGATGTGGCACCGCCGCCTGGATTTGCGACCGCAGCAAGGATCTGGACACCAGTCGGTCCGAGAATGCTGCGCGACACTGTGTGTCCACTGGAAATCGCCTCGCGTACGGCAGTCACAACGGTGCCTGAGTCGGGCTCGGCAGACGCGACGGCAAACTCGGCGATTTCCTGCCCACTCGAATTCCAGGAGGCGAGGATCGCCGGGTATTCCGCTGATGCGAGATCGGATGCCGCGTAAGCCTTGAGCAGATCAGGGCTCGATTGCGGCGCGCGGCGCTCCGAAAGCGAATTCACGAATCGCCGCGTGAGCTGAATCGCATAGTCGTCCACCCGACCGAGCGCTGCAACGTCCTCCTCGGCTAGCTGCATTCGCTGCCGCGTGGTCGTATACCACAATCCACTTAGCGAGACGGCAGCGGATGCGGAAGCGATCACGACGGCGGCGCGAAAGCTGACTTCACCTCCGCCGAGCGCGATGCGAATCATCCAGTACGCGGCCAAAGCCACCGCGAACAGGAAGAGGAACAACGGAATCTCCCACGAGAGCCAGAGTCCCGGAGTGGAACCCCACGGCGGCTGTCCAATACCCCGCACGATGTTGGAAGCCAGAGGAATGCCGATTCCAAGCGTCGCTACTGCCGCTAACGCGGCATAGATCCGTGGCCACCGGGGATTCGGCCGGGCACGAATGATCGCGTACACAGCGAGCAGTGCAAGCGCCGAGCTGATCGAAAGCGCGGCTGCACTGGCGGTCAGCGGTCCGGCGAGCCTGGAGAAGTAGTAGGCTGGGTCGAAAATGCGGGATGTGTTGGAAAACGAATTCCAGGGAACGAGAGCGGTAATGCCAAGCCCGGCGCCTACCGCTATGAGCCTGTCCGCGAGAGCATGCCTGTCCCTCCAGGCATAAGCGAGAAAAGCGAGCGCGAGGATGATGAGGACGAGTGTGCCTCTGGCACGAAGCATCGATGCCCGCCGGAAGCTCGCCTCTTCCACGGTGGCGAGTCGCGGGAGCGCGCGCAGAATCGGCGCTCCGTTGGCGCTAAGAACAATAGCGCCGCCACGCACGTCGCTTCCCGGCGCGAGGTCATACGAAGCGACTCCCTGGGATTGGGCGAGTTGAGCGTTGACCGACTCCGTTAGCCTGCTCGCGGGCGGCGCGGCGTATAGTACCGCCGAGGCAACAGCGCGGCGGATTCCCCTCGCCCTCACGGCGTTGAGACTCGTGTAAAAGGGACTGAACGTCACGCTCACCGGACCCGTGACGCTGTCGGGATCAATTCTTATGTCGCCCGACCAGGCTAACGGACGATTGCCGTCGAACAGTACGACGGACTCGCCAGGTCGAAGCGGGGAGCGCCTGGACAGGAAGTCGAACGCGGCTTGCGGATCAGCTGGCGCATCGAGAGCGCGGGCCGCTCGTTCATCAAGACGCTCGCGTACGTCGGTGAGGGCGCGCGCGAGAGCGCGCAACGCAGCGTCAGCGGCGCCCACTCGCTCCGCTCCGCTGGCGCTCGTCGCGCGAGAACTTCGTGGCAGCGCGGGGGTTCTCACCCAAAGGGCGATCAAAAAAAGCGGGACGGCGGCCCCGACGAGGATTGCGCGTCGCGGCAGACGCCAGCTTCTTACATTAGGACGACCAGCCGATGCGATGACGCTTCCCTCCCCAATTCCAGTTTCCGGTCCGCTTCGGGTCAAGGAGCTCAATCCGGCGCAGGTCGCCGCCATCCTCGGCAACGATCCGCGGCTCATCATACCCATCGGCACCTGTGAGCAGCACGGCCCTCACATGCCGCTCGGTTGCGACACCATCATCGTCGAGCGCATGGCCGACGATCTGTCCGCAGAATATGGTGTGTTGCGGGCTCCAACGGTGGAGTACGGTGTGAACGTCGATACCGAGAAAGGCTTCACCGGCAATGCCTCGCTACGGAAAAAAACGCTTCACCGCATGCTCAATGATCTGATCGATTCATGGGAGGCAACCGGGGTTCGCGAATTCATTCTTCTCACAGCTCACGGACATGACCCGCATCAAGAGGCACTCGCAACAGTCATCACGACGGCTGCGCGAGTACGCGTCGTGGACATTTTTGGCGTAAACCTGTCCGATTTGCTGGAGGGTCAGAGGGAAGCGATGCACGGCGACGAGGTCGATACTTCTATCATGCTCTACCTGGCGCCCAACATGGTTACGCTGGACCAGGCGCAAGACTACATGATGTCGCGCGAGCAACTGAGACGGTACAGGCGTGGTTGGCTGACAGTTCCGAGCGGGAGTGCCGGTTCGATCGGTCGGCCTTCACTGGCATCGGCGGAAAAGGGGAAGCGGATCTACGACCGCATCTATGCCAAGATCAGCGACCGGATATTCCTGGCCCCAGCCCCCTCGGAATAGGGCTCGATTCATTCGGCGGCGGGTACCAAACCCGGACCCTTCGCCTCCGGGAAAGTCCTGCGCGCCGAGGCCGCCGTGCCTTGAAAAAAACTCGCTGTGTCCGTCGGTGAAACTCTGTTATATAGTTGCGCGTACGTCTCGAAAAGCTCACTTCCCCCACAAATGATACGAAGACTGCTCTTAATAAGCCTGGTTACAGGCGTCACTCGGGCATCCGCCCAAAGCATGGCCCAGGATTCCGTTGCGCCGGCGACCCTCACCGTCGATCAGGCATTCAGCCTGGCGCGCCGCAACAATCCCGAGCTGCAGCAGATACAGAATAACCGCATTGGCGCCCGCGCGAGCGTGCGCAGCGCGTACGGCGCTCTTTTGCCTAGCGCGGACGCCTCGCTGACCTTTCAAAGACAGCAGGGTGGCCAGCAGATATTCAGCGGTACCAGCCTTGGCGCGAGCTCCGACGTCAATCAGTCGAACTACGAGATAGGATTGAGCTATCGCCTGAACACTGCCACTCTCGTCGCGCCGAGCCTGCAACGCGCGAATCGCGACGCGGTGGAAGCAGACATCACTGGGGCGACGGAGACACTGCGTGGCAACGTATCGCAGCAGTATCTGTCGGCGCTGCAGGCAGAAGCGAACGCTGATCTTCAGGACTCGCTGGTCGTCGCTTCGCAGCAGCAGTTGATTCTCGCGCAAGCGCGAGAGATCGTCGGTTCAGGCACTCAGCTCGACGTGCAGCGCGCCGAAGTCGCGCTCGGACTGCAGAAAGTTCAAGCGCTAAAGGCCAGAAATCAGGTGGAGATCGAGAAGCTGAGATTGTTTCAGCTGATGGGTACGCCGCAGCCCGCCAACGTTAAACTCGTCAGCCAGTTCACGGTCACTCCATTGACCGCAAATCTACAGCAACTCATTGAGTCGGCTCACCGCGAGAACCCGGGCGTTGTTGCGCTGCGCTCGCGACAGCACGTCGCCGATCTGAATGTCAGAAGGGAGAAGGGCGAATATTCGCCAACTCTGTCGCTTTCGACTGGCATCGGCGGCTATACATACGGCTTCGCAAACTCAAACTTTCCTGTGCAGCAGGCAGCCGCGCAGCTCGATGCGTCGCGCGCGAGCTGCATTCGCACCGAAGAAGTTCGTGCCGCGCTCAACCTTTCCAATCAGCTCGCTGAGTGCAACGCGATGGTATTCACGAGTGCGGAGGCACAGCTGATCCGGCAGAACAACGCGAGGTTCCCGTTCAACTTTACCAAGTCGCCCCGCTCGATCTCTGCGACTTTGTCGCTGCCGTTGTTCGACGGATTTGCGCGCGAGCAGCGCCTTCAGGAGGCGATGGCTAACCGGTCGGATGCGCGCTACAGCGTAAGGGCCAGGGAACTCGCACTCACGGCCGACGTAACCGCTGCGTACCTGACCCTCGTGACCGCGGAAAAGACCGTGACCCTGCAGGAGCAGAATGCGGCCAAGGCGAAGCAGGAGCTCAAGCTCGTACAGGATCGTTACAGGATCGGGGCGACGACGTTCGTCGATCTCACCGAGGCTCGCGTGACCTACGAGCGGGCCGAGAGTGACCGCATTACCGCAGTATACGACTACCACAAGGCCTACGCCGCTCTCGAGAGCGCCGTGGGTCATCCCCTTCGCTAATCGGATCGACAAATGAAGAAACGCACTAAATGGTCAGTTGCCGGTGTGATCGTGCTCGCGATCGTGATCATCGGCGTCACTAGCGCGATGAAAGGCCGCAACAAGGCGACGGAGGTCCGCATGGAGAAAGTGCAGCGCCGCGACCTCGTAGCGTCGGTGACGGCGAGCGGCCAGGTGCAGCCGCACACGAAGGTCGATGTCAGCGCCGACATAAGCGGCCGCATCGTGCGCCTGGCAGTGAAGGAAGGCCAGATGGTCACCGCCGGCCAGTTCCTGCTCGAGATTGATCCCTCTCAATACCGCGCGAACGTCGAGCGCGCTACGGCGGCGGTCGCATCAGCGCGTTCGCAGGCGGCGCAGGCCAAGCCGGCTCTCACCCAGGCGCAGCGCAATTTCGATCGGCTGATGGCCCTCAAGAAAGCAAATCCGACGTTGGTGTCGGATGAACAAATCGAGCAGCTCCGCACCCAGGTGGAAGTCGCCCAGGCGCAGCTCGAGGCGGCGAACCACGCGATCGACCAGGCGACTGCTTCGTATCGTGATGCGGCTTCCAGCCTGGGCAAAACGACGATCGTCGCCCCAATGAGTGGGCGGGTGACTCGACTCAGTGTCGAGCAGGGCGAAACCGCGATCCAGGGAACTTTCAACAAGGACGCGGCGACGATGCTCACGATCAGCGACATGAGCGTGCTGGAGACGAAAGTCAAAGTCGACGAAACCGACGTTTCACGCATCAAGATCGGCGACTCAACGGTTGTGCAGCTCGACGCATTCCCGGACACCACCTTCGTCGGTCGCGTTTCCGAGATCTCGAACAGCTCTGTAAAAGCCGCAACGACTGGAGGCACCGGCGGCTCGGCAGATCAGGCAATCGACTACGAAGTGACGGTGCAACTGTTGAACGCTCCGCCCGAGACTCGTCCCGATTTCTCTTCGACGGCGAAGATCATCACATCGATCAGAAACAACGTGTTGTCGATTCCGATCATCGCCCTGACAGTGCGCGAGGACAGCGTGAAACCCGACACGGCGCTGACGCTCGCCCGTAAGGCGCCGACGAAGCAGGTCGGCAAGCGAGATGTGGAAGGAGTCTTCGTTATCGGCCCGAACAACAAAGTCAGCTTCCGTCCCGTAAAGGTTGGTATCGCGGGTGAGCGGTACTTCGAGGTTCTCTCCGGCCTGAAGGAAGGCGAGAACATCGTCGGCGGCACCTACCAGGCCATCCGCGAGCTCAAGGAGGGCGCAAACGTGCGCGCCCAGAAGGAGCAGCCCACCAAAGCCGGTGAACCGGTAAAGAGCTAATGCCAACCACAGAAGAAGTACCAATTAGCACCACAGCCGAGCGCCAGGCGGTCACCGGCGTTGACGGCATTGCGCCTGACAAGGAGTGGGTGATAGTCACCCGCGGGTTGAAGCGGGACTACGACATGGGCGGCGAAGTCGTGCACGCCCTGCGCGGAGTCGACATCGCCATCCGGCGAAACGAGTACGTCGCGATCATGGGACCGTCGGGTTCGGGCAAGTCGACGCTCATGAATTTGATCGGGTGCCTCGACACGCCGAGCGGCGGCGAGTACTGGCTGAATGGGACACTGGTCTCGGAGAAGGATGAGGACGAGCTCGCGCGGGTCAGAAATCGCGAGATCGGCTTCGTCTTCCAGACTTTCAATCTCCTTCCCCGGGCGACGGCGCTGCACAACGTCGAGTTGCCTCTCGTCTACGCCGGCGTTGCCGCTGACGAACGCCGGCGCCGCGCGACCGAGGCACTGGAGCGCGTTCAGCTCGGCGACAGGGTGCAGCACCGGCCGAACGAGCTGTCGGGTGGTCAACGCCAGCGTGTCGCAATTGCGCGCGCACTCGTCAACCAGCCCTCCATCCTCCTCGCCGACGAGCCTACCGGAAACCTCGACTCGACCACGTCGGAAGAGATCATGCGCGTCTTCGAGGGTCTTGCCGAGCAGGGTCAGACCGTAATCATGGTCACTCACGAACCTGACATCGCCGCGCATGCGCGTCGCGTCATCGTGCTTCGCGATGGCCTGATCTCCAGTGACGACAAGAGAGCGACTTTCATCAAGTCCGCCGGAATCGCCCCGCCGGTTCTGAACCGCAAGGATTAACAATGCCGTTCGTCGAAGCCATTTGGCTTGCTCTGGCGCAGATCCGCGTGCAGAAGCTGAAAAGCTTTTTCACGCTGCTCGGCGTTTGCATCGGGGTGATGTTCCTCATCGCGGTGATCTCGATCGTGCAGGGGATGAGCAACTACATGGAGAACGAGTTCGCGGCCAAGCTGCTCGGCGTCAACACGTTCACGCTGCGAAGATTCCCATGGTTTGGAGACGGCGCTGGCTCTGAGGAGGAATGGAGGAGCTGGCTGCGCCGGCCGCGCGTCTATCACGCGGATCTCGCTCTTGTGCAGAGCGTCTTGCCGCCGGGTTCTCGCGTCGCCGTAGAAAGCCAGGAGTTCCTGCAGGCGCAGACACAGTACGTGCGCCCGAAGCAGGTCGAAGCACACGCCGTCGACGGCGACTACTTCACGATCAAGAGGTACGACATTAACCGTGGTCGCGCCTTCACTTCGCAGGAGGCGACGCTCGGCGTCCCTGTGGTCGTGATCGGCGATGAAGTCGCGAAATATTTCTTCCCTGATCTCGACCCGATCGGTCGTCCGCTCCGCATCAAGGGAATGCCTTACACCGTAATTGGCATTATCGAGAAGCAAGGCTCCGTATTCGGCCTGTCGCTCGACCGCGTTGCGATCGCGCCGTACAACTCCCCTCTGCACCACTTCACAAACCCGCGCGGTGACGTGGACGGAATAATGGTTCAGGCGCCCAGCGCGCTCGGGCTGACGGACGCGATGGAAGCGGTACGCGAAGTAATGCGCGGTCGGAGACATTTGCGGCCCGGCCAGCAGGACAACTTCTTCATGGAGACCTCGGCCAGCGCGCTCGCGTTCATGGACAAGCTCAAGAAGGTGATGACGATGGCCGGCACCGCATTCCCGGCGATCGGACTCATCGTCGGCGGGCTGGTCATCATGAACATCATGCTCGTTGCGGTTGCGGAGCGCACCCGTGAGATCGGCATCCGGAAATCTCTCGGCGCGAGGCGGCGCGACATTATGCGCCAGTTCCTCGTCGAGGCGGCGACGTTGAGCACGCTCGGCGCCGTAATCGGCATCATGCTCGGCATCGTCATCGCGAAGGTTGTCGAGTGGAAGACGCCGCTGCCCGCAGCGATCGCGCCCTGGTCGATTGTCGTCGCGACGCTGCTCGGTACGGTAGTCGGAATCATCTCGGGTGTGTACCCGGCGCGCAGAGCTGCCGGCCTCGATCCAATCGAAGCGCTGAGGAAGGAGTAGCCGTGCACATAGGGCAGCGAATTTTCAACGCGCTCGAAGGAGTCGGCATGGCGGTCGACTCCATTCGCGCGAACAAAGTGCGCGCGGCGCTTACGATCATGGGGGTGGCGATCGGCGTTTTCGTCGTCGTCGCGATGTCGTCGGTCGTCCGAGGCATCAATGAGAGCTTCGCGAAGGATCTCGAAGCCGCTGGTCCAACCTCCTTCTACATCTATCGCCGACCTATCGGCGGGTTTCAGGCGTGCGATGGATCCGACGCGACCTGCCCGGAGCGCCGCAATCCCGCACTGACGATCGACGAAGCGACGGCACTCGAGCGCCTGCCAACGATCAAGGCGGTGACGGCGCACATCGGCGACGGGGCGAAGTTCACCTACAAGGACAAGCAGGTGAGCACCGGCATGGAGATCTACACGCCGAACTGGGTCGACGTCGACGGTGGCGATATCTATCCCGGCCGCAGCTTCACCTACGCCGAGAACAGCACCGCGGCGCGCGTGATCATCGTGAATCAGAAGCTGGCCGAGCGTTTGTTCGGCGCGTCCGATCCGCTCGACAAGACAATCAGTGTGAATGGTGTCGCGTTCAAAGTGATTGGGGTTTACCACTACACGGCGAGCCCGATGGGGACACCGACCTCTGCGGGCGGCGGCGATCAGGCCAAAGCGATCGTTCCCTTCGAGAGCGCGAGACGCAGCCTGAGTCCCTGGATGCGCGGCGTCGATTTCATCGTCAAGCCCGAGCCCGGTGTGACGACGGAGCAGGCGACCGACGACGTGACGGCGGTGCTGCGGGGGCTGCGTGGGCTCAGGGCCACAGCCAAGAACAACTTCGAGATCATTACCCAGGACCGCTTGATGGGGATCTACAACAAGCTCTTCGGGACATTCTTCGTCGTCGGCTTGGCGTTGTCGTCCGTTGGGCTGTTGGTCGGCGGCGTCGGTGTGGTAGCGATCATGATGATCAGTGTCACCGAGCGGACGCGGGAGATTGGCGTACGGAAAGCGTTGGGCGCAACCAAGAGCGCGATCCTTTGGCAGTTCCTCGTTGAAGCTGCAACGCTGACCAGTATCGGGGCTTCGATCGGACTCGTGCTCGGCATTCTGGTGGCGGTTGGAATCAGGACGGCGTTCCCCGCTGTCCCTGCGTCCACGCCCCTGTCCGCGGTAGTCGCTGCGCTGGCCACCAGCGCATTCACTGGGATTTTGTTCGGGTTGCTGCCCGCGGCTCGAGCGGCGCGCTTAGATCCCGTGGAAGCGCTGCGGTACGAGTAGTTTCGCGGTCATCAACAAGCGTCGACCGAGAAAACTCTGACTGGTCTTTACCGGCGCAGCGGGGTAACGCGTTGGGGACTTAACTGCTGGCAACTGTCTCCGCGGATTCAGGGATAACGCGTTGCGGGGTTGGAGTAGCACCGTTCCCGGTAGCCGGGGAACTACGGTGCGAACTTGTCGGCCCGCGATAAGAGGCAACCAGCTGCGATGCCTCGAAGTCAAAGGATGCCGAAAGTGCCCGAGAGCCTCTCACATTTAGCGTGTGAGCGATTTCCGGAGGCTCGAGGTCTGGCGTAGGAGCCACGCACTCGTTCTCAACGTGCATAGGGCGGCAAAGAAAATCCGCGGCTCGGATTACGTGTCCCTGCGAAGCCAAATGCTTCGCTCGGCGATGTCGATTCCCACCAATCTCGTTGAAGGCGTGGGACAAAGAAGTGCGCGCGAATTCAGCAAATTCATTCGCATTGCCCTCAATTCAGCCAACGAGCTGGAGTATCATCTGCAGGTCGCAAGGGACTTTGAAGTGTTGAGCTCCGAAGAATTCATCACGCTTCAAAGTGAGACCATCCAGGTCAGAAAGATGCTTCACGGCCTGCTGAGAACCGTCCAGGCGCGATCTCAAGACGCCGGCCCGACAAGTTCGCACCGCAGTTCACCGGCAACAGGTACCGGTGCTACTCCCGCCCCGCAACGCGTTATCCCTGAATCCGCGGAGACAGTGGCCGGCAGTTAAGTCCGCAACGCGTTATCCCGGTGCACCGATAAAGCCCGACTGGACCACGGCGGATCAGAGAGTATGGCGCGCTCCTCGCCGAACCCCGAAATTGGGGGATGCGCTTCGCCGACGTAATAACGACCGCACTGCAGCAAATTCGGGTCAATAAGCTCCGGTCGTTCTTCACGTTGCTCGGAATCATTGTCTCCGTCGCGTTCCTCGTCGCCGTCGTCGCCATCATCTCCGGCATGAACGCCTACGTGAAGGAGAATCTCGCGAGCGCGCTCATCGGCGCGAACACGTTCCAGGTGAGAAGGACTCCCATTCGCATTGGGCTCTTCGACGACGAAGAATGGCGACGCCTGCAGCGCCGCCCTCGTCTCACCGAATCTGATGCGGAGGCAGTAGCCGCGGCGGTTCCCGAAGCCGTTGCGGTAAGCATGCAGACGGGCTGGCCCGTCCCGATTGCCGACATCGTCTGGAGGAACAGAACCCAGGCCGACGTTGCCATCTTCGGCATCACGGCACCCTACCAGATCGTTCAGGATTACGTTTTTGCCGGCGGGCGTCCCATCAGCGACATCGATGTGCGCGAACACCACGCGGTCGCGGTTATCGGAGCAGACATCGCCGAGAAGCTTTTCGAGAACGTCGACCCGGTCGGTCAGGATATCCGCGTTCTCGGCCAGCACTTTACCGTCATCGGCGCAATCGCAAAGAAGGGCCGCGTCCTCGGACAGTCCTTCGACGGCTTCGTGATGATACCGCTGCCGAATTTCGAGATGCTGTTCGGACGGCGGAAAACGAACAACGTGTCGGTCAAGATGCCGAGCGCGGACCTGGTGCCGATCGGTATGCAGCGCGCTGACGAGGCGATGCGGATCGCGCACCATCTGCGGCCCGCCGACGAGCCGGACTACTCCGTCGAGACCGCCGACGCGCTCGTGGATTTCTGGAAGAATCTCACGCGCATTCTGTTCTCCGTCATTCCCGCGATCGTCGCGATCGGCGTCGTCGTCGGCGGGATCGTCATCATGAACATCATGCTGATGTCGGTAACTGAGCGGACGCACGAGATCGGGGTGCGCAAGGCATTGGGCGCCAAACGCGGTGACATTCAGCGGCAGTTTCTGGTAGAGGCGATCGTGCTCGCGACGATAGGCGGCCTTTGCGGAGTTGCCGCCGGCTGGGGACTGGCAGGCCTGGTAAGCATTGCGTCGCCACTCCCGGCGCGCGTCAGTCTGTGGTCGGTGATGTTGGCGCTCGCGCTCGGCGCTGGCGTGGGCGTACTGTTCGGCGTGTATCCGGCGTCGCGCGCTGCGCAGCTCGATCCAATCGACGCGCTGCGCGCAGAATGATCATCGCCGAGCGTATCACAAGCAACGTGCAGATCGCCCTCGACACATTGCGGGCGAACAAGCTGCGCTCCGCACTGACGATTCTCGGCGTGGTCATTGGTGTTTCAACCGTGATGACGATGGCCGCGATCGTCCAGGGAATCCAGGATCAGATCGTGCGCACCATCGAGATCGCTGGACCGACGACCTTCTACGTCGTAAAAGTATTCTCGCAAACGCCGGTGAATCCGGACCGACTCCCGAAGTGGATTCGCGTGCGGCCGGACCTTGTCGAGGCGGAAGCGGAGCGGATGAGGCGGCTTCCGGAGATCGGGTACGCGGCGATCTGGGCGCAAAACAACGGACGCCTATCCTACGGCGCGCAGCGGACGCAGAACATCCTCGTCATGGGCGCTGACGATCGCTACCAGGAGATCCAGGGCGGAGAGCTTCTCGACGGCCGCTGGTTTACGCAGGCAGAGCTTTCAGCGGGATCCGCCGTCGCCGTCATCGACGAGAACGCAGCGCACAAGCTGTTCGGCCGCGAATCAGCGCTCGACAAGGAGATCCGGATCAGCGGCAGACCGGCGAAAGTTATCGGACTTTACGCGCAACCGGGGAATATTTTCTCCCCGCCCGGGCAGGATATCGGCGTGATCATCCCTTACGCGATGATGGACCATCAGTTCACGATCGATAAGACCAACGCGCTCTACATTCCGGTAAAGCCAAAGAAAGGAGTGACGACCGCGCAGGCTCAGGAGGCGGTGACGATTGCGTTGCGCGAGATGAGAAGGTTGCGCCCCGCTGACAAGAACAACTTCGACCTCATCACCCAGGATCAGATTCTCGACACCTTCAACAAGATCACTGGTGTCTTTTTCCTCGTGATGATCGTGCTCTCGAGCGTCGGGCTCCTCGTAGGTGGAATTGGCGTGATGGCGATCATGATGGTCTCTGTGACCAGTCGGACGCGCGAGATCGGGATTCGAAAAGCACTCGGCGCCACCAAGCGTGAGATCCTGTTTCAGTTTCTGGTCGAGGCCGCCACGCTCACCGGCTTCGGCGGGATCCTTGGCATTTTGATCGGCTTGACGTTCGGCAAGCTGGCAACTCTCGCGATGAAGATCGACGCCGCGGTTCCGATCGGCCTTACCGTCGTCGCTGTCATGGTCTCAGTAACGATTGGATTGGTTTTCGGGATGTTGCCTGCGCAGCGCGCGGCGAAACTGGATCCCATTGCCGCGTTGCGCTACGAGTAGCTGCTCGGCCGTATCCGCTGCGCGTCTCGCTGCGTAATTTCCCGTCATGCAACGGGTCGACATTCTCGCAATTGCTGCTCACCCCGATGATATCGAGCTGCTTTGCGGCGGGGCCCTCATCCGCGCCAACATGCTCGGTCGTTCCACCGGGATTCTCGATCTTGCGGCTGGCGAGCTCGCGAGTCGAGGCACACCGGAGATTCGCGCGAAGGAGGCCGCCAAAGCGGCGAAGGTGATGGGTGTTTCCGTGCGCGAAAATCTGGGACTGCCCGACGGAGGGATCCAGAACACTCCGGAAACGCGCGCAAAAGTGGCCGTCGTCGTCAGGAGACTGCAGCCGCGAATCGTCATGACGCACTCCCTGCACGGCCGGCATCCGGATCACCCGATCGTCGCGCAGCTCGTTCGTGACGCGTGCTTCGTGGCGGGTCTCAAGAAGGTCGAGCCGCAAATTCCGCCGCACCGTCCGCTGAAAGTCCTGCACGCCCTTTCGTACAGAGAAGACAATCAGAAGCCGACGTTCGTCGTCGACATCAGTGACGCGCTCGAGAAGAAGCTCGAAGCAATCAGCTGCTACCAGTCACAGTTCGGCGAAGCGGTTCAGGCCGGTGAGGTCTACCCGAACGGAGAGCCGCTCGCCGAACTGATTCGCCACCACGCTGCGCATTACGGATCCCTCATCCGGTGCCGCTATGGCGAGCCGTTCTACACGACCGAGACTATGCGTGTCGATGACGTCGCCGCCCTCGAGGTCTCGACCTTTTGACCGCCGACCGGAAAAAGGTAGACCCCGCGCGCCCGACGAAAGACACTCCAGGCGAGCTCACCTACTCCTCGTACCTCGCCCTCGGCGAGTTGCTGCAGCTACAACGCCCGCGGTCCGACCCCGAACACCCCGACGAGCTGCTTTTCATCATCGTGCACCAGTCGAGCGAGCTCTGGTTCAAGCTGATTCTTCACGAGCTCGACGGCTTGATTGGACTTCTCGAAGCGCACGACACCCTCGGTGCGCTGACTTCCGTGCGACGTGTCAACGCACTGGTTCATATCGTGACGGGGCAGCTGTCTGCCCTCGAGACGCTTCCTCCGCAACGGTTCGCACAATTTCGCGGCTACCTTGGCACATCGAGCGGTTCGCAAAGCGTTCAATTCCGCGCGATCGAAGCGATGTCGGGAATGCGCGACGAGCATTTCATGCAGGTCCTCAAACAACACGGCGCGATTGCCCCGCAGGTGGAGGACGCTCTGCGCCGGCCGACATTGCAGCAGCTCTTTGACGACCTGTTGGCGGCCCACTCAGTGACCCTCGAGCAGATCTACGCCGAGCCGAACCAGAGGCCGCTGCAAATGCTCGCCGAGGGACTATTGGAGTATGAGCAAGGGTTTGCGATGTGGCGGTTTCTGCACGTCCAGCTCGTGGAGCGGATAATCGGGCCCGCGACTTCGGGTACTGGCGGAACGCTAGGGTCAAGATATCTGCAGAAGACGATCTCCCAACGCTTTTTCCCGAAGCTATGGGAAGTGAGAAGCAAATTCTTCAAGGGTTGAGCTAAATTTCAGAGATGTCCACCGAGCCAGTTTATCTCGACCACGCCGCGACCACGCCCGTGCGCGAAGAGGTGTTCGAGGCGATGAAGCCATTCTATGGCCCTCGCTTCGGCAATCCCTCCAGCACGCACCGCTGGGGCCGCGAAGCGCGTGCTGCTCTGGACGAGGCTCGTGAGCGCGTTGGCCGATGTCTAGGCGCGCGACCGGACGAGATTTGCTTCACATCGGGCGGCACCGAAGGCGATAACCTCGCCATACTCGGCGCGTGGCGGGCGCTCAAGGCCAAGGGTCGGAGGTCGGTCGTCACGACTCCCATCGAGCACAAGGCAATTCTAGGCGCCGTGCACCAGGCAGCGCACGAAGGCGCGGAGGAGCGTTTTGTCGGGATGACGTCGGATGGAGTGGTCGACTCTGCCTCGTTCGACGAGGTCGTCGACGACCGCGTAGCGGTATGCTCGATGATGTGGGTCAACAACGAGATCGGCACGATTCAGCCGGTGCCGGAGCTCGCGGCGAAGGCAAAACAGCGGGGCGCGTTGTTTCATACCGACGCCGTCCAGGCGTTTGGAAAGATTCCGATCGACGCCCAGAAGCAGCAGTTCGATTTTCTAACCATCTCCGGTCACAAGTTCGGCGCGCCCAAAGGGATTGGCGCGCTGTTCATTCGTCGCGGGACGCAGATCGAGCCGCTGATGCATGGCGGCACCCAGGATCGCGGGCGGCGGCCGGGAACGGAAAACGTTGCGGCGGCGGTCGGCCTGGCGCGCGCCGCCGAGCTCGCGGTGTCCGAATGTGAGGCGCATTGTGATCGCCTCAGAAAGTTGCGTGACGCTCTCGAGGCGGGAATTCTCGAGCGGGTTCCTGATGCAGTAATCCATGGCCGCGGCGCCGATCGCGCGCCGCACATTCTGAACGTCTCGGTGCCGGGGACGGATAGCGAGTCGCTCCTGATGGCTCTCGATCTGCGCGGCATCGCCGCGTCCGGCGGATCGGCCTGTCAGAGCGGAAGCGTGAGCCCGTCGCATGTCCTGACGGCTCTTGGGGTCCGCCCCGACCTTGCGAGCGCCGCCATTCGAATGAGCCTTGGCCCTCTAACCACAGAGCGTTCCATCACCCGCGTACTCGATGTCTTCCCTGCCCTTGTGGCAAAAGCGCGGCAAATGGCCGCGGCGCAATAACGATGCTCTGGGAAACGACGATGTGTGAGGAGGTACGATGACGCGCGAGCGAGTGCTTGTCGCTATGTCGGGCGGCGTGGATTCGTCCGTTGCGGCCGGACTTCTCGTCGAGCAGGGATACGACGTCGTCGGCGCGACGATGAAGCTTTTCTGCCACGGTGAGGATGTCCCGGATCGTCCGTGTTGTTCACTCGACTCGGTGAACGATGCGCGACGCGTATGCGAGCAGCTTGGCATCCCGCACTATGTTCTGAATCTGGAGAGCCGCTTCGGACACGACGTCGTGGACAACTTCGTGGACGAGTATGCGCGTGGCCGTACGCCGATCCCCTGCGTGCGGTGCAACACGTTCACCAAGTTCCGCGATTTCCTGAAGAAGGCCGACGCCATCGATGCGAAGTGGATCGCGACTGGACACTATGCGCGCGTCGTCGACGGAGAGCTCCATCGCGGCGTCGACGAGAACAAGGATCAGACCTATTTCCTCTGGGGAATCGACCGCGCCGTTCTTGCGCGCATGATTTTGCCGGTTGGTGGCCTCGACAAGGCGCAGACGCGCGCACGCGCACACGCGATGAAGCTCGAGGTGATCGCCGAAAAACCCGAGAGCCAGGAGATCTGCTTCGTGCCCGACGGTGACTACGCCCGCATCCTCGAGCAGCGGCTACCGGCCGACGCACCGGCATTGGCGCGTGGGCCAATCGTCACCTCCACGGGCGCGGTCGTCGGCGAGCACAATGGCTTCGCGCGATATACGATCGGTCAGCGACGCGGCGTACCCGGCGGCTTCCCGGTCCCCATGTACGTGATCGCCATCCGTCCACAGCAGCGGGCTGTCGTCATCGGCACGCGAGATGAGCTGCTCGGCAACGGTCTCATAGCGCGCGAAATCAACTGGCTCGCCGACACTCCCGTTGTCGGACAGCGGGTAAGCGTTCGCGTCCGCCATCGTGCGCCGCTGGCACGCGCCGAGATAGTGCGTCTCGATCGTGACGAGCTGGAGATCGCGCTCGACGAGCCCGTCGCAGCTATCACTCCGGGCCAGTCGGTGGTACTCTATGACCGCGAGCGCGTGCTCGGCGGTGGCTTCATCGACGCTGCCAGGCAACAGCGAACCTCGCTTCCAGTTCTGGCGGCATAGCGCTCGGCGAGCTCGCCGGGCGAACCTTTTCGTTGAGGGAGGCCCGACGTAATGGAAGGCAAACAATCGCGACAGGCGCGTCTGCGTCTTGTGATTCTGATCGTTGCTGTTGGAAGCGCGGCATGCCGCCCGGCGACGGTCCCCGTTCCGCAACCAGTGACGTTGACTCCGCGCGTGGTACCGGAGCCCGCGTCAATGAATTTTGCAGGTGGGCCGCCCTTCGATCTCGCGCGAACCTCCGGCATCGTCACCGACGCCGGCAATCCTGCAGTGACTGCGATCGCGGAGATGCTCGCGGCGCAAATACGGCCACCGACACAATTCCCGATGGTCGTCTCGGCCGGGCCCGCATCGCGCGGAGCGATCGTCCTCAGGCTCAGCGGAGCGCCCGCTTCAGTCGGCGATGAGGGATACAGCCTGACAGTCAGCGCGGATTCGGTGCGGCTGGTCGCGAACTCCCCGGCGGGACTATTCCGCGGAATTCAGACGATCAGGCAATTGCTGCCGCAGGATATCGAATCCGAAATGGGCAGCGAGAGGAGCACCTGGCAGATTCCCGCCCAGACGATTGTCGATGCGCCACGGTTTGCATGGCGCGGCGCGATGCTCGACGTCGCGCGGCACTTCTTCACTGTGAAAGAGGTGCAGCAGTACATCGATATGCTCGCGCTGTACAAGATGAACGTGCTTCACATTCATCTCTCGGACGATCAGGGTTGGCGTATTGCGCTCAACTCGCGACCGAAATTAGCCGCGCTGGGATCTCTTACGCAGGTCGGTGGAGGATCGGGCGGCTTTTACACGCAGCAGGACTACAAGGACATCATCGCGTACGCAGCCGCGAGATATGTCCTGGTCGTGCCGGAAATCGATATGCCGAGTCACATCAATGCTGCTCTGATCGCGTACCCGGAGCTCGGTTGCAGCGCTCGGCCGACCGCGCTTTATAGCGGAACCGACGTGGGCTGGAGCAGCCTGTGTGTCGACAAGGAAGAGACCTACGCGTTCGTCGACGACATCGTCCGCGAGCTGAGCGGAATTACTCCCGGGCCGTACTTCCACATCGGTGGCGATGAAGTCCAGACGCTGACGCACGAGCAGTACATCAAATTCGTGGAGCGCGTCCAGGGCATAGTGAACAAGTATGGCAAGAAAATGATCGGCTGGGAAGAAATTACGAAGGCGCGACTCAGTCCGACTACGATCGCACAGCAATGGAAAAGCGACTCGGCTACTGCGGGGGTGGCGCAGGGCGCGAAGTTGATCCTGTCGCCAGCGCAGAAGATCTACCTGGACATGAAGTACAATCCAAGGACAGAGCTAGGGTTGCACTGGGCCGCGTATGTCGAGGTGCGCGACGCCTACGATTGGGATCCCGCTACCTACATGAAAGGCGTGGGCGAGCGCGACATCCTCGGTGTCGAAGCGCCGATTTGGAGCGAGACGGCGCAGAACATTGGCGCGATCATGTTCCTTGCGTTGCCACGCATGCCGGCAGTCGCCGAGCTCGGGTGGACACCCCAGGCGAATCGGAGCTGGGAAAGCTTTCGCTCACGGCTCGCCACGCACGCGCCCCGCTGGAACTACCTCGGGTGGAATTACCACCGCGATCCCCAGATTCCATGGTAGCTCGGCTCAGATTGGCTGTGGTCGCGCTGACCTGCGCAACAGGCGCGGCGTCCGCACAGGATGCCGTCCCTTTTCGCGCACCAGCTACTGAACCGCCAATCGTCGCGCCCGGTAAAACGAACGCTGACCCGCCATCGGATGCGATAGTCCTTTTCAACGGCAAGGATCTCTCACAGTGGCGGGCCGTCGACGGCACGCCCGCCAAATGGAACATCAAGGATGGATATGTCGAAGTAGCACCGGGTACCGGCGAAATCGTGACCGTACAGAAGTTCGGCGACGTTCAGCTACACATTGAGTGGGCAACGCCGGCCGTTGTCAAAGGCGAGGGACAGGAACGCGGCAACAGCGGCGTGTTTCTGATGGGCCGCTACGAAGTGCAGGTGCTCGACTCCTATCAGAACGAGACGTACTACCACGGTCAGGCGGGCGCTGTGTACAAGCAATACGCCCCGCTTGTGAATGCGTCGAGAAAACCAGGCGAGTGGCAGGCTTACGACATCATCTTTCACGCGCCCAAATTCGACGACCAGGGCAGGGTCATCGACCGCGCCCGCATGACGGTGTTGCACAACGGCGTTCTGATTCAGAACAACGTCGAAATCTACGGCATCACCTACAATGATCGGCCGGCGCTATACATCCCGCATCCACCAGAGGAAGCTTTGCGGTTGCAGGATCACGGGAATCCAGTGCGCTACCGGAATATCTGGATCAGGCGGCTGTAGCGACGGCAGCTTCGGTTTCTACCCTCTCCACGCGGGTCGCTCTCCAAAAAATGAACAGGCATCCCACCGCGAGCACCGCCGCCGCGAGAAATGCCGCGCCCGGAATGTGAAGTGACGCCTCTGGAGCGGTGAAACGCGCGAACAGATGCGACATGATCGGTGGTCCGATGATCGCGGCCAGCGAGAACAGACTTGCAACAGCGCCCTGTAGCTCGCCCTGCGCGTCGCGCGCGATCCGATGCGACATCAGCGCGTTGACAGTCGGCATCACGATAGCGCCGAAGAACCACCCGCTGAGGGCAGCGAACATCATCCAACCAGCGGTGGCGAGACCAAACGCGGTGTATGCTGCAATACCGCCGACAATTCCCACGAGAGCCGCGCGACGTTCTCCCAGGCGTGGCACAATGTAGCGCATCATCGTCGCCTGGCTCGTAACCATCACGGCTCCTGCCACCGCGAACGAAGCACCGATCGTGGCTTCAGTCCACCCGAATCTGAACTTCGTGTAGAACGCCCACGTCGAAGGCATCACCTGATTGGCGAGAGACCACAGGAACAACGCCGCGAGGAGTCCGAGCACAACGGGATGCTTGCGCATCTGAAGCAGAGTTCCCACTGGATTGGCGCGCCGCCACTCGAATGCCCGTCGTCGGTCGGCTGGTAGCGATTCCGGGAGAACGAAAAATCCATAGCCGAAATTGGTCAGGCTCAGGATCGCTGCCGCGAAAAACGGCGCGCGCGGACCGAGACTGCCCAGCAATCCGCCAATTGCCGGGCCAATTATGAAACCGATGCCGAACGCGGCACCAACGACGCCGAAGTTCTGCGCGCGCTTCTCGGGCGGACTAATGTCGGCGACGTACGCATAGGCCGGAGTAAACGACGCTCCGGCAGCGCCGGCAATCGCGCGTCCCACGAACAGCCACGCCAGCGTGGGCGCGAGTCCCATGATGATGTAGTCGATGCCCAGCGCGCCGATTGCGAACAGCAGAACGCGTCGGCGCCCGTACCGGTCCGACAGATTGCCGAGCACAGGTGCGAACAGGAACTGCATCGCTGCGTAGATGAAGCCGAGCCACCCGCCATAAACCGCCGCTCTGCTCAGGCTCTCGCCGGTCAGATCGACCAACAAGCGCGGGTATACCGGCATGATCAGCCCAAAGCCGATCGTGTCCAGTAAGAGCGTTATCGCGATGAAGGCCAGCGCATGCTTGCGTGGCCCGTTCACGTCAGGACCGGTCATGGCGCCTACCAGCCGACTCCATAGTCTTCGCCATGATTGCTCGATCCGCCCCACATTGTGCCGTGCGCGCGATCGAACAGAATTGCGTTGATCGGACCAGAGCTGCGCTGCACGAATCGAAGCTTGTAGCCCATCGACGCGAGCGCAGCCCTTGTCGGTTCGGGCAAGGACGTCGCAGCCTCGAGCAGCCCGGGTCGCGCCTCGTGTTCGCCGAACGAGGAGCGCATTTGGTAGGTGTTGATGTTCGGCGCCTCGACAGCTTGTTGCACGGTCATCCCGAATTCCACGACGTTTAGAAAAAACTGCAGGAGATTTTGATCCTGGGAATCGCCGCCCTGAACCGCGAAAGCGAGATATGGTTTCCCATCCTTCAAAGCCATCGTCGGCGTCAAGGTCACGCGGGGATGCTTCCCGGGCTCGATCACGTTGAAGGGACCATCGGCCGCATCAGTAACGAAGCTTTGCGCGCGCTGACTCAGGCCGATACCCGTGCGTCCCGCGATAACCGCGGGGACCCAGCCTCCACTCGGCGTGACGCTCACGACCCAGCCCTCCTCGTCCGCGGCCTCGATGGACGTAGTTCCTGCGTGGAACGATTCGATAAATCCCGAGTCGGGTGCGGCCGCTGGCGCGGGGCGATCCTGCTGGCCGCTTTGCGATGAATCCCTGGGAGCGAAAGCAGCCAGGTTCCATGTCGTTAGCTGCGCGACGTATGGATTCGTGCTTCCCTGGTATGGATAGGGGTCGCCTGGCTTGATGGCTGGATCGTTTTGGGTCCAGTCAATTTGGGCGTATCGCGCTTTCGCGTATTCCTTGGACAGCAGTCCCTTTACCGGCTCCTCGGGTGGGAAGTACGGGTCGCCGTAATAGAAGTCGCGATCGGCGAAGGCAAGGCTCATCGTCTGGTAGATCGCATGCAGGTACTTCGGCGAGTTGTAACCCATGTTCTTGACATCCGCGTTCTCGAGGATGTTGAGCGCCTCCAGCATCGCGGCACCCTGTTGCCAGACTGGAAGCTTGTAGACCTCGATGCCTTTGTAGCTCACATGGAGCGGTTCTTCGATGCGGACCTTCCAATTCGCGAGATCTTCCATCGTGAATAAACCGCCGTCCTCGCGGACGCCGCGTACGAGCTCACGGGCGATGTCGCCTTTGTAAAAACGATCGTATGCGGCGTAGATGGCCTGCTTGCGCGTTTTGCCCGAGCGGCGCGCCCCGCGTTCTGCGTCAACGAGCTTGCGCCAGGTTGCAGCGAGGTCACGCTGAACGAATATCTCGCCGGGCTCGGGGGCTTCGCGTCCACTTCCCTGGTGCGTGAGCATGATCGCCGGCGAATACTTCCAGCGTTTGATCCAGTTCTTGTTGCGCTCGATCGTGTTGGTAAGCTGCGCTTCGATTGGGTACCCGTCGGCCATCTGGATCGCCGGGGCGAGCACCTCGGCGAGCGACAGCTTTCCGTATTCGGCAAGCATCGTCAGCAATCCACCGACCGTGCCCGGCGTAACCGCGGCAAGTGGGCCGTACTCGGGCGGAAACTTGTACCCTTTCGATCGATAGAATTCCTTGGTGGCCCCGGTTGGCGCGACACCGAGCGCGTTCAATCCGGTCACTTTGCCGGTGCGCGGATTGAAGATCAGGGCCTGCGTTTCCCCGCCGCAGGAGAGCGTGTCCCACATCGTGCATCCGGCCGCGAGCATCGCGGCAGCGGCGTCGACAGCGTTGCCGCCCTTCGCGAAAATCTGCGCGCCGGCGCTCGCCGACAGTGGCTTCCCCGTGATGGCCAGCCAGTGACGAGCGTGCAATGGCGGCTTCTCCGTCGGGCCAGTCCGCGGATCAGCATACTGCATGGCGTCGCCGGGCTTCCCCGCGCGCTGGGCGTCGACCGAATTCGGAAGCGAGCAAAGTAGGAATGCGACTGCGGCCAGATATACCGGTCGAAACATCATTCTCGTCCCCGTGAGCAGAGGTAATCGACGAGGTAGCAGTTGGCGCTTGCGGCTAGTACTTCATCCCACCCGATTCGGCGAACTCCTTCATCATCCGCTCCTGCTCCTCAGACAGCTTCTCGGGCACCTGGATCGACACCTCGACGATCAAGTCGCCCTTCGTTTCTCCTTTCTCAATTCCCTGACCGCGCACGCGGAATCGCTTTCCGGACGGAGTCCCGGCAGGAATTCGTATCGCCACTTTTTTGCCGTCGAGGGTGCGGACGCTGATCTTAGTGCCAAGCGTCGCCTGCGCGATGTTCAGCGGAACGGTCGCGATGACATCGAGTCCGTCACGCCTATAAAATTTGTCGGGCTGCACGCTGAACGTAATGATCAGATCGCCCGGCGGTCCGTTCTGCGTTCCCTTCCCGCCCTGTCCCTTGAGGCGAATCTTCGATCCCGTGTCGACGCCGGCCGGCACATTGATCAGAACTTTGCGACGCGCGCGCACTTCCCCGCTGCCGCGGCACGTCGGGCACGGCTCCGACGGCACCTGGCCTCGGCCAAGACAGACCGGACACGGGCGATTGACCGCGAATCCGCCCTGGCCAAACGAAATGACGCCACGGCCGTTGCACTCCGGGCAGACCTTGAGCGACGCGCCGGGTGCGGCACCGCTCCCATGGCAGGTCCCGCACTCTTCGCTCACCTCGAGATCGATCGGCACTTTTCCACCCCGCGCGGCAGTGCGGAACGGAATTTCAAGTGTTGCTTCGACGGTCTGACCTTTTTCCGGTCCCTTGGCGCGCGCACCCTGTCGCGTCTCTCCACCGCCGAACATCGAGCTGAAGAGATCGCCGAGCCCGCCCAAACCACCGATATCGAAGTCCTGAAAGTTGATGCTCTGCGCGCCACCAGCGCCGCCAAAACCGCCGGCGCGTGTGCCGCTGCTCCGCCCCGACCGTCCACCGAAACCGCCGAAGCCGCCGCCGTCAAATGCGCCGAGCCGGCGCATCTCATCGTACTGCTTCCGCTTTTCCGGATCACTCAGGACAGTATTCGCCTCAGAGATCTCCTTGAACCGCTCGCCGGCTTTCGGGTCGCTGGCGTTCGCGTCGGGGTGATACTTCTTCGCGAGCTTGCGGTAGGCCTTCTTGATTTCGTCCTGCGAGGCGTTCGAGCCGACGCCGAGCACGGAGTAAAAATCCTTCGTTGCGGGCATGTGCGATCAGCGCGCTGGCGCGGTCAACCGTTCCACTGCTTGACGACGACTCGCGCTGGCCTCAACAGTTGCGACTTGAAAAGATATCCGGGCTGGTAGACCCGCGAGACCACGTGGTCGTCTTCTCGCGCGGATGTAGGCTCGGTGGCGACTGCTTCGTGCAGCGCCGGATCGAAGGTCTCACCAATCGGGTTGATCACTTCGAGACCCGCACTTCCCAGCGCCTTCATCAACTTCTTCTCGACCATCTCGACGCCTTGCACTACTGTGCCGGCGTCAGTCGTTGCCGGATCGACGTGCGCGAATCGGGCAACGTCGTCGAGCGCGTCGATTAACTGTCGAGCGAGATCAGCCTGCGCGCGAGCGCCCGCGTCCTGACGCTCCTTTGCCGAGCGCTTGCGGTAGTTGTCATACTCGGCGGCGAGGCGCAAATACTTGTCGCGCTCGACGGCCAGATCAGAATCGTTTCGGTCGGCGCGCGTGGCGCTCTCGTTTCCAGTCGTCTGGTCCGCACCTACTGATGGCTCGAGATCGGACATTGACGACGACGCCTCTGTGTCGCCCTGCGTTCCTGACACTGCATCAAACGACGCGTCGGCCTGACCGTCGCCCTGGCTGGATCCCGCTCCGCCCGGCGCATAATCATCAGGTGAGCCCATCGCGTCCTGATCAGGGAGCGGCGCTTGTTCGCTTTTCCTTTTCGAGTGTCTCATCTGCCTAAGTTAACCAGTTGAGAGAGCGCGCCGCACCATCTCCAAAGCCGCTTGGGCCGCGCGCTGCCGGATCTCTGTTCGATCTCCACCCAGATGGAAACGCCGTGCCTTTCCTGAAGTGTGGTGTACGGCAACCCAGACCAGCCCGACTGGCTTTTCGGCCGTGCCGCCCGCTGGTCCAGCGATCCCAGTGACCGACACTCCGATCCCCGCTCCGAGCCTGTCACGTACTCCAGACGCCATTTCCAGCGCGACTTGCTCGCTCACGGCACCATTGGCCTCGATCGTCTCCGCACTGACACCGAGTTGAAGCCGCTTGACGTCGTTGTGGTAGGCTATGATGCCGCCGAGAAACACATCGCTCGACCCTGGGATATTCGTGATTCTCTCGCCGAGCAGTCCGCCCGTGCAGCTCTCAGCGACGGCGAGCGTAAGCGCCTTGTCGCGACATTTCCCGAGGACTATCGCGGCGAGGTCTTCGTCGGCTTCACCATAGACATACGCCGCTACTCTACTGCGTAGTTTCAATACCGCTTCTCTCACCAACTTCTCGGCGCGCTCTCTCGGGAGGCCCTTCGCGGTCACCCGTAGATCGACACCGCTCACACCCGGAAGGAACGCCAGAGGCAGGGATCCGAGGTCGGTGCCAGGATCACCGAGGAAATTTGGACCCAGCAACTCGGCGATCGCGGACTCGGCGATGCCCGTCGTTCGCAGCGTTCCGGACAGCACTACCGCCCTAGATGCACCGGCGCGCGACCGCATTTGCGGCAGCACTTCCTCGGCGAGCATTCCCCGCATCTCGCGCGGCACGCCAGGTATCATCGCCACCCAGCGACCGCTGTCGTCCTCGAGCCAAATGCCCGGTGCGGTGCCGTGTCGATTGGTAAGAATACGCGCTCCTTCGGGGACCTCTGCCTGCATGCGATTGGTCGCCGGGAACTTGCTGGTGGGAAACCGGGCTCTCCAGCGCTGCTCGATCGCGGACGCAATCTCTTCGTCCAGCACCATTTTGCGGTCGAACAGACGCGCGATTGCGGGCTTCGTGAGATCGTCGCTCGTCGGGCCCAACCCGCCGGTTGTAATGACGGCGCCAGTTCTGTCGAGAGCTTCGCGCACGGCCAGAGCAATTCGCTCAGCGTCGTCGCCGACGGTAGCGCGTCTGACTATTTCTACGCCTTCCGCCGCGAGTGTGCGTGCTATGTGGGCTGCGTTTGTGTCGACCGTGAACCCAAGGAGGAGCTCGTCACCAATAGTGATCAGCTCGACCCGTGTCGTCAAAGCGCAAATGCTCCGGCGTACCGCCGCAGGTAAAGGCCCAGAGAGTACAGAGTGAGGATAACTGACAAGACCATTGCGATCGTTCCCACAATGCCGTTGAAATAAGCGAACGCGCGCCACGCACCGCCATTCCAGTTCTGACTCTGCGCGGTTGTCGCAGCAAAGAACCAGAAATATGCGGAGCCGACCCATACGGACTGAAACGCGGTCTTCCATTTAGCCGGTCCAATCGCCGAGATGACGACGCCCCGCCTCGCCGCGGCTTGACGAAAAACAGTCATGAAGATCTCGCGGCCAATGACGATTGCCGCGATCCACCAGGAGAGTCCGACTGATCCGAATGGTGTTAGAAACTGAAGCCTCGCCGCATCGATGGATTCGGCGCGGGTCGGCACAAGAGGATCGCTTGTAGGAGCCATCAGTACAAACATCGGAATGAGCGTCGCGAACAGCAGCAGCTTATCGGCGAGCGGGTCGAGAAGCCGACCGAGATCGGTGATCAGGTTGCGCGTGCGCGCGAGCTTGCCGTCCAGATAGTCGGTGACGGCGGCAACGACATAGAGGACAAATGCGATTCCCCGCGCGCCCGGTGAGCCGATGAAGGGCAAGGCGGCGATGAATGGCGCGGCGAGAATCCGGCCGGCCGTTATTGTGTTGGGAAGGTTCACGGGGCCTCTCTGCCCCGCTAGGCGAGCGCCTTGAGCACCAGCTTGCTAACGGCCTTCAGAGTGTCGAACACTCCGTCGCCGTTCACTGCAATCGCCTCGAAGTACGGAGCTCGCTCCACCCATTCGCCGCCGGGTAGCTGCTCGATGAGGTTCTGGCCCGCGTGGTACGGGTCGGGTTGAACGCGGTGCTTCGATGCGTCCTCGATTTCCCAGCCCGGGTTCAGCGCTGCCTGAAGATCTTCGATGGGAGCGGCGTTCGGTAAATCGCGCTTGTTGTACTGAATCACGAACGGCATCTGAGTAAGGTCGTAGCCGTACTCCGCCATGTTGTCGTAGAGATTCTGCATCGACTCCAGGTTCGCCTCCATCCGCTCGGCTTGCGAATCGCCGACGAAGACAATGCCGTCGACGTTCTTGAGTATGAGCTTCCGACTGGCGTTGTAATAAACCTGTCCGGGCACCGTGTACAGATGGAACCGTGTCTTGAAGCCGCGGATGGTGCCGAGATCGACGGGCAGAAAGTCGAAGAAAAGAGTCCGCTCCGTCTCGGTGGCCAACGAGATGAGCTTCCCGCGCGTCTCTGGCTTCACTTTGCCATAGACGTGCTCGAGGTTCGTCGTCTTGCCGCCAAGTCCGGGACCATAGTAAACGATCTTACAATTGATCTCGCGCGAGGCGTAGTTGATCATCGACACGGTCTAGCTCTTCCTCACCAGTTGAAGAGTTTGTCGATTTCGTCATCCGCGCCCTTGAGCAGCCGCTCGGCCGGGGCGGCGCCGTGTCGACCACGCGAGAAAACGCGATCGATCAAGAGCGTCAACTCGTCGATCTCGTCCTTCATCCTCAGGCGAACGAGTCCAACGGTCGTGCGTGAATCGAAGATTACCACCAGCAGCAGGCGACGAGCGATGTCGGCGACGTAGATCGACTCCTTTTCTCCCTGATGGAACAGGCTGGAGAAATCGTTCTCGCCAACGAGCTTGGCCAGTTGATCGTTTGCGCTGTAGTCCGCGGCCGTCAACGTCGCAAAGGCGGTCGTATCCAGGCCGGGGGCATCGCCAACAGTGGTCACCAGCTGACCGGAACGATCGACGAGCAACGCGCAGAGCGATTTGGTCTCGCCCAGAAAGCGCTGCAAGGATTCAGTTATGGCGGTGAAGTCGTCCTGCGTGAACGACCAGTTTGCCGTGCCGGCGGTCATCGTCCTCCGCTCACAGCGTGGCCTCGAGGCGCTTCAGCATTCGCGCTCCGCGCTGGCGGAGAACCGAGCGCGGCTCCCAGGCAACGTATTCACGAAGGAGCTGCGCGGTGTTCACGGTTGGGCGCGCACGCAGGTAACCGAGCGCCGCGACACGCTTGAAGGCATTCCGCGAAAACAGATTTCGCCGACAGTTTCGCTGCATACGAGTCCAGACCAGCGACCCGGCGGCCATTCCACCAAGGAAACCAACGGCTACGTAGCTCGCGCGCTGTCTGCTCATGTCATTGCCCTCCTGGCGGTCAACGCCTGGGCAATGGTCACGCCATCCGCGTATTCCAGGTCGCCTCCGACGGGCAGTCCGCGCGCGATCCTCGAGACAGTCAGGGGATAGCGCGACAGCTTGCGCTGGACGTAAAGCGCCGTTGTCTCGCCCTCGATACTCGGATTGGTCGCAATTATCACTTCGCGAACGGCTCCAGCGGACACTCTGGTCTCCAGCTGTGGAATGGTCAGATCTTCCGGCCCGATGCCATCCAGCGGAGACAAGCGTCCGCCCAGGACGTGGTACACGCCCCGGAACTCGCCAGACCGCTCGATAGCGCCGATATCGGATGCTTCCTCCACTGCGCAGATGACTGCCGTATCCCTGCGCGCGTCACGGCAGATGGAACACAAATCCTCCTCTGTCAGATTGAAACATTGCGGACAAGGGCGAACCTTCTCCGCGAGCGTCGTCAGCGCCGTTGCCAGGCGTTTCGATTGGTCGGGCGACTGTTTGAGCAGATGGTAGGTGAGGCGTAGCGCCGTTTTTCGGCCGATGCCGGGCAACTTCGACAACTCGGCGGCTAGATCGTCGATCGCCCCCACGCTAGAACGGGAGCTTGAAGGGCAAGTTCAAACCGCCGGTAAGCTTTCCCATCTCCCCCTTGGCGAGGTCAGCGGCTTTTTTCTGGGCCTCGTTTACGGCGACCAGAACCAGGTCCTCCAACATCTCGACGTCTTTGGGATCGGCGACGCTCGGATCGATTTTGACGCGAGTGACAGTTCCCTTTCCGTCGGCCTCAACTGTCACCATCCCACCGCCGGCGGCGGCGGTGACGGTCTGTTTCTCGAGCTCCGCCTGCATCTGCTGCATGCGCGCCTGCATCTGCTGCGCCTGCTCGAAGATCTTGCTGAAGTCAGCCATGTCGTAGAACGGGAATTGGTTAGTCGAGAAGCTCGAGATCGAGCTCGTCGATTGCCGCGCCAAGAGCCGGATCCTTCTGGCGAAGCATGCCGATGCGCTCCTCCCTCAAGGCCTCCGGTGTCATGCGACTCCGATTCGAATCTTGTGCCGTCGCTTCCATTGCGCGCTTCATCTCGTTGAGCTGCGTCTCATTTGGCGACGCTTCGGATGTCTTGCGCGGCGGACTAACGGGAAGCGCATTCGGCGCGTCGAGCTGCGGTGGATATCCAGGACGAGTGGGAGGGCGCTGAACGGTGCGGGCCACTGAAGCCTGCGGACTCTGTGCGCGTACCGAACCGCTCGACACGGCAGTCCGCTCCGCATCCGAAGCGGGCGCGCCGGCTAGTCCCTTGAGCAGATCTTCCAGGGCGACGGTGCGATCGAGCAGTGCCATTCGCACGAGCAGCATCTCGATCAGAAGCTGCTGTTGTCCACTCTTTCTGAAGGTGGGCTCGAGCGTGTTCACCGCGCTGATCATGCGCAGAAGATCACCGGCCGTGAACAGTTCTCTTCGCTGCATGAGGGCGGTAGCGGCGGCAGCCGATACGCCATCCGCTTTGCCATTCAACACGAGGGTGAGTTGCGCGCGAAGAATGTCCGCGAATCCGGAAAGAAAAACGCCGAAGTCGACTCCGGCGTCGGCCAGCTTGTTCACCGCGGCGAAGATTTCACCCGCTCGGTGCCCACCGATAATGTCGAGAATTGCCAGAAACTCGTCTTCCGGAACGAGGCCAAGCGCTTCGCGAACGCGTTCGGTGGTCACTGGCCCCTCGCCGACGGATATCACCTGATCGGTGAGGCTCAACGCGTCGCGCATCGATCCATCGGCCGAGCGTGCGATCATCGCGAGAGCATCGGGCGAGGCTTGCACGCCTTCTGCCGCGAGGATCGTCGAGAGTCGCTGCGTGATGTCGCCCAGTCCAATTCGCTTGAGATCGAATCGCTGAAGACGGCTCAGAACTGGCGCCGCGGCTTGTGCGATTTTCTGTGGTTCCGTGGTCGCGAAGACGAAGATCACGCGCGGTGGCGGTTCCTCGAGAATCTTGAGTAGTGCGTTCCACGCCTCTCGAGTGAGCATGTGCGCTTCATCGACGATGTAGACTTTGAAGCGATCCTCGCCCGAGGGGGCGTACATGGCGCGCTCGCGGAGCTCCCGCGCGTCGTCGACGCCGCGATTCGATGCGGCATCGATCTCGACGACGTCGAGACTGGACGATCCGCTCCAGATGCGCTGGCACGAAGGGCACACGCCGCACGGTTCGCCGTCGTCCCGCTTGTTCTCGCAGTTGAGCGCCATCGCCAACACTCGCGCGAGCGTGGTTTTTCCCACTCCGCGTGGACCACAGAGGAGATATCCATGCGCCACGCGTCCTCTGGCGATCGCTCCACGCAGCGTGTTGGACACATGCGACTGGACGGCGACGTCAGCGAAGCGCTTTGGGCGGTATTTGCGGGCGAGTGCGAGAGACATTGCGAGGCGGGAGTACCCCAGGCCTTACGGAGCAACGATAGACACCGCATGCCGCTGCTACCTTCGGGGTCCTGACGGAGTTAGCGGGCTAACGCCCTCCGGGACCTGGGGCAATCAGAAATATAGCGATACGAGCGGGCTGATTTAACTGCCACTTAGGAACTACCGGCTGGGAGCTTTGAGCGGGGCAGCCCTGGGCTTCGGACTGGAACTGCGCTCTGCGGACCAACGACATTTCGGACTGCTGACTAATTACGGATTGGGGAACCTACTCCGAACTGATAACTAACGGCTGCGGCCTGCGAGCTCGGAAGGCGCTTTGAGTTCGCAGTCCGCAATTAGTCTCCCAGTTCGCAGTTAGTCCCCAATTCGTAATTAGTCAGCAGTCAGCAGTGCACTTGGTCCGAAAAGCGAAGTAACGCTCGCAGCCCCAAGCCGCTCCGCCCACAGCTCCTAGCTGGCAGTCTTCAGTTGCAGTTACAACAAAGCCCCGCCGTTATCGGCGGGGCTTTGTTGTCTGCGCCGGCGGCGCACGCGCTCGGTAGGTAAGAAGTTACCGCTTGGGCGGGTTCACCTTCACCGTTGGTACCTTGATCGCGGCCGTGTCCTTCCTTACGTCCACCTTCGGCACCGCGACTTTCGCTGTGTCCGTTCCGACGTCGACGGTAGGAGTGTGGATAGTGTCGGTCTGCGTCCCGACGACCGGCTTTTCAACCTGGTACTCGCACTCTCCTGTCTTCTTTCAGGCCGAGATCGAGACAACGGCCAGCACGGCCGCAACTGCTGCGAACTTGCGCACGAGACGCCTCCCCCCTCCAAAAGTGTATTCGCCGGAAGACCCGGCACTTCCCTCTGATGCTCAATCCTCAAACGCTTCGCGCTGCATCTTTCGCACGCGACGGAGCTCATACACCTGGGCGACTTCGCCACCGATTATGAAGATGAAGGAGGCGTAGTATACCCAGATCACTATCAAAACCAGTGCAGCGACCGTGCCGCTGTAAAAGGAGCCCGGGTTGAACGAGCGCACA
>JBJMOA010000051.1:0-7454 GCA_045803975.1 Gemmatimonadaceae bacterium
GGTCTTCGCGTCGCATCGCGAACTTCGGTGTTTGCGCTGAAGGGAAAAGCACAGGACGTGCGCGCGATCGGCGCGCTGCTCGAGGCGTCGGAAGTGCTCGAGGGAACGGTGCGACGGTCGGGAGACAATCTTCGAATAACGGTGCAGCTCACTTCGTGTGATGACGGGCGACTCGTGTGGTCTGAGCGCTACGATCGCCGGCTCGTCGACGTCTTCGCGATTCAGGATGAAATCGCCCGCACGATTGTCACGACGCTGCGAGCGACTTCGTTCGCCGATCTGGCGCCTGCCGCGCCGAATCGTCACACCGACAATGTGCAGGCTTACGGCCTCTACCTGCGCGGGCGTTATGCCTGGAACAAACGGACAGCCGAGGGAATCAACGAGGGCATCAAGTATTTCGAGGACGCGATCGCGCTCGATCCGACGTATGCGCTCGCGTACACCGGTCTGGCCGATTCGTACTCGCTGCACATCGACTACCGTAACGTGCCCGTGCACGAGGGGCATGAAAAGGCGAAGATCTATGCTCGCAAGGCGATCGCACTCGACGACACACTCGCCGAGGCGCACGCATCGCTGGCGTGGAGCCTCTTTATTTACGACTGGGCATGGGAAGAGGCCGGCAAGGAATTCCGCCGCGCCATAGAGCTGGATCCGCGCTACGCTCCCGCACACCAGTGGTACGCCTTCATGCTCGCGTCGCAGGGAAAATTCGACGAGGCCCTGCTCGAGGCGCACACGGCTCAGGAAAACGATCCGTCATCGGTCTCCGTTCGCCGCAGCCTCGGCTACTGCTATCTGTACGCGCGTAAGTTCGAGCAGGCGCGTTATCACCTCGATCGCGCGATCGCGATGAATCCGGAGGCCGAGGAGAGTTATCGGATCCAGGGTCTGATTCTTACGTTCCAGAAGCAGTTCTCCGCGGCGGAACGGGTGCTGCGCGAAGCGCTCGCGCTCGCGCCGGAGGGCGGGCGGTACACGAAAGTGACGCTCGCGTATTCGCTTGCCGCCGCCGGCGACAAGTCCTACGCAAAGGAGCTCATCGCGGAGCTGGAGTGCGAGCTCGAGACCGAGTACGTGTCGCCGGTCGAGCTCGCGATGGCTTACATGGCAGCGGGAGACGATCAGAAGGCTCTCGAGTGGGCAAATCGTGCGATCGACGAGCGACGTGGCTGGGCCGCGTATCTGCGAGTGCATCCGGTGGTCGACTCGCTGCGCGCAGAGCCCGGCTTTGATGCGCTGATCCGCCGCATGAATTACGAAGCGCCGGCAGGGCCGCCTCCCACCGCACCAATGCGAATTGGCGGGAGCCTCGGCGCTGGCGTTTCGATGCCGCAAGCCGCGAGTGCATCCGCGCCTGTTACTGCTGCTTGATCTATCGGATCCTCGCTGATCTCGTACTCGTCCTGCATCTCGCGTTCGTCATCTTCGTTGTTGCGGGCGCGGGATTAGTAATTCATCGGCCGCGAGTGGCCTGGCTGCATCTGCCCGCGGTCGTGTGGGGAGTGTTGATCGAGTACGCAGGGTGGATCTGTCCGCTCACGCCGCTCGAGAGCTCGTTGCGGATGCGTGGCGGCGAAGCGGGATATTCCGGCGGGTTCATTGAGCATTACCTGCTCGCTACGCTCTATCCGACCGGGCTTACGCGCACGACGCAGGTCGCGCTCGGAACCGCGGTGTTGATTCTGAATCTTGTCCTGTACGGCTCACTGTTAATGACGATGAGAAAGCGACTGCTGCCGTGAATTTTTCCCGAATGCTTGTCGTAACGATTGTCCTGACGCTGGCGGCCTGCGAGACAAAGAGGAGTGATGATTCGCACACGGGATCGGCGGACCGGGAGTCCGCGGCGCGAGCAAAGGTTGCGCAAACGACAGGGTGCGGCGAAAAAACCCTCACCGGCAACGGCGCGGGCGCGCTAAGAATTGGGTTGAGTGCCGACTCGGTCAAGGCGCTGTGTCATGTAGTCCGCGACACGACGTTCCGCGGTCTCGAGGGTATGATGGAGCGCAGAGTCGTCGTCGCATTAGATGCCGACACGGTCGAAGCAGAGGTCGTCGACAATCGAGTCTGGCGCCTCGACATCGCGGCGCGAGGCCTCCGTACCGCCGACTCGCTCGGCGTTGGCTCTACCCTGCAGGAATTGCTGCGTCTCGATCAGCCGCGGGGACTGGTCGGTGAAGGCGTGCTCGTCGTGGTGTCGCCGCAACACTGCGGATTGAGCTTTATGCTAGCGGGAGGTCTGCCAAAGTCCGCGGTTCGAAACTGGAATAAGGCGGCACTCTCGCGGCTAGACCCGGCAACGAGGGTTGCGAGGGTGCTTGCGTACGGTTGTTCTCCTGGTCCATCGCGACCATACGTGCGCGGAGACTCAGCGGCCTAGCGCGATCCTTGTGACTTCCTCATATCGCGCGGGACCGCCGCCGAGCCGGCTGCGATAGAGAATCACTGAATCGACGGTCATCGTCGTCCGGATCGTCGCCTTGCTTGCGAGAAGCGGTGCTACGCTCGATGGCGGGTCGATCCGGCTAAGGGTCAGGTGCGGCTTGAATTCTCGTTCTTCCGCCGCGAATCCAGCGCTTCGCGCGGCGGCTTCAGCAATCGCCGCGAGCTGTTTCAATCGCTCCGCACCCTCCTCGATCCCGAGCCACAAAACCCGCGCGCGTTTCGCATTCGGAAAAGCGCCGAGCGCACCGAAGCTCACTCGGAATGACGCGCCACACGTTGCGGATTTGAGCAGCTTTACAACCCGATCGCGCGGCTCGGCGGATGTCGCACCGAGAAATCGAAGCGTGAAGTGCCAGTTCTCAGGCGGCACCGGTTTCCCCGGGAGATTCTTAGGCAGGGACTTCGCGATCGTTCGTCGCGCTTCGTCGGTGAGCGGAACGCCGATGAAAAGCCGCTCCGGTCGTGGCTCGTCCACTTTAGAGAATGTAGCGTCTCAGATCTTCGTCGTCGGCGATCGTCTTGAGACGGCTGCGTACCAGCGCCTGGTCGACCCGCACCGTCTTCGCGCCGCTGTCGGGCAGACCAAACAGAACGTCTTCGAGCAGCGTCGTCATCACCGTGTGCAGCCGGCGCGCGCCGATGTTCTCCATCCGCTCGTTGACGTGCGCGGCAATCTTTGCGATCTCGGCGATTCCGTCAGTGGTGAACTCCAGGCGTGCGCCCTCTGCCTCGACGAGCGCCGAGTATTGCTTTGTGAGAGCGTTCTCGGGTTCGGTCATGATGCGGACGAAGTCCGCTTCGGTGAGCGACTGCAGCTCGACGCGAATCGGGAAACGTCCCTGCAGCTCGGGAATGAGATCGCTTGGCTTCGCGACGTGGAACGCGCCGGCGGCGACGAACAGGACATGATCGGTCTTCACCATTCCGTGCTTTGTCTGGACGTTGGATCCTTCGACGATCGGCAGGAGATCGCGCTGCACACCTTCGCGCGAGACGTCGGGCCCGCCCGAGGCGGGGCCACGTTGGCCAGCAATTTTATCGATCTCGTCGAGGAAGATGATGCCTAGGGTTTGCACTCGCTCCAGAGCGTCAGCCGTGACGTCTTCCTTGTTGATCAACTTCTCCAGCTCTTCGCCAAGGAGAATGCGTCGCGCCTCGGGCACTTTCACAGTGCGTTTCTTTTTTCGCTTCGGCAGCATGTCCTGGAGCATCTCGGAGATGTTGTCCATCCCTTCCGGCGCGCCCTGCGGCACCATCATGTCGAACATCACCGGCGACTGCTGCGCGACCTCGATCTCGATCTCTCGCTCGTCCATCTGGCCATCGGATAACAGCTGTCTGAGTTTTTCGCGCGTCCGCTTGTAGCGGACTTCGGACGCGTCGGTTTCCGTCGACACGGATCCGCCGGGCGACACGACGAAGAGGTGCGCTCCTCCGGCGGCTGCAGACGGCGTGGGTGCGGATTGCTTGATGTCGGGTGGTACGGGCAGAAGAAGATCGAGCAAGCGCTCTTCGACGCGCTGCTTCGCCGTCTCCTGCACCTCGGCTTCGCGCTCGGCGCGCACCATGTTGATCGCGCTCTCGACGAGATCGCGAACCATCGACTCGACGTCGCGCCCGACGTACCCGACCTCGGTGAATTTCGACGCTTCGACTTTTACGAACGGCGCGCCGGCGAGTCTGGCCAGACGGCGCGCGATCTCGGTTTTGCCGACACCAGTCGGACCGACGAGGATGATGTTGTTGGGCGAGATCTCGTCGCGGATCGAGTCGGGCGCGCGCTGGCGGCGCCAGCGATTGCGAAGGGCGATGGCGACGGCTTTTTTCGCATCGGCCTGACCGACGATGTAGCGATCGAGCTCTTCGACGATCTGACGCGGTGTAAGACTCGCGAGACGCTCGAGCGCCTGCTGGGTGCGGGGCTGTGACGTCGACAACTGCGGCGGCGGAGGCGGAACCATCAGCTCGGCTCCAGCACAGTGATGTTCGCGTTCGTGTAGACGCAGATGTCGGCGGCGATCTCGAGGCCGCGTCGCACGATTTCGCGCGCCGGGAGTTTGGTGTTCTCGACAAGCGCGCGTGCCGCCGCGAGCGCATACGAGCCGCCGGAGCCGATGGCGAGGATTCCGTCATCGGGCTCGATGATGTCGCCGGTTCCCGAAATGATAAAACCGTGCTCGCGATCGGCGACGGCGAGTAGCGCCTCCAGGCGCCTAAGAACGCGATCGCTCCGCCAGTCCTTCGCGAGCTCGACGGCCGCACGCTGAAGGTTGCCGGGATAGCGTTCGAGCTTCTCCTCGAATTTCTCGAACAGGGTGAACGCGTCGGCGGCGGCACCCGCGAAGCCGGCGAGGAGCTTCCCGCCGTGCAGAGTGCGGACTTTTTGCGCGTTGGATTTCATGATCGTCTGGCCGACCGTCACCTGACCGTCGCCTCCAAGCGCGACCTCTCCATCGCGACGCACCGCGAGAATGGTCGTCGAGCGGACGCGCTGCAGCTCAGCATGCATCGGTGCAAGATAACGCCGTTGACCCGCGCACGGCGGGCCTAATGGCGGTTTTCGCCGCGCCCTCTTCTTGCACCTTCGTGCCGGCATGAGACTCGAACAAGTTCCGATACTGCTGGGGCTGTTGGTCGCTTTGATCGGCCTGACGATTCTCCTCGACGCATGGCAGGAAGGTGGAGTAGCGCCGTTGCGCGAGCGTCGCCGTCGTCGCCGTGCCGTGCCGCAGAAAACGGGTCAGACTCTCGTCGCATGCGGCACCCTTTGCATGGCCGCCGCACTCATGGGGCGCGATACCTGGCGGTACGGAACTGTTTCTGTCCTCGCCGGCATCATCCTGCTCGTGATCGGCGCGATCATGAATCGCGCGTATCTAAAGGAAGTGTTGCTGTTCCGCGGTGCAGCTCGGCGTGGTGAGGAAGGAAGCGACACGAATTCGCGATTGAATCAGGTGCCGCCGCGGGGTACGCGGATTCGATAACTTCGGGCACGGCGGGCCGTTGACCTGGGAGAGGCACTTCAACTGCGGCGATTGGGCGTTGACGTAGGCGATGGATAGGTAACGGTTTCCGTGGAATCGCGCCCATTCTGCAAGAGTGAGCGATTTCAAGAACCTCCTTGTTTGGCAGAAGGCCCACGCCTTGGCGCTCCACACTCATCGGGTTGCCAGCCGAATTCGCCGATCTTACGATGTCGCGTTGCGCACCCAAATGATTCGGGCGGCGATGTCGGTATCTGCGAACATCGTTGAAGGCCGGAGGCAGGAAAGCGAGAAGGAATTCGCGCGATTCCTACGCATTGCACTCAACTCCGGCTGGGAGCTTGAGTACCACCTACTCGTAGCTCGTGACATCGGAGCGATAACAGAAACCGATTCCGATGCACTCCTCAGAGAAGTCATCGAAGTGAGAAAAATGCTTCATGGCTTGCTCACTAAAATCGGGCATCCCACGCCGAACAAGGCGGGGTTTAGTGGGCTGCGCTAACTGGCATCCACAGAACTGAAGCAGGGAGCTCTCAGCTAGTACTAAAGCCCATTAGCTCCAAGCTTCTATACAGGCGTTACGGATGCGCGCTGTTCTCGATTTGTGCACCTCTCTACGCCGCTCCGAAAAGCTTGGAGCTAATGGGCTGAGAAGCTTTCAGCTCCCTGCTTATGTTCTGCGGATGCGAGATCGCGCCACCATCAACGGCCCGAATCACACCCCGCCGTACCACTCGTAACCCTGATCGCTCCAGTACCCGCCGTTCATCCTCGGCATGAACACGATTTTCGTCAGGTACTTCGTGTTCTTGTAACCAAGCTTCACTGGAGAGTAAACGCGCGCCGGCGCTCCGTGCGCTGGCTCGAGTAGTCGCCCATCGAGACCATACGCGACCACGGTCTGGCGGTGCATCGCGCTCTCGATGTCCCAGCTCTCGTGGTAATCATCGTCAAACGACTGGAAGTCGACGAAGTGAGCCTGCGGATCGGCGCGCACGAGGCGAGCGAGCTCGTAGAACGGTACGCCCGTCCACGTCTCGATCGCATTCCAACCCTCGACGCAGTAGTGATTCACTCGGTGAGAGACCTGCGGCAGCTTTTGCAGATCCTCGAGTGTGAGTCGCACCGGATTTCCGACGAGCCCACTCACCTCCAGTGACCACTTCCCTCGTGCCTGCTCGTCCCACACCGGAACCGTCGGTGAGATGAAGTAGCTCGGGAGTTTGTTGCCCGCATCGTGCGCGCCGCCTTGCACCGCGTCCATCGCGGCGTGACGAAACAGCTTTCGCTCCACCACCAGATTCTTCCGCTCGGCGTACTTGAGCAATTTGTCGGCGGCTTTCGGCCCGCGCGAATTGCACGCCGCGAGGACCGCGGCTGAAACGACGGCGGTTCCCCGAATCAGAAAATCGCGGCGATCGGTCACGTCGTTTCGGGTGGTGGGGGTGGCGCGGATGGGAAACGCGCTCGCCTCGGGAAAAGATTGTAGAACGGACGGGCGTTGCGTGCTTCAGGAGACAGCGAGGGATCGTAGTTGCCCGTGATCATCGACGGCAGCGAATACGGGTCGACAGCGAATACCATGAAAACGTGGATGACGCTAAGAATGACGATTGCCAGCATCGCGATGAAATGCCAGTAGCGGGCCCACACGTACCCGCCGAACACGGCCGTTAGCGGCGCGAGCTGCACCGGCTTCCAAATCGCAATTCCCGTCAGCACCGCCAACGCCCCAGCGAACGGGAGCAGGAAATACGCGATCTTCTGAAGCGCGTTGTGCTTACCCTGGTGTGGATGCTCCTTCCGCCTGAACGTGTAGAACTTGATCATCTGCCAGCTGTCGCGAAGGTCGCCTTTGCGCGGTACGAGATCGCGCCACTCGCCGTGCAGGTAGATGAACGTGAGGTAGATGAGCCCGTTGACGACGAGCACCCACATCATCGCGAAGTGCCAGTGTCTCGCTCCGCCCAGCCATCCGCCGAAAGTCAGCCATGCGGGAATCGCTTTGTGCTCGAA
>JBJMOA010000052.1:0-9925 GCA_045803975.1 Gemmatimonadaceae bacterium
CCGATTCCGTTTGACCTGGGCATGCTCACGAACGTGTCGTTCGCGCTCAGCGCGATCGTGGTCGTAGCCGCAATCTGGTTCCTGGTACGAAGACGTGACGCATTCAACGTGCAGGCGCGTTGAAGTAGATGCGATAGCGGAAGCTTTCGGCGCCGCCATATGCCTCATGTTTGAAAAACGTCTCGACGCGAGTCCCGCCGTTTGCCTCGATCACGCGCTGCGAGGCGACGTTGGTGATATCTGTCGTCAGCTCGACGTATTCAAAATCTTCACGCGGAATTTCCGCGAGGAGGAGCCTGAGCGACTTTGTCGCATATCCGCGCCTGCGCTTCCAGGGTACGACGGAAAAGCCGATGTGTCCGAGGCAATACCATGGAAGGTCGCTCGTGCCGCGCTGCCATCGGAAACCGATAGCGCCGCAAAACTCACCGTCCCACATCCATTTGCGATAACCGGGAAGACGCGGCACGACGGATCCGTCCGGCAGCGTAATCGGCTTGCCGGCTCCGGTGGGATCGACTTGCCGCGCAAGAAAGGAATCGGCGTCAGCCAGAATCTGCGCTAATTCTTCCCGACCGGCCTCTGGCCGCAGATTGTCGATCGACCACCCCTGCTCGAGCGCGTGGATGTAGCCCGGTAAATACTCGTGACCCGGTAAGACGAGTTGCATCGCCACTGCATTGAGCCCCGACGCGCCGCTCGTCACAACGTTGTCAGCGACCGCGGCTTTCGCCGGGATGGTATATCCGCTCGATGTGTCCCTTGAGCTGTGACGGATAGAAATACACGTCCCTGAGATTGCCCGCACTGTACCGCCGCGCCTCGTCGTTGAAGTGAGGTGACGAAGGGTTTCCGCTCTCGCCGCCGGCCGTGATTGCCCGCGCCCGGACGCTATCGCCGAATTCGACAACGGCGACGAAGCTGTTGCCGCTGGTCCCATACCACTTCTTCGTCCCCGGATATTGGCGCGCAGCAAAGGACGCGAGAGATCCCCACCTCGACGACGTAAACGGCACCGGGATGCTGGGCGCCGAGTCGTCGAACTTTGGCGCGATGTCGTCGGTGATGCGTTGGAAGCGATTGATGTCTCCCCACGGCGTCTGCCACCGGCCGAAATCCTGTTCCAGTTTGGTCTTCGCGGCAGCAAGCGACTGAAGACGCTCCGCGTCGGTCGCGCGCTCGATGGCGTACGTCTCGGCTGACATCGCGGCCTGCCGCGCCTGGGTACCGATGCGGTTGAAGAGATCCTCACCCCAGAACACTGCGAGCGATGTCGGGACGGAATTCGCTGCCCAGCGAAAATCCCAAGCGCGCAGCGCGGCGATCGCATCGGCGAGGCTGGTCTTCATCGGATCGGACGCGGGGAGATTGTCGTACGACTTGAGAAGGCCCGGTATCATCCGCGCGAAGGAGGGCAAGTAACTGTCGTACGCGGCCGAGATCAAAGAGCCGACGGTGAAATCTTTTTTGTCGGGCAGGACCATCAGCGCATGACGTCCGCGCGGCGATTCCTCCCTGCTGTTCTCCACATAGCGCGGAAAATCAGACCGCTTGGGACTGAACGGCCCTGCTGCGGTCCACGGCCAGTTGTTGGTGTTGTACACCCAGCCGTTGGGCGGATTAATGACATTCGGAGATTCGTCGATCGACAGCACACCCTTCCAATCGGCGCGCGGATCGGAGCCGTCGACGGGCCGAGTCCAGTCGAACGACGTGTCGCGGCGCGGAATGAAGTTGGAATGGAAATACGCGATGTCGCCATCAGCATCCGCAAACGTGGTGTTGTTCGATGAATTGGTGTGCAGCTCCATCGTCTGGCGGAACGACTTGAGATCGCGTGCCTTCATGCGCGTGAACGACTGGATCAGCGCATCCATCGGCCGCTGCATCAAGCTCACAGCGACCCATTTGCCGTTCGCTTCGCGCACGATCGGACCGTGATGCGTCCGGTAGATCGTAAAGTCTCTCTGCGCCATTCCCTGTGAACTCCGGTAGCGAACGACGGCTCTCTCCTCCATTACGGGGCGCTGCGCGCTCCCATGGGTGTAGACGAAATGCTCGCCGCGCTTCGTCACCGTCTCGAGATATTCGTCAATGTTGTCGGCACCGGTGGACGAGTGCATCCAGCCCGCTCGATCATTGAAGCCCTGATAGACGAAGAATTGTCCCCACGTCACTGCACCGTACGCGTTTAATCCCTGTTGACTCGCGACCTGCACCTCGGCGCGAAAGAAAAACGACGTGTGCGGATTGATCAGGAGCAACGCGTGGTGCGAAACTGTATTCGCCGGCGCAATCGCGGCGCCGTTGGAGCCACGGTCCGGGTTGGATTCACCGACGCTGACAGAGCTCACGTTTTGCGATCGGCCTGCCCCGCCGTAGAACGCGGCGAGCTGCGTCAGGTTCACCGACTCGATGTCCGGCCCAATGCTTCCATCGCTGAAAGCGAGCGGCATCCACGGCTCGAAACGCGCGATGACTTTTGGCTTCACCTCGGGATGCTTGTAGAGGTAATAATTCAATCCGTCCGCCCACGCGTTCATCACCGACTGGAGCCAGCGCGGACTCCGCGAATAGATCCGCTTTAGTGAATCCGGATTGTTGATCAGACGCATCCTGAGGTCGCGATAAATCGCCCCTTCGCCCTCCCACTCGGCGGCGCGCCCCAACGCGTTGAAGTAGTTGGTCTCGACGCGATTGAAGTCGTCTTCCGCCTGCGCGTAAAGGAGACCGAAAACTGCGTCGGTATCGGTCTTTCCCGAGACGTGCGGAATTCCCCAGTCGTCGCGCGTGATCGTGACGCTCTGCGCTTCGCGCGACCAGCGCGCGATGTCGGCCGGCGAAGGCGGAGGCGAAGGCGATTGCGCGCTGGCGGTGGAAGCGATCGCGCCACAGAGAAGAACGAGTTTGCCCAAAGGTTTGATCATGTATTGAAGCTCACCGAGACTCGTTGATAGTTTTGACAAATTTGGGAATTACAGAAGTCGTGGCACTACGCTAGCAAGAATCGGCGTACAAACAACGCTTCCATGAAAATAAATCACATCGATCTTCAGGTATCCGATGTCTCGAAGGCCCGCAACTTCTTCGAGACCCATTTTGGCTTGCGGTGCACGTATCAGCGGCGCGAGCAGCTGGCGACCCTCGAAGATGATGCCGGGCTGGTCCTTGGTGTGAGCAATCTCTTCAATTCGCCGCCACCCGCGTACCCACCAGACTTCCACATTGGTTTCATACTGTCGAGCGAGTCAGAAGTGCGGGCGGTCTACGACCGGCTGAAAAGTGCAGGCGTCGAGTTGAAGACCGACGTGACCCGCGGCGGACCGAACGTCTACTTCATGTGCGTCGGGCCCGACAGGATCATGATCGAGGTGCGCGCGCCCGTCTCCGGGTGACCCGTTCTAGCGAACGCTGGAGCTGGTAACCGGTCCGATTACGAAGACCGTGTTCCCGAACGGATCAGTGAGATCGAAAGTGCGTGCGCCCCAATCCTCATTCCGCGGTGCACGGTTCACGTTCACGCGCTGCTGCCACTCCTGGTAATAGGCATCCGCGTTTTCGACACGCAGCGACACACAAACCTGGCGGCCGTGACCTGCCATCGGACAATCGACCGTCAATTCCATCCCGCCGCGCTCGAAGCCAACGAGTCCGTTTTTTCCATCGTCGCTTGCTTCCCAGGCGACGTTGAAGCCCAGCCCGTCCGCATAGAATTTCTTCGCGACGGAAATATCGTCGCCTGGCAACATCGCAATCGCTCGCTCCATGGTCTCGAGAGTTGAGGTTATGCGCACAGCAGCAGAGTCACGCTGCATCACTGTTTGTAGATCGTGCCGTTCTTCATCACCAGCTGCACCTGGCGAATTGCCGAGATGTCTTTGGTCGGATCGCCCTTCACCGCGACGAGATCGGCCAGATAGCCTTCTTTCACCTGGCCAAGCTGGTCACCCATGCGCAGCATCTTGGCGTCGATCGATGTGGCCGAGCGGAGCGCGGCAAGGGGCGTCATACCGTAAGCGACGAGCATCTCGAGCTCGCGCGCGTTGTCGCCGTGGGTGAATACGCCGACGTCGGACCCATTGCAGATGGGCACACCTGCCTCTAGCGCTGCCTTGAAACTCTTCTTCTTCGCGACGATCGACGGCGGATCGGGATCGACGCCCTTTCGCCAACCGCCGTACTGCAGGATCGCATCGCCGGCGGCGAGCGTCGGCACGAAACAAACACCTCGGTCGGCCATCATCTTGAAGACCTCGGGCGTTCCATTGTCGCCGTGCTCGATGGTCGCGACGCCCGCGAGAATACCGCGACGCATTCCCTCAGCCGTCGTCGCGTGCACCGTCACCGGCCGTCCTGAGCTGTTCGAGATTTCGACGGCTTCCTTCAGCTCGTCCAGGGTGAAGGTCGGCGCGTTCTCGCCGTTCGGTCCCCAGCGGTAATCCGCGTAGATCTTCACCCAATCCGCGCCGTGCTTGATCTGGTCGCGCACCACCTGCGCCATCTGATCGAGCCCGCTCACTTCCTCGGCGCCCTGCGGAATGTCGTTCGCGTACTCGACAGCGAAACCGGCGGGTCCATACGCGCCCTTCGCAACAATTGCTTTCGTGGATGCCAATAGCCGCGGCCCCGGAATAATGCCCTGGTTCACAGCCTGCTTGAGTCCGACGTCGGCGTAGCCGGCGCCTTCGGTGCCGAGGTCGCGCAGCGTCGTGAAGCCCGCCATCACCGTCGCCCTCAAGTGATTGACCGCGCGGGCGGTGCGGAGCGCCAGCGATTCGTGGAGCACCTGGTCGTTCCATGATGTTTCGTTGTACGGATGCAGCAGCACGTGCGAGTGCGCGTCGATCAGTCCGGGCATAAGCGTCGTGCCTGGTAGATCGATCGTCGTCGCGCCGGCGGGCGCGGTGATCTGACCGCGCGGGCCGGCGGCAACGATGCGGTTGCCAGTGACGAGCACCGCCCAACCAGAATGCGGCGTGTCTCCGACGCCGTCCCACACGCGGTCGGGAACGAGCAGGGTCGTCGTCACTGGCGCAGGGGGTTGCCGCCCGCGCGCTTGTGCGAACCCTGCACGCGGGACGACCGTCGCGGTAGCTCCTAACAGCAAGATTAGAATGCTCGTACGCATACGACTACCTAATACACGTCGAGATCGTGGGCGGAGACTACTCGCCCGTTGTACCGCGTGCGTACTTCACGAACGAGATCATCGTCGCTGACGCCACCGAGGTAGAGTTGGTGATACAGAACCAGCAGCTTTGGCTTCGCCTTCGCGGCGATATCGCCGAGCTCATACGTCGACGTATGCGCAGTTGGATGATACCGCTGCATCTGCGCGGGCGCTTTGGGAAGTCCCACGACGGAGTACACCTCGTGAAGCAGCACGTCACAGCCCGCGCACTCGCGCGCGATTGCGTCGCTAGGCTTGGTGTCGCCGGAGATGACGATGACGCGGTCCGCTGTTTCCACTCGGTAGCCGAACGCATGCGGCCACGGTTGATGCGGCACTTCGAACGCTTTCACGACGACGTTTGAATCGCGATAGACGACGCCGGCTGTGACGTCGGAGCCCCGGACCTGCCATGAGGGTGAGTCTCCGCGCACGCCGGTTCGAGCGGCGCGATCATCAGCCCACGCTGCGCTAATGTGCTGCGTCATCGCGGCAATTCCGGCGGGTCCATAAACGGTGAGCGCGCCCCCGCCACGAAATCCAGCATTGGGACCGTGATAGTACACGAGCGCCGGAAGACCGAGGGTGTGGTCTGAATGGAGATGGGTAATGAAGACGGCGGGAATGGTGTCGATCTTCGTCCCTTTTGCCACCGCTTCGAGCATGCGACGTTCGACGCCCGGCCCAGCATCGAAAATGTACAACGCGCCGCGCACGAGGATTCCGATGCTATTGCCGGAATGCGCGGCATCGATGATCGGCGTTCCGGTGCCGAGTATCAGAACTTGCGCGTGAGCTGCGGACGACGACGGCGCGGGGGACACCTGAGCGTGCACGCTCAGCGCCGGCAGCAGCAGAAAAGAGTGGGTTAATAGCCGACACGAAGATTTTTTCATGCGGCAAACGTAGCCTAGCGCACCAGCTTTACAAGAACAGGGTCCGCGCTTGACGTCGCGAGGCTGCCGTTGCCAAGCTGCCCCAGATTCCCAAGTCCCCAACAGTACGCTCGGCCGGCGGTGGAAATCCCGCAAGTCGTGGAGGCGTTCGGTCCCGTAGTGACGCTCGCGAAGTTTATACCTCCGCTTATGGGACCAGGACTATAGCGATCGACCCCGATCGGGCCGCCGGCCTGTCCCTCATAATCAGAGCCCCAGCATTCGACAGCGCCGTTATTCAGTCCACAGATGTGTGTACGCCCGACGGTGACCTGGTTGTAGGCTTTTCCACCGGCGGCGCGGGTTAGCGTATCCGGCGACACGGTGACCTCGGTTCCGTTACCGAAGGCGCCGTTATACCCATAGCCCCAGCACCAGAGCACTCCATCGGACTTCTGGCCGCATCGATACGTGACGCCCATTCCGACTTGACTGAAGATTGCGCCGCCGACCTGGAGCAACGGCGTGCGCGTGCAGTTAGCGTTCCCCGCCCGGCAATCCGTCGCGTCGGTGCCGCCAACTTCGCTCCCCCAGCAATAGGCCGCACCGGAAAGATCACGCCCGCAACTGACCGTCTCCGCGCCCGCCACCTCGGCAAAGCGGACCGTTCCGGCAACTTTGAGTGGTGTGCCGCTGCATGGCTCGTTCGAGCCGAAGAAACTGCATCGATCGGCACCGGTGACGCCGGCACCCAGCTGGCCCGCCGAGTCCCAGCCCCAGCACCAGGTGTCGCCGCCCGTGTCGACGCCGCAGGTGTGCATGCGACCGGCGCTTATAGACGCGAAGGTATGTCCACCGATGACCGCGGTCGGAACTGATACTCTACCGCCGACCGTTCCGGCGCCGACCTGACCATAGTAGTTGCCTCCCCAACAGTACGCGACGCCGCTGCTCGTGAGCGCGCACGAATGGAATTCGCCCGCCGTCACGGACACGAACCTCTCGGCGCCAGTTACCGGAATCGGTACCGGGCTGCAGGGACGGTTGATTTCCGGGCAATTGCTGGTATTGGTCCCAATTCCGAGGTTCCAGACAAGGTCTGATCCCCAGCAATACAACCGGTGGGTACCGGTGATGCCGCAGGTGTGCTCGGCTCCGGTCGCGATTTGTGTAAAGTGCGGGACGACTGTGACGTTGATCGTCGAATGCAGGTTATCGACTGTCGCGGTAATAGTCGCCGCGCCGGTAGAGAATGTGCGGATGCGGCCAGCTGCATCGACGGTCGCGACGCCAGTAGCCGACGAGCTGTAGCTCACCACGGCATTGGGCGCCGACTTGTTGTGCGAATTGGTAACGACCACGGACGTCGACAGCGAATCGTCGAGAAGCAGTGTCGCCGTATCCCGGCCGAGAGTGATTGTAGTGATTGGCGCCCACGACACGGTGACCGTGAGCTCGTCGCGCAACGAGCCGACTTGCGCGGCGATCGTGCTAGTTCCTGCTGCAATCGCTGTTACGGCGCCTTTGCTATCGACGCTAGCGACGTTCGCGTCCGACGTCGAATAGGTGATAAGGGACTGGGGTCCGGTCGACCCATCAGACATCGTGACAGTTGCGGCGAGCGCGAGCGCGTCATCGGCGACGAGACTTGCGGCCTCGGTGGCAAACGCCACGCTCTTGGGCGTCGGCGGAGACGTAGCCTCGCTGCAGGCAATCAATACGGTGCTAGCAGCCGTGGCTGCCAGCACGCGGGGAAATAATCGCATCGTGAAAGATCTGACCGGGGACGGGGTGACAAATGTTTATATCGGCACCGATTCCGCGCAAGAGAAATCGCGGGGACTACGCACTTCCGATCATGTTTTTCGCAGCCTCATGAACGCCAGTGCAACTCCGACCAGATACGCGCCTGGAAAAATGGCGTCGCCTGGATGTTTGAAGACGAACGCCTGTACGGCCATCGCGCCGCACATGGTCGCGATCAGCATCGCGGCACCGATAGTGGTGGCTGCCGGAACGAGAAATAAGAGACCGCCGACCATCTCCATGATTCCCGTGACGTAACGGAACCACTGACCGAGCCCGATGGTTTCGAAGGTTTGCACCCAATAGGATGCAAGGCGCGGGACAATCTTCTCGACCCCGACGAGTGAGAACACGATCGCGACGGAAACACGAATGGCCCAATTGGTCGCTGTATCAGGCGTCGTCTCGCGCTGCATGACATGAACGTACCACGTCAAAGGCCCTGCCCCAATTCTATCTCAGTGAAAGCTTGATGCGCGCCTAACGCTTGCCCTCACGCAGAATCTCGTTCACAAACGGTCCTTTCGCCTCGATGTAAGCCTCTCTGTCCCGCGGAAAACGCGCCGCCAAATCATGCTTCAACGCGGCGTATGCGTCACGCGACGCCTCGTCCGCGCGGAGACGATTCCTGAAAGTGAGATGATCCCGCCAGAATGCGCTGTCGATCGCCGTGAGGTGCAGATGATAGGATCTCGGATCTCCGCGTCGGAAGAACTCCCGTCCGGGAATTCCCTGCTCTCCGCGGTGCACGTAGCCGGCGGCGATGAGCACATCGATGCACTTGGCTAAACCGGTGCGTTCGTGATAGCCACCAAGAATGTCGAGAATGGGCTTGGCCGCCAAGCCGGGGACGGCGGTGCTTCCCATATGCTCCAGAGTGACGATGAGTCCTGCAGCCGCGAAGAGTTTCTGGAGTCGTTCCGACTCCGCTGCAAAGAGCGTAGGCCATGCAGGATCGTACGGCACCAATCTGACGATGCCGCTCTCGAGTCCCAGTGTCATCCCGAAAAATATCTCAACTGGACAAGTTGAGCTCTGTGTACGGTATTCCTTGAGTGCAACTGGACAGGAAACTCTCAGCCGCGCTTTTGTTTTGCGCCGGCGCACCACTAATCGTGGCGTGCACGAACATCGTTGAGCCGCCGTTGCCTGACGACGCCGAGCAGTTCTCGCCGCCCGCGGTGTACTCGACGTGGTGGCAGATGACGCAAGCGTGCTCGGCGCTTACGGGCTCGTTGGCCGGAGTCACCTGGTATCAGACGAGCAAGATCGTTTATGACACCGAGAGCGGCGATGTCATTGCCGGCTACTGGTTAGCGGCCAGCAACCGGGTCGTGCTGACATCATCGGTGATGATGGACGGTGGGATCGTGAGGCACGAGATGCTGCACGCCCTCATCCGAAAGGGTGGTCATCCCCGTGGTCAATTCCTCGGTAATTGCGCCGGCACTGTCGATTGTGAGGAAGCGTGCACGGCGTCGGCGGGATCCTATCCGCCTCCGAGCGAATCGCCAAGCGTCGTTTCAGGAGACGGGATCGAGATCACCCTCGCCGTCAATCCCGCGACGCCAGCGCACGGGATCGACGACGCACGATTTTCCGTCACGGTGTTCGCCCGCAACAAATCCGCGCACTGGGTCACTGTCGCGCCCGCATCGGGCAGCGATCCGCGACAGACTTTCTCAGTCGACGTGCGCGGCGCTTACGGCTACACCGCGAGCGACAGGCGCGCGATCGATCCGTCGCAGACGATTTTCGGCCCCAACGAAACGAAGCGGCAGGTCTTCGATCTCGTGGTTGGCGATTATCCGATCGCCAACCAACTACTTCCCGGCGATTACGTGGTTCGCGCCGCCTTCGCTGGCTGGTGGTCGAGCGAGAGCTCGTTCAGCATCGCGCAGTAACGGGGGATGAGGGATGGGGGATGGGGGATGAGGGGAAACGATTTCGCCTCAGGCATTTCGGTGGGCCGCGCGAGCACCGTTAGTCGTTCCGTTACGAATGGACGATCGAAGTAGCGGTAAGAGCTATCGTGATTTGCGAGTGTGGAACAAAGCTATGGCGCTGACACTCG
>JBJMOA010000053.1:0-4402 GCA_045803975.1 Gemmatimonadaceae bacterium
GAAGTAGGTGCGCGCGACTTCGGCTGCGACGCTTACCTGAAGATCCTGCACGCTATGCTCGGATGACTCGACCAGCGCCGACCGTGCTTTTACGTTGCGTCCGACGCGTCCGAAGAAATCAATCTCCCACGAGGCATCGAAACCGACATCCCAGAATTGCTGCGCCGGGAGTTGGCTCCTCAGACCAGGAACCTGGGCAACCGACTGCTGGACTCGCGAAGTGCTGCCGGTGCCAGTAATCGTCGGCAGGAAGTCAAACCTCGCCAGGCGCCGCGCGGCGCGCGCGCTCGTGAGACGCGACTCCGCCACTCTGACATCCGTGTTTGCCCTCTGCGCTTCACGAACGAGAGCAGTGAGAACTGTATCGCCGAGTTCCGCCCAGAACGGAGTCGTGGCGACTGCGCTGCTGACGACAACAGACGGCGCTGAAGTCTCGGCATCACTGTTGGTGATCGTAGCGCGCGTCGCGACGGAGGTGACCGGCACGCTATACGATGCGGGAACGGGTACTTCGGACGCTCGATATCCGGGCGTCGAGCACGCGGCAAGCAACCCCGCAGTAACGAGTGAGAGCTTACGCATTGGGACCGCCCTCGCTGCTCGCTGCCAGTGGCGGAAGCCACGGACGTAGCGGCTGGACGTCGTCGGGTATTGCAACTGGTTTGTCTCCGAATGTTGGGCCTGCACCGCGGGCCGGCACGTGACCTCGTGACGCGACGCCGCGAATCAGTACGTAGAAGAGCGGGGTGAATACGAGCCCGAGGAAGGTGACGCCGAGCATCCCGGAAAAGACCGCAATGCCCATGACGCGCCGCATCTCGGCGCCAGCGCCGCTGGCGATGATCAAGGGAACCACGCCGGCGATGAAAGCAAATGACGTCATCAGGATCGGCCGCAGTCTTATGCGAGCCGCTTCGAGAGCAGCGGTAAATCGATCGCGCCCCTGACGCTCCAGATCGCGCGCGAACTCCACGATAAGAATCGCGTTCTTGCACGCGAGCCCCACCAACACCAGCAAGCCGATCTGCGTGAAGACGTTGTTGTCACCGCGAGTCAGCCACACGCCGGCGATCGCGGAAACCAGCGACATCGGCACGATCAGCATTATCACGAGCGGTAACGACCAGCTTTCGTACTGCGCCGCGAGCACGAGGAACACGAGCAAAATGCAAAGCGGAAAAACAAGGATCGCGGTGTTACCGGCGAGCTTCTGCTGATACGTGAGCTCGGTCCACTCGTAGCCGATTCCGTTTGGTAACGACTCACTTGCGAGCCGCTCCATTATTTTCACTGCCGAGCCAGCGCTCGTTCCAGGTGCCGCGCTGCCGCTAATGTCTGCGGCCGGATAGCCGTTGTAGTGGGTCACCTGGTCCGGACCGTACGACTGCTTCATCGTCAACACCGAGCCCAGCGGAACCATCTCGCCGCGCACGTTGCGAACTTTGAGCTGTGCGATATTGTCAGCGTTCGCCCGATAAGGTGCGTCCGCCTGCGCGATCACCTGGTAGGTGCGACCGAACTTGTTGAAGTCGTTGACGTACTGGGATCCGAGATAGATCTGCAGCGTCGAGAACACGTTGTTGAGCGGGATCCCGAGCTGCTTGACTTTGTCGCGATCGACGTCGGCGAAAAGCTGCGGCACGTTGATCTGGTAGCTCGAGAAGGCACCGGCAAGTCCAGGAGTCTGGAAGACGCGGCCGATCAACGCCTGGGTGTTCGCATAAAGCGTCGAGTCGCCCAGGCCTGCCTTGTCCTCGATCATCATCTTGAAACCGCCGATCGAGCCCAGCCCGTTCACAGCGGGCGGTGGGAAGACGGCGACGAAGCCCTCCTGGATCGTCGAGAACTTCTGATTGAGCGCCATCAAGATGGCGTTGCTCTTCAAATCCTTGGACTTTCTCTCCTCGAACGGCTTGAGGCCGAAGAAGATGACGCCGGCGTTCGACTTGGGTCCGAAGCTGGTGATGGAGAGCCCGGGGAATTCGACCGCGTGCTCGACGCCTGGCGTTGCCAAGGCGAGGTCGGTCATCCGCCTGATGACAGCTTCAGTGCGATCGAGTGATGCCGCGTCAGGCAATTGCGCGATCGCAACCAGGTACCGCTTGTCCTGGCTCGGGACGAAGCCCTTCGGCACCCGAGTAAAGCCGATAACGCCGATGAGCACCAGCGCGCCGTAGACGCCCAGCGCGAGGACGGATCGGCGGGTCACGCGCTGTACGATACCGCCGTAACGATGCGACGCGCGGCTGAAGAGACGGTTGAACGGATCGAACAGCCAGCCAAGCCACCGCCGCATCAGGCGTGTAGGCGCGTCCTCAGTTGCTCCGCGCGGCTTGAGGAGTACTGCGGCAAGGGCCGGTGACAGCGTGAGCGAGTTGAACGCCGAAATCAGCGTCGAGAAAGCGATGGTGAGAGCGAACTGGCGGTAAAACTGTCCGTCGAGGCCGCTGATGAATGCCACCGGAACGAAAACCGCGGACAACACCAGCGCGATCGCGATGATCGGTCCGCTGACTTCCTCCATGGCGCGGTGACTGGCGTCGAGAGGGGATAAGCCGTCTTCAATGTGCCGCTCCACGTTTTCGACTACGACGATCGCGTCGTCGACGACGATTCCGATTGCCAACACAAGTCCGAACAGCGAGAGCGTGTTGATCGAGAATCCCGTCGCGAGCATCACGGCGAACGTACCAACGATCGAGATCGGCACGGCGACAAGCGGGATGATCGATGCCCGCCACGTCTGCAGGAAGAGAACGACCACGATGACGACCATCAGCGTCGCCAGCAGCAGCGTGTAGATCACCTCACGAATCGAATCGCGAACGAACAACGTCGGATCGTACACGGAGGACCATTCCACGCCCTGCGGGAAGCGCGTCTTCAGGTCGGCCATCTTCGTGCGAATGTCACTGGAAAGCGCCAACGCGTTCGAGCCGGGAGCCTGGAAAACGACGACGGCGACGGCGGGCTTGTTGTCCAGCAGTGCGCGCAACCCGAAGGTACCCGGACCGAGCTCAACGCGCGCGACGTCGCGTAGACGGGTGACTGCTCCGTCCTGACTGGTCTTGACGATGATGTTGCCGAACTCTCGTTCGTCCGTGAGCCGGCCGCGCGCGACGACCGTCAGTTGATATGCTACCGGGTCATTCATCGGCGGCGCGCCAACGGTTCCAGCGGCGACCTGCAGATTCTGTTCGCGAATCGCCTGCACGACGTCGCTCGCCGACAATCCATGCGACGCCACACGGTTCGGGTCGAGCCAGACGCGCATCGCATAATCGCCGGCGCCGAACACGATCACCTGGCCAGCACCTGGGATTCTCGACAGCTCGTTGCGAACGTTGAGCAGCGCATAGTTCCGCAGGTAGACCGGATCATAGCGTCCCTCCGGAGAATACAGGTGCACGACCATCGTGATGTCCGGGGAGCGCTTTTGCGTGACGACGCCGAGTGCGCGCACTTCCTCGGGTAATCGCGCCAGCGCCTGGGACACGCGGTTCTGCACCTGCACCTGCGCAAGATCGACGTCAGTGCCGATCTGGAACGTGACGGTGAGGTTGAACGTTCCGTCGGCCGACGCGGACGACGTCATATACAGCATCCGCTCGACGCCGTTGATTGCATCTTCGAGCGGCGTACCGACAGTTTGCGCCAGCACGGTCGGATTGGCACCCGGATATATCGCGCTAACCGTGATGGTCGGCGGCGTAACCTCCGGGTATTCGCTGATCGGCAGTTGGGTGACAGCGATCAACCCACCAGCCAGAATCACGAGGGACAGCACGACCGCGAAGATCGGGCGGTCGATGAAAAAGCGTGAGAAACGCACGAGATTGGCCCTGAGAGAGTCGAGTTACCGGGCTACCGGCGCGGACGGCGCAGGAGCTTCGGCAACCATTGCGGCATTCGTAGCGGCGACCTTCATTCCCGGCCGCACGCGCATCAAGCCATTGATGACAACGCGCTCACCAGGCTGGAGTCCCGAGTCGACGACGCGCAGACCGTCGACCACGCGACCGAGGGTGATCGGTCGATATTCGACGCTGTTGTCGTTCTTGAGGACGAGGACGAACTTGCGATCCTGATCGGTGCCGATCGCCTGATCCTGGACCAGCGTCGCCGGATGCCGATCGCCGCCGAGAAGACGGACGCGCGCGAACAATCCCGGCGTGAAGGTCTGGTTGGGGTTGGCCAGGACGGCGCGAACGCGGATTGTCCCGGCACTGCCGTCGATCCTGTTGTCGACGAAGTTGAGCCTGCCCTCGTGCGGAAAGCCGGTTTCACTTGCCAGACCAATCATCACCTGTCGACCTCTCGCCCCTGCGCCCTGCCCGTTGATGTACTTCAGATAGGCCTGCTCGTCGGCGTCGAAGTAGACGTAGATGGGATCCAGCGACAC
>JBJMOA010000054.1:0-6631 GCA_045803975.1 Gemmatimonadaceae bacterium
GAAATTGACGAGCGGTTGCCCGTAATAGTCCATCCAGACATAAGTGCTCGTCCACGCCGTCCAGCCGGCAGGATCGATCGGATGCGTTGGCGAGCCCAGGCCAAGGATGTAGACGATCATTCCTTCGTCGTACCCTTTCCAGTCGGAGTTGATGAAACCGGACTCCGGATGCCAGCCCATGCTGACGAGTGGCGAGTTGTGCACCGCCCACGGCCAATCGACCCGTAAGTAGATGGAGTCGGCGTAGGCGCGGATTGCGCTCTCAGTCGGATCCGTGCCCGTGAAGTACGACTGACAAAAAAGAACGCCGCCGAGTAGCAGCGACGTATCAATGGTAGAGAGCTCGACGCGCTCGAAGCGATAGCCCGTCTGCATGTCGAGGAAGTGGTAGAAAAATCCCTTGTAACCAGTGACGTTCGTTGGCTGTGGACCTTGCGGTGCGTTGTACATGAAGCGGAGCGTATTCAGCGTCCGCTGGGCGGCATCGGAGCGAGGGACGTAACCGCGTTCGACGCCGACTGGATACGCGGTGAGTGCAAAGCCAATCGCGGCGACGCTCGAAAAGCTTTTCGTCGGCCACCGGTCGGGAGTCAGGCCGTTACTTGGGTCGGTTCGTTCCCAGAACCAGTTGAAAGTGCGGCGCTCGAGGGTATCGAGGAATGCCGTCTGCCGAGCCGTGAGCGCAGCGGCCGACACCGGTCCTTGTACGCCGGTAACAGTCGTTGTCGTCGCGCACGCCACGGCAACAAAAAACATCGCCGCTGAAGCAAGAGTTCTTGGCAGGATCATCTGCATCTCACGCATCGGTTTTGTCGCGCACTAAAAGAAACGACGCTGGCTGCCCGAGCAACCAGCGTCGAATCACGTCCACATCAGCACCTCTCGCTGCCGTTATTCGCTTGGACGCATGACGTACCGGAGCCCTACTTGCAAACGTCGACCGAGTCCGGCGCACCCAGGTCTCCCCAGCGCGGTGTTCGGATTGGATGGAGGTCTGATTTCAGTTTCGAAGCAGCCGAAGTTCGCACTATTGAAAACGTTGAAGACGTCCACGAGCAGGCCAACATTTGCTCGGCCAGGCATAGCAAACCCCTTCTCGAGCCGTACGTCCATGTTCTGGAAGCCGAACACGTGTCCAATGCCGAGGAAGGAACGGGTGGGAGTCTGGAAGACGTAGGTCTTCTTCTGGTCGATCCCAAAGCCGGCGCTCGCGTCTGTGGCATTCACTGCAATGCCCGACGCGAGGTTCACGATAGTGCTGAACAGGACATCGGCCGGAAGTTTGAAGATTCCGTTCATAACGATCGAGTGACGCTGATCGTTCGGCGCCACGAGCCTCGGCCGGTCAGCGACGGTTGGATATCTGTCGTCGAAGCCCCAGAAAAGATCTTGACTCTGTCCCTGCTCCTCCGACTTCGAGAGCGTGTACGCGAGTCCACCACCCCACGCGTTTTCTCCGGTGAATGGGCGCTGGATTTGTAGTTGCAGCGCGTTGTACCAAGTCTTGACCCGGTCATCTGCCACGAAGACTGTGCTATATGGCAGCGTCCCGCCGCCCCAGGGACTCGCACGCTCGAAATTCATGAAGTTCTTTCCGCGAATTCCGTTGTACGAAAGCGTCACACGCTCGGCACCGATATCGTGGCGTATGCCGACGGACAGCTGGAGAGTGCGCGGCGGCACCATGTCGTTCTTAACGAGGAAGACTTCCGGCTTGCCGGTGGCAACCGCCAAACTGCGAAGTTGCGCTGGCTCATAGTAGGTATCGTTCCAGACTGCGCAATTCGCCTGGCCGGCTGTGCAACCACCGGGTGGGAACCCAATCGTAATTACCTGGAATTGGCGCCTGAACTGCTCATCGAACAGCGTGTTCCAATAATTGCGGTCGAAGTAGAGTCCTCCGCCGCCGAATAGCACGGTCCGTCCGTCTCCAAAAAAGTCGTAGGATGCGCCAACGCGCGGCTGGAACGCCTTCTTGTACATCGGACGGGTGCTGCTACCACTCGTTACGAAATTCTCGATTCCCCCCAACTGCTGAATCACGTTGACTACTCTGGCCGGACCGCTTGCTTGCGGTTGGTCTACGGTCAGAGCGCCCGCGGCGTATGCCTGTCGAAGCGAATCCGCTAAAGGCGCGGGAGTCACGTAGCTGTTGTTGATACCGTTGGTCTCCGCGTCCCACCGGATGCCAAGGTTCACGAGAAGCTTCCTGCCGATCGACCAATCATCCTGAAGAAATCCGCCGAACTGCTTGTTATCGGTTTCGATGGTAGGATCGCCGAAGCCGATTTGCGCCTCGTACGGCGTCGCCCAGTTCTCGGGGGTACGACGGAATCTGTAAACGGGGTTTCCGACGAAGTTCTTCGTTCCTCTGTATGACAGGAAGTCGATGCTCCCGCCCAATTTGAAGACGTGGTCCCCAGCCAATTGGATGCCGCCGCGGGTGATGTCGTCGCGCAGAGATATCCGGTTCTGCTTGAAGTGCTGGTCCGTGTCTTTCCCGCCGATGCGGGCGAGGCCCACGTAATCCTTCCCTATGAGGCCAAAATTCCTGCCGGTTGGATTCCAGGTAAAGAATTGTGAATTCACCTGTGCTTCGTTCAGCCAGCTCCCGAGCGTGTGCTTCCACGTCGCGACACCAGTATAAGTATCGACGCGGAGATTCTCCGCGCCCTCGAACGTCGTCGTACCACCGAACCCGCGGAAGTCATCGTCCTTTCTGACCGTGAAGCTCGCGTCGACGGCGTCTTGATCAGAAGCATTCCACGTCAGCTTCCCGAGACCGAGGTGCTCGCGGAATTGCTGTGCCTGTTGACCCGCATACGGACGCAGCTGGGCGAGGAGGGCAGGTGGGGCAAACGTCGTATCCGCACCAAGCCTGATATAAGCGGGCTCATCGCGGAAGTTGAGCTCGTACGTCCCGAAGTAGAACAGCTTGTCTTTGACTATGGGCCCGCCGAGCAGTCCCCCAGCTTGAAGGCGCTTGTAGTTCGGCCGCGCTGAACCATTCCGTACTGCAATTTCGTCGCGCGCAACGTAGGATTTACCTACGCCGTAGGCAAATGCTTCAGCCTCTGTCTTGTTGGTTCCGCTGCGAGTCGTCGCAACGATGATTGCACTTGCAGCTTTTTGATATTCCGCTTTGTAGTTCTGGGTGAGAACGCGGAATTCCTGGATCGCACCCTGGGGGAGAGGATTTCCCTTGCTCGCGTCCTGGCCGACTACTCCGCCGCGCAGCACATCGTTTTTATAGCTCGCACCATCGACGAATACGTTCACCGCTTCGGCTGGTTGACCGCCAGCGGCGAAGAACTTGTCGGTGTTGTTTACAGCCTGTGCCGAAACGCCGGGAACCAGCTTCGACAGGTCCAACACGTTACGCTCGAAGTTGGGAAGATTGTCAATTTGCTCGCGCGAGATGTTCGTCCCCACCTCTGAGGTGCGAGTCTCTTCGCGACTTTGCGACTGGATTTCGACGGCGGCCAATTGCGTCGCCAACTCCGCAGTTCCGATGTTCACGTCGAGCGTCTGTCCAATCGGAAGTTGAATGGTCCGGGTCTGCGGGGCGAATCCGACGCGCCGGATGCTGATCTGGTATGTGCCGGGTCGGAGGCCGGGCAAATAGAAAAAGCCAGAGCTGTTCGTCAGTGCGCCGCGCGTCTCGTTGGTAGCAGTAAGCTGCGCTACCACCTGAACGTCCGGTACAGGAGCGCCGCCCGAAGCAGTTACATAACCTCGAATGGCCCCGGTCGCCGTCTGTGCGAAAAGAGTCCCCTGCGAAATGCATGTGAACGCGGTAGCAAGAGCCACCGTTATACAAAATCGGTCAAAACTAGACTTCGCGCTTCTCATCTGATCTCCGTGTTGTCGTTGTCCTATGGTTGTTGCCGTGCTACCTCAGCGTGATGCCATCCCTTTGTTGAAGGTGTTTGGCGGAGCACGCTCCGCGGGATCACCACCTGTCGAGCGCCGGATCACGAGCTTCGTCCCAACCCGCTCACGACGACGCGTGTGGTCGTTCTTGTGCGTAACTCCGTTGAGCAACAGATCAACCGCCCGCGCGCCGAGCTCGCAAATCGGTACGTGCACGGATGAGAGCGGCGGATCCATGTAGCGCGCGAGCGGGATGTCGTCGAAGCCCGCCACAGCCACCTCGCCCGGCACCTCAACGCCCGACTCGCGAAGCGCGCTCAGCGCGCCGATCGCCATCGAGTCGTTCGCGGCGAAGATCGCCGTCGGCCGCTGGTGCAACGCCAGCAACTTGAGAGTGGCCGCGTAACCGGCGGCCTCGGTGAAATCCCCGTCGCGCTCGAGGACTGCATCCGGAGCGATACCAGCAACCCGCAGCTCCATCCGATAACCTCGCAGTCGCTCGGCTGCGTCGTAGTTGCGCGGCGATCCCTTGATGATGGCTATACGCGTGTGGCCCAGCGATACGAGGTGCGCTACCATCTCACGCGCGCCGCGACAGTTCTGGATGGTGAGGGAGTCGATCGCGTTTCCCCGCGACACCGAACACAACAGCACCACCGGAATCGTGCTTGGCAGGTTGAGCAGTGATTCGGCGTCGAGGTCAGGTGACATCGCGACGACCCCGTCGACACGCCCGCGCATCGCGCGAATCGCCGTTTCGATCCCGTGACGGTCGGCGTACGCGCGCGAGATCAAGAGGTGGAATCCGTTTCGCTGCGCGGTGTCGTCCATGCCGCGAATCACTTCGGAGAAGAACTCGCCATATAAATCGGGGAGCAGCACGCCCAACGTCTGGGTCTTGCTCGTGATGAGGCTCCGCGCGCCACTGTGCGGGACGTAGCGCATGCGGCCAGCGACTTCGCGAATGAGAAGACGTGTCTCGTCACTGACGGGACCGCTGGCGTTCAGGACCCGGGAAACGGTGGCAACGGACACCTTCGCTTCACGGGCGACATCCTTGATCGTGACCATTCTCCTCCGGCAATCGACCTGATCGAGTCGGTGGACGACTGAGGTCAGGCGCGGGCGGACAGCTGAGCTGTTGGCCGATCTTTGCCTCTACAGCCCAAATATGTAATCGTTTACACAAGGGGCGCCAGACCCAACGTCTTCCGCCACTCACGCCCACCATTGAACTTTCGCGGGTGAAAATCCCCTCGACGCTACGATCGGCGGCGCCGGCGCTGCTCATCGTCGCCGGCGCGATGTCGTGCCGCGAAGCCGCGCCCGCGTTCGGCCCTACCCTCCCGGCAGCTCGTCAGAACGCGGAAGAATTTTTTTACTCCGTTGGCTCGCGGTTCACCAACATCCAGCGCCCGCCGAGGATAATCAGGGCGCGCCAGCAGTTCGGGCACTACGCGCTGACGCCGTCGGGGGTCTATAACGACACCACCATCTGGCTATCGATCGGTCCCGACAGCGCGCGGCTCTTCGGCAACGACGGCGTGTTCGCGTTCGATCGCTACGTCGTCAACGCCAGGCTCTCGAATACGCCGCCCGACGCGCTCACGGAATCGCGCGAGATAGTCCGCTTGAGGAAGCTCAGCGACAACGAATATGAATGGTTCACCAACGTCGAGGTCGCGCTCGGTAGAATCGGCGCGAAGAGCATCGCTGACGTTCTCGCTGCGGCCCTTGCCGGTGGCGAGGGGAAATCGGTCGCGGCAATACGCGCGAATTACACGACAGCCTTTCCGCGCACTGCTCTCGCTCTGGGTCGTCTCTTCACCATCGACACGATCAGGGCCACGGCGGATAGCGAGGGCGCCACGACTTTCGAGCTGGCGATCAAGCTCACGCCGGACGTCCTCAAGGCGACGATGCCGCATTACGCCGCCTACATCGACAAGTACATCAGCAAGGGCAAGTACCGCATCACACTCGCCGACAAGACTGGCGCACGGTGGTTCGACGCCCGGGCCGCCAACTATTACATGCACTTCAGGGTGCGCAGCAAAGGCGGGCACTTCGCCCCACTAGAAGGTGCGGTGCGGCCGATGCCCGAGGCTCTCACGATCCACCTCGACATGTCGATGAAGATCCTCCTCTTCACCGTCGGGTGGACGGACATGGTCGGAGACTTCGAGATCATCGACACCCCGCACGAGCGCGGCTGGTCAATGCGCTTCGCGAAGGAGCCCGAGTGGCGGCTGCCGCCGACGGTCGGGTATCTCCTCAAGTCGCCGTTGCGCCGGCCCTTTCAGGGTCCCGGAATCCCGGTGCGGATCTCGATTCGCGACAATCCCGGATCGCAAACGATCCTCAATCGACGCGGGTCGCTCGTCGTGCAGGAGAGCGGAATCCTTCGATTCTTAAACCGGCTGAGTGGAACGGCAGTTGGAGATTTTCTCGGTCCATCCGAGCGCGAGGCAAACCGGTTCAATGCGGATGCATTTCGTGCGCTACGCATCGACGTCGCGGAACTGCTCAGATGACCGTTTCAACCTCGACACCTTGAGCGGCATCATTTAGGACAACACGCCGAGGGCGCCGTGATTCCCGTCCAGCTTTCCCTATTGTTCGCATTGGCCATGAAACAAGGGCCGGTCGTCGCCTATACGGTGACGATCGATCCCCGCGATACGACGAGCATCAGCGTCGCGATGGTGATCCAGGCGGCAACCACGCCGGACACCCGGGTCGCGATGGCCGTCCATCC
>JBJMOA010000055.1:0-7612 GCA_045803975.1 Gemmatimonadaceae bacterium
GCCACTGTGTAGCACCGTCAAAGGAAGGCAGCGCCCCCTCACCTCTCTCACTCAGCGCCGCACACGCCATCTGCTGCACCGCCGTCCCAATGACGCCGAGCCGAGCAGCGCCAAGTGCGCCCGCCGTGCTTGTGATAAATCGCCGTCGTCCGTGGTTGATTGAGTTGTGCATTGAGTACCTCCTCGATCCTACGCATTCCCTGATCCCTCATCCCTCATCCCTCATCCCTCATCCCCATCCATCGACATCCACAATCGCCTTCGCGAACGCCTGGGGATCTTCCTGCGGCACATTGTGACCGATACCCCTCAGCACGCGATGCGAGTATCGGCCCGTGAATTTGCCGGCGTACGATTTTCCATCTGCAGCGGCACCATCGAAATCGCTGGCAATCGTTATCGTCGGGACCGAGATCGCCGGACGCGCGGACAGTTTCTTCTCGAGATCGCTGTATCTCGCTTCGCCGTCCGCGAGGCTCAAGCGCCAGCGGTAGTTGTGAATTACGATTTTGACGTGATCGGGATTGTCGAACGACGCCGCCGTTCGATCGAACGTCGCGTTGTCGAACCGCCACGTCGGCGAAGCGATCTGCCAGATGAGCCTGTTGAAGTCGCGGGTATTCTTGCTGTAGCCAAGCACGCCGCGCTCGGTGGCGAAGTAATACTGGTACCACCAGCCGAGCTCTGCCTTCGGTGGCAGCGGCTGCTGATTGGCCTCGAGATTCACGATGAGATAGCCGCTCACCGCGACTAGCGCTTTGACACGATCGGGCCAGAGAGCAGCCATGATCGCCGCGGTTCTGGACCCCCAATCAAATCCGCCGACGACCGCCTTGTCGATTTTGAGTGCATCCATGAGGGCGATGACATCGGCGGCGATAACCGCCTGCTCTCCGTTCCGAACGGTTTCGTCGGAGAGAAAGCGCGTTGTTCCATACCCGCGCAGATAGGGAACGATGACTCGGTAGCCTTTCGCGGCGAGAAGAGGAGCGACGTCGACAAAAGCGTGGATGTCGTACGGCCAGCCATGGAGCAAGACGACCGCCGGACCAGTGGAGGGACCGCTCTCGGCGTACCCGACATTCAACACGCCAGCGTCGATCTGTTTCAGTGAATCGAACGAGGTGCGCGAGGTGATGACGACTTCTGCGTTGAGGCGCTCCGTCTTCCCGCTTCCCTCGTCCGTCTTTGCTCTTCCCTCTTCCCCTTCCGCTTCCCGCATAACCCCCACGGCCATCGCCATCATAGCCGTACCGAGAAACCGTCGGCGGTCAGTGTTCATTTCATCAGACATGCGTCTCTCAGCGCAGCGATTTGAACGCGTTCCGAATTTCTTCGGCGAAGATCTGCGGCTGTTCCCACGCCGCGAAGTGGCCGCCCTTCGCAACCCTGTTGTAGTAGATCAGTTTCGGATACGCGCGCTCCGTCCAGCTGCGCGGCGCTTCGTACTGTTCGCTGGGAAAAACACTCACGGCAACGGGTATGGCGACACCTTTGGTGTTGAAGAACCCACCCTTGTATTCCCAATACAGCCGCGATGCAGAGACTCCGGTGTTAGTCAGCCAGTAAAGCGTGATGTTGTCCAGAATCTCGTCGCGCGTCAGCTCCCCGGTGGCGCTCGTCGTCCGGTTCAAAGCAGTGGCGACAGCAGCGGCCGGCTGGCCGTCGGCATCATTGTGGTCGAGCAGCCACGCCGCGAGACCAACGGGTGAATCCGCAATGCCGTACAAAGTTTGCGGGCGCGAAGCCATCAGCCTGGCGTAGTCGACTTGCTTGAACGTCCTCACCAGCTGGTCATAGGCGCGTCGTTCATCAGGCGAGAGGCCCGATGGCGGTGGACTTCCCGAGAGGAGAGCTTTGTCGACGTCAGCCGGAACCGTGGCGGGCATGTTGGTGTGGATCGCGAGCAAACCCGATGGCGCCTGCAGTCCCATTTGATCCATCACGAACGCGCCCCAATCTCCACCGGTAGCGACGTAACGGTCGTAGCCGAGGCGCTTCATCAATTCTGCCCAGGCGCGGGCCATACGCTCGGGACCCCAGCCAGTCGCGGTCGGCTTCGCCGAAAATCCATAGCCCGGCATCGACGGAATCACAACATCGAAAGCGTCCGCGGCGCTACCGCCGTATGCCGTGGGATTCGTAAGCGGACCAATGATCTTCAGCTGCTCGATGATGGAGCCCGGCCACCCATGTGAGATAATGAGCGGCAGCGCATTCTTTTCTTTCGAGCGAACCTGGATGAAGTGGATGTCGAGGCCGTCGATGTTGGTAACGAATTGCGGCAGCGCGTTCAGCTTCGCTTCGACTTTACGCCAGTCGTAATCCGTCGCCCAATAGCGGGCGAGGTCCTGCATCGTCGCGAGCGGCACGCCCTGCGACTGATCGGCAACAGTCTCCTTTTCGGGCCATTGCGTCGCGGCAATGCGGCGCTTCATCTCGGCGAGTCGCTCTTGTGGAGCGCTGAAGGTGAAGGGCCGGATCGCGGTGTTGTCCGCCGTCGTGCGTGATTTCGTCGGCGCGGCAGGGACAGAGGTGCTCGTGGCGACTGAGGGAGAAGGTGGTGCAGTCATTGTCTGGCCGTAGGTGGAGGATGCGAGCAGAAGCAGGGCGAAGGTGCTTGCCGTCGGTACTTCGATTCCTCTCATCGCCGTCTCCTTGTTTTTGGGCTTCACCTCCAGTACGCCGCGGCGGCAAAACCTGAAAACCCGGCGATCGATCTTCGCCGCTAAACGATTCTATTCTCCGCGCGTCGCATACGACGGCGCGTCGACTTTTCGCTGCGTCGTAGTAGCACGAACGATCTTTAGTGCCGAAGCAACCCGCGCGAGCCGTGCGCCGAGGTTTCGCGCCGTCAGCAATTCGACGGCAGCTACGGGGCGCGAGTCATCAGGCCCGGCAATCGTCGACGGCCCGTAAGGCGATCCGCCGATCGCGTCGGTGGTGACGATCTGCGGATTCTGCGCGTAGGGCGTCCCGACGAAGATCATTCCGAAATGGAGCAACGGTACGAGCGTCGTGAGAATGGTGGATTCCTGGCCGCCGTGAATGGTCGCGCTGCTCGTGAAGACACCCGTTGGCTTGTCTTCGAGCTCGCCCTTCATCCAGATCTCGACCATGCCGTCGAAGAATCGCTTGAGCGGCGTCGCCATGACTCCGTAGCGCGTCGGCGTGCCCCATGCGATCGCGTCGGCCCAGCGAACATCGTCGTGCGTTGCTTCGGGCACAGCTCTCTCGATGGGCCTTTCGTCGCCGAAGTCAGCCGCGCGTCGTACGCGGACCTCGGTGTGACGAACGGACTCGGCGCCGGTGGCGACTGCGTTGGCGAGCGCTTCAACGTGGCCGTGCAGGCTGTAATAAACGACGAGCACCTTGGTCGCCATGCTGTACCTCTCTTTGGATTTATTTCACGAACGTGATGAGCGGCTTTCCCTTTTCGACGACGTACGTCGCGAGCTCGGCACCGTTGCTGGTGCCGACGTTTGTAACCGAGTGGATCGCTCCGGCAGGAACTACAAGCACATCGCCCGCTTTATAAGTCGTCGGAGGTCTGCCCTCGACCTCGTAGACGAGCGTGCCTTCGAGGATATAGATGATCTCTTCGCCGAAATGCGTGTGTCTGGGAGCGACGTATCCTGGATCGAAGTCGACGCGCACCTGCACGACCTCGCGTCCGGGAATACTGAGATCGTATCGCTGAAGGTCCGTTCGTTTGCTCTCCGGTTGCTGTGCATGTGCCGTGTCCACGGCAAACCCGCTCGCGACAATCAGCATTGCTGCCCCAATGATTCGCATCGAATTATCGTAGCGGCCTGAACGCCGCACGCAGCTCCGTTGCGAACAACTCTGGATACTCCCACATGGCGAAGTGGCCGCCGCGGTCGACTTCGTTGAAGTAGCTCAAAGTGGGGAACGCGCTTTGCGCCCATGCTTTCTGCGCGCGCAGGATTTCATCCGGGAACACCGTGATTGCGACCGGCACTTTGATCTGGGCGGATTTCTGATCGCCGGCGCTGACAAGGCTGCCGCCCCGGTTCTCCCAGTAAATCCTTGCCGACGAGGCGGCAGTGTTGGTCAGCCAATACAGTGAGAAGTTGTCGAGCACGTCGTCTCGCGATGGCGATTGCCGCGGATCCTTGCCGTACGTCCACTTGGTGAACCCCGAGTGCACGAGCATCCATCCCGCGAGGCCAGCGGGCGAATCGGTTAGCCCGTATCCCACAGCTTGTGGCCGTGCGCCCATCATCGTCAGGTAGGACAGGCCGCCACCCTGAACGTATGAGCCGAGGTCTTTGATCGCCGAGAGCTCCTTCTCATTGAACTTTGCGAGCGCGTTCTTGTCGCCGCCAAGCGCGGCACCGACGTCAGCCGTGATCACTGCCGGGAAATTGGTGTGGATTCCAAGCAATCCGCTTGGTGCCTGTCGGCCCATCGCCGCAACGACGCCTGCGCCCCAGTCTCCGCCTTGCGCGACGTATCTCGTGTACCCGAGGCGCTTCATCAGCACATCCCACGCGCCGGCGATGCGCTCCAGTCCCCAACCGGGTTCAGTCGGACGTCCCGAGAAGCCGAACCCTGGCAGCGAAGGGATCACGACATCGAATGCGTCCTCGGCGCGGCCGCCGTATTTCGTTGGATCGGTGAGCGGCGCAATGAGCTTGATCTGCTCGAATACGGAACCAGGCCAGCCGTGCGTGATGATCAGCGGCATCGCATTCTTTTCTTTCGATTTGACGTGGATGAAGTGGATGTCCACGCCGTCGATCGTTGTCTTGAACTGCGGAAAGGCGTTCAACTTCGCCTCACCCTTCCGCCAGTCGTAATCCGTGCCCCAATAACGAACGAGCTCCTGCAGGTTCGCGAGCTGCGCTCCCTGAGACGGATCGGCGACGGTTTCTTTGTCAGGCCACCGCGTCATTTGGAGCCGACGCCGGAGGTCCGCGACTGCCGTCTCCGCTACGCGCACTCGGAACGGTCGGATGCTGTTGTCCTCCGTGATCGTACGGTCTTTCGCGGGGGTTCGATCCACTACGGCTGCCGCGTCCGTTGCGACTACCTGAGAGGTTGTCATGGTCTGGGCCTCGATTGATGTTGCGAATAAGAGTGAAGCGATAGTGACAGCGGACGAGTTCATCATTGCCAGCTCCTATGCGAATTGTGTCTGCAGATTCACATACGTCGGCGGAGGGGAAACTGAAAGGCGGGAAGGGGGATGGGGGATGAGGGATGAGGGGTGACACTGTACTTCGGAGCCCTTCCCCCATCCCTCATCCCCCGTCCCCCCATCCCCCGTTCAATCCGCTCGAGCTATCGCGGAACTGCGCAGCGATCTGAAGCCATTGCGCATGGCCCCGACGAAGTAGTCTGGCTGCTCCCACGCGGCGAAGTGTCCGCCTTTCGGGAACTTCTCGTAGTAGATCATCTTCGAATACGCTTTCTCTGCCCACGTCTTTGGCGCCGCGTAAATCTCGTCGGGAAACACAGTGACGACGACCGGTAGCTTGACGTTCCGAACGGTGAAAAAGCCTCCCGGTGGTAGTGTGTGGGTCGTGTCCCAATAGAGACGCGCCGAGGAGATCGCGGTGTTCGTCAACCAGTACAACGTGATGTTGTCGAGGATGTCGTCGCGCGAAAGACCTTCGCGCTGCCCGGCAAAAATGCGCGCGATCATTTTCTGGCTGGCATCGTCGTGATCCAGCATCCAGCTTGCCAGTCCGATCGGTGAATCGACGATGCCGTAAAGTGTTTGTGGACGGAGCGACATTTCGTTGGCATAGCCAAGTCCGCTCTTGTAGAAGAATGCGAGCTGATCCCACGCCCTCGATTCGTCGGCGGTGAAATCGGTAGGCTTCGGCTTGCCGGCGAAAAGCGCTCCGTCGATGTCGGGCGGAACTGTCGCTGCCATGTTGGTAGAGATGCCGAGTAGCTCGGGGGATGCCTGGAGCGCCATAATCTCCGAGATCGCGTTGCCCCAATCCCCGCCCTGGGCGACGAACTTCGTGTAGCCGAGGTTGCGCATCAGCGTCGTCCAGGCGCTCGCGATGCGCACAGGATTCCAGCCGGGTGCGGTTGGTTTTCCGGAGAATCCGTAGCCCGGAATCGACGGGATCACTACATCGAAGGCGTCAGCGGCGTTTCCGCCGTACTTGGTCGGATTGGTGAGTGGATCGATGATCTTGAGCTGTTCGATGACGGAGCCTGGCCACCCGTGCGTCACGATCATCGGCAGTGCGTTCTTTTCCTTTGATTTGACGTGGATGAAGTGAATATCCAGTCCATCGATATTGGTGATGAAGTTCGGATACGAGTTCAGTCGGGCTTCCGCCTTGCGCCAGTCGTAACTGTCGGCCCAGTAGCTCGCGAGCGCCTGCATCGTCGCCAGCTGCACGCCCTGTGTGTCGTCGGAGACGGTTTCCCGCTCAGGCCATTTTGTCGCTTTGATGCGTCGGCGCAAATCGGCGAGCTGCTCCTCGGGGAAGCTCACGTGGAACGGACGAATGTCGCTCGTCGTGCTGTCGGTCTTTAATGGAAGTTCAGTAATCGGTTGAGTCATAGCCTCTAATCTCCTGGAGAAAGCGGAAAGCCCGAGCTCGCCGGCTGCAATCGTTGCAGCGGCGGCACCGAAAAAGCGACGGCGATCGATGTCGGACATTGTTGTCTCTGTTAGCGTTTTGCGGATGCGACCGCGGCCTTCTCGATCAGTCGCGCGACGATTTTTGGCTGGGATACGAAAGGCACGTGACTCGACGTGACTTCGCTGGTCGTTGCTCCCATGCGCTTCGCGTAGAAGCGCTCGAGGTCGGGATTGATGGCGCGATCATTCCGAGCCACGAGATACCAGGACGGAATGGTCTTCCATGCGGCCGTGGGCAAAGTTGCGCCAAACACGCTCGCACTGACCGGTTTTTGCGCTGCCGACATCACACTCGACTCAGTAGCCGACACATCGGCAGCAAACACGTCATGGAACATCGCGCGATCGACGTAGAGATAGCCGGCCGCGTCTGGTCTAAGAGCTTTGCCAAGTGAAGAGGGATATTTCTCGGTGAAAGGGCCGACGGGCTCATTGGCTTCTGGAGCGAACGCAGCGACGTAGACCAGCGCCTTGACGTTCGGATTTCCAGCCGCAGCTCCCGTGATGACGACGCCGCCATACGAATGTCCGACAACGACAACGGATCCTTTTTGAGCGTCGATCACTCGCTTGGTCGTCGCGATATCGTCGGCGAGAGACGAGAGCGGATTCTGAACCGCGATCACGTTGTAGCCATCCTTCTCGAGCAGCGGGATGACGTACTGCCAACCAGTGCCGTCCGCGAACGCGCCGTGAACGAGTACGATGGTTGGCTTAGCGAGCGGCGCGGCAGCGGCGTCGGACGATCTCTTTGCCGCAGCGGGTGAGCTTTGCGCGCTAGCCGCGGAAACAGCGCACAGTGCCGCGATGGCTGCCGTCGCGTAGTGCATTTTTTCGAGTCTCATTCGTGTGCTCCGTATGGGGGTTCTTCGGTTGGTTCCCTATACGTGGAGCGGGGGGAAACTGAAAAGGGGGAAGGGGGGACGGGGGATGGGGGATGGGGGATGGGGGCCGGGGGACGGGGGTTGCGGCGTCTAG
>JBJMOA010000056.1:0-6175 GCA_045803975.1 Gemmatimonadaceae bacterium
ACCAGTGCATTGAACGCGCTGATGTTCTGCTGACCAAGCGCCTCGCATTCATTCAGTGTCAGCTCCGGCCATACAGCCACTGTCGGAGCGACGCCATTGATGCGAGAGAGCCACGTGTGCTCGGCGCCGAGAATGTGGGCGTAGAGCTGGAGGTCCTTCGTTTGGCGATGAGACGCCGAGCGAAGACTCTGGAGTGTGCGCGCATCAGCCCATTCGACGTGCTGGTAAAGCCTGATAAAGTGATCTTTCATTTGAGGAACTCGACGGGGCGACCAATCGTCCAGGGAATCTTCGCGGCGTCGAGCGCAGCGTTCAGCGCCGGTATCCGACCCTGCAATAGCGCGTTGATCCTTCCGACCTCGCGCTGCAGATCCGAGCTCGCGAGCGTCAGTGTCGCGCGCTGAAGCTCCGTTGGGGGCGACGTCACGTTTCCAATCTCCTCGGCGACGTTGTTCACGCGCTCCTGGATGGATGGATCCTCGACACGCTTGTCGTCACTCACTGCCTCCCCTTCGGAATCGCCGCGAAGCTTCTTGAGTATGTCAGCGACCTCGCGCTCGATTGCGTTGGCCTGATTCGACAAGCTGTCGGACGCACTACCGTTCTTGAGCGCCGTCTTGACGTCCGTAAGCTGGTCCCGCAGCTGCTCGGCGGTGCGCACCGCGGCCTGAACAGTTGCCTGGAGCCGTCCGGTACTCACACGCATCTCGTACAGGGAACGGTATTCGGCGGTTGTGAGCTGGACGAGGGGATCTGAGCGCACCTCGATCGGTACCTCACGCACGGTCGGCGAACCCGCACCCGTTTTGACGGTCAGCCGCGCAATGTAGCGCCCCGGCAGAACGAACGGCCCGAGCGGGTCGCGCTGGCGGGATTGCGGCTCACCAACCTGATTCGCGGGGCGACGCACAGTGTACGGGGCAGCGTTGCGCAGGTCCCACGTCACGCGATGCATTCCCCTCTTCTTGCTCACGGTGAGATCGCGGACCCGATTGCCGGCCGAGTCGTAAATGCCGAGCGTGACGTCGCCATTCTTCGGCAAACTGTCGCGCATGAAGTACGTGATGACCGCGCCAAAGGCAGGGTTCGGCGCCGAGTACTCGCGGTCGCCTAAGGCGCCGGCACCGCGCACGCCGCCGGGAATGGAGCTGTTCGGATTGTATTCCGTGGCTGGACGTACCGGGAAGAGGTACGTACCGACGCGATTCGCCTCGGCAAGCTTCTCGAGTGGAGTGATGTCGTCGATGATGTAGATGCCGCGGCCATGCGTGCCTATCACGAGATCGTGGTCTCGCGGATGAACGACGATGTCGTGCACCGCGACAGTTGGCAGGTTGTACTTGAGCTGTGTCCACGAGTTTCCGCCTGTCGCGGTATAGAATGCACCGAACTCGGTCCCGGCGAACAGAAGGTTGGGCTCGACGACATCCTCGCGAATGACTTGCACGGATCCGCTGGCGGGAAGATTCCCACTGATCGACGTCCAGTGCGAGCCGTAGTCAGTGCTCTTCACGACGTAGGGCTTGAAGTCGTTGTTGCGATGATTGTCGAGGGTCGCGTATACCGTTCCCTCGCTGAATCGCGATGCGACCACCCTGCTGACGTAGGTTTGATCGGGCACTCCAGGGAATTTCGTGATCCTGGTCCACGTCGCGCCGCCGTCGCGCGAGATGGAAACGACGCCGTCATCCGTCCCGACATACAGCACGCCTTGGCGCAGAGGGGATTCGTCGATCGTGCTGATGTTCCCGTAGTCGGCGGTGCCTTGATGACGTGCGATTGCATCACGTGGCCAGATCTTGCCCATCACCGTCAGGCTGTCGCGATTGAGTTGGCGGGTGAGATCGGGGCCGAGTCGGGTCCATGAGTCACCGCGATTCGTGCTCTTGAACAGGTAGTTGGCGCCGAAGTAGAGCGTGTTGTGATTGTACGGCGAGATGAGCATCGGCGAGCTCCAGTTCCACCGGTACGGTCGGGCGCCGAATGCCGGAAGCGGCTTGATCGTCTTCTGCTCACCAGTTCGAACATCAAAGCGCACGATGTCACCGCCCTGCGATTCGCCGTACACAGTGTTGGGATCGGTGGGATCGATCTGCGCGTAGAAGCCATCGCCGCCGGTGGTTCTGATCCAGTCGGCGTTGGTGATGCCCTGCCGATTTCTCGTCTGACTTGGCCCGCCCCAGCTGCTGTTGTCCTGCAATCCGCCGTAGACGTAGTAGAACGGCTGGCGCATGTCCGTTGCGATCGCGTAGTACTGGGCGATCGGAAGATTCGGCACGAAGTCGACGGTACGTCCTCGGTCGTGACTGATGTAGACTCCGCCGTCGCAGCCGATTATGAGATGATCGGGGTCGGTGGGATCAATCCACATCGCGTGGTGGTCAGAGTGCGCGGCACCGGCGGTATTGCGGAAAGTTCGTCCGCCGTCCGTCGACACCTGTAACGGCACGCCCATGAAGTACACGCGATCCGGATTCGTTGGATCGACGCGGATTTGTCCCATGTACCACGGGTATGAGAATCCCGTCCCCATTTTCTGCCAGCTCGCGCCGTAGTCGTCGGATCGATAAACGCTCGCCTCGGTGTTGCCCTGCGCCGCTCCGTTACCGGTGACTTTCGTCTCGATCGTCGCGTAGACGACATTCGGATTCGATCTGCTGACATCCAGTCCAATGCGGCCGACATCATCCTTCGGAAGACCTTCCGTGAGCTTCGTCCAGCTGTTTCCACCGTCGGTGCTTTTCCAGAGGGCGCTCCCTGGTCCGCCACCTACGTACGTATATGGGCGTCGCTCGCGCTGGAACGACGCCGCATAAATCACGTCCGGGTTCGCCGGATCGAAGATGACGTCGGTGAAGCCAGTGTGCGTATCGATGTTCTTGACGTTCTTCCAGGTGCGTCCGCCATCAGTCGTCCGGAAAAGTCCGCGCTCGCCACCTGCTCCCCACAGTGGACCGGCTGCTGCCACGAACACGATGTCGGGATTGGCAGGATGAACGATGACGCGACCGATATGCTCGGACTTTCTGAGTCCCATGTTCGTCCACGTCTTGCCGCCGTTCTCGGACTTGTAGACACCATCTCCCCACGACGAGCTGCGCTGGTTGTTCGCCTCTCCCGTTCCGACCCAAATGATGTTCGCATTAGTTGGCGCTACCGCGATGTCGCCGATCGACGCCGCGCCCTGATGGTCGAAGATAGGCTCCCACGTCGTGCCACCATTCGCGGTCTTCCATACTCCGCCTGAAGCCGACGCGACGTAAAACAAATCCCCAAGGCGCCCGCCGATCTGTGACGTTGGACCTTCGGGCACGGCAAAATCGACCACGCGTCCGCTGGTTACGGCGGGACCAATGGAGCGCCACGGCAATTCAGCAAGACGCGCGGAATCAGCGTCGAAGGTGACGGGAGTGGTCTTCGCTCCAGGAGTAGCCTGGGCCGCGGCAATGTCGGGGACGACGGCAAGACAAGCGATCGCGAGGGTCGCGCGCGAGAACGAACAAAGCATTGTGGATATTGGTTTGAAGAGAGGGGATAATCTCATTCACCGCCGCAGCTTTTGCCAACGCCCGCCGGCGATCTTGATTGGCCGAGCGCTGCGCATTCAGAACGCGCCGCGTCTTGTCAGCAATACCGTTCCGTAAGGATGACTCCTCGGGCGTGATGTGAATTCCCTGCCACGAACAATCGACCGATACTCGAGGGATGTTCGTCCCAGAACAGTCCCCATGCTCCACTCGCGCTGAAACACAAACGACACTCGATCAACGCGCGGCCCGCGACGGAAGGTATTGCCATCGAGGAAGATGCTATGAATTACCAGGTCTTCACGTGCGCCGAAAGACGCGTACAATCCGAACGGGTGACGGTCCGACTCGAAGTTCCATGGATTCGGAGCGTTGACTCCAGCGCGAATCGCCAGCCCGCCTTCGACATCGGTCAGAATGTTTCCGAGTGACGCGGTGGTAGTCGTCAGCAGACCGACTGCGGCAGGACCGGAGCGGAGCTCACTGAGAGCCTTCCTCGTGATCGAGGCAACGACACCCGGCTCGAATCGCAATTGATCTTCCCACCCAGCAGGGATTATGTAGCTCGGTACCAATTGATGAAACGAAACCTGTAGCTCGCGCGCGAGAGAAGGCGGGCCAGTCACACCGGCCTTGAGGCTGACCGCGATAAAATCCTTCTCTGTTGACCTACTCGATTGCGTGCCGCCGTATAGCCAGCCGGCAAACGGCCGGTCGTTGTCTTCGAGTGATGGATAGTATCGCGGCGTGTAGATCTCCTGACCGGCGAGAATCGTATGTTGGATGACGCAGCTATCCTCCGCGCTGCATTCGCCGAGCATGGAAATGGCTCTCGATGTTGGCCCAAACGATTTTTTTCGATTGTAGCTCAGATGAAAGCCCTGGCTATAATCCTCGTCGTGGAAGTGGTGCCCGATCCCGAGGAAATCGTTATCCATTTCCAGGGTGAAAGTCCCGGCATCGCGAAGGCCGCGGGCACCTAAAGTTCCCATCCGATAAGAGACACCAAAGCTGCGCCGGGAAATCGCGTGGTCCGTCTGTGTTTTTCGGACGCCTGCTTCCAGAGAAAGCCGATTGAGAAGGTCGAGTCGAATGCCGCCCCCGAAGCTGAAGAGATAGCCGTCGTCAGTCAGTGAGCACTCCTCAGCCGGTGAGCCGGGGAACGGCGCGGCGCACGCGTAGCCGGCAAGCGATGTCCGGGCGAAGTAGTATCCCGGCGCCACATAGGGCGTGAGTCGAAAACGCGATCCTCCAATCCGTACGCCCGCGGCGACGAGAGCCCCGATCGTAACGCCCTCCGTCCCAAAACCCTGGAGCGAGTTGTAGACTCCGTAGCCGGCAGATCCCTGTATACCCGAGACAAACGACAGCGACGGATGGAGCGCGTGGGAGGCCAGCGCGTGCGCGTAGTCTACGCCGGTGGTCAGAAACTTCGCGCGCTCTGCCTGTGGATAAAACGTGCGGCCAAACTGAAAGCGGAAATAACTCAGACTGCCCGAAAACATGTACGTTCGCGCGTCGGGCCGATGCCCCAAGTCGCCCCCAAGAACGGCGGGAGAATTTTCGCCGAAGATGGACGGATTCAGCACCGAGAAGTTCGCCGGCGTCATCACCAACGCGGAGGCCGGCCGCGGCGCCTGGGCTTCGCTAAGGCCAGGCAGCAATGCTACCAGAATCGCAGCAAGTGTTGGGAAGCGTTGCGATGCACCGACCCCTTGCCGCCGTACTTTCCGCTCTCTACTCTGATTCATCCACTCGAATATTATCCTTGTGCAACTTCCTGTCGACGAACTTTGCCATCAACACTGCGCTCGATCAGCTAGTAGCTATATAGTAGTAAGGCAGGTCCCTACCCTCGTGATCTCGTCCACCGTCCACAAACTGAACCGATGATCTACCACCCCCTCCGTCGTTCGCTATTGACGGCGTGGATTATTTCCGCGCCATTTGCCCCGGCGTTCGCCCAACAGAATTATCAGTCCCCGCCTGCGGATCTCGTCAAGATTCTCGACGCGCCCGCAAATCCGGTGACGTCCATCAGCCCGAATCGACAGTGGGTGCTCGTAACGGTCAGCGATCCGCGCACGATCACGATCAGCGATATGGCCGACTCCGCCTACTACCTGGCGGGAAGTAAGATCAGGGCAAACCCCGACTTTCGCGTCGAGAACATTGGTATACGCTCGGCGACTGTCAGCAGCATCGATGGCAAGACCGAACGCTCATTGCAGGTTCCCTCTGGCGGACGACTCGGATCGGCGGAATGGTCGCGGGGCGGAGATCTGCTTGCGTACACCACAATTTCCAACGGTGCGACGGCGGTCGAGATCCTGAATCCCGCGACGGGACGCACGCGTCGCGTCAACGCACCGGGCTTGATTGGAAGGATCCGCGACCTCAGCTGGTCACGCGACGGGAAGAATCTCGCGTTCACGGTGACGACACCCACGGGAACAGCGCTTTGGGTCGCGGATGTCGCGAACGCGACTGCCCGCCGTCTGACTGCACCCGTCCTCAATTTCACCACCGCGCGCGGAAATATCGTCGACGATCCCGGCTGTGCCTGGCTTAACGGAAAGTCAGAGCTCGTGTGCAGACTGTGGCCGGCCAATCGGCGCGCGCTTCCCAAGACCTCTGAAGTACCGACA
>JBJMOA010000057.1:0-5466 GCA_045803975.1 Gemmatimonadaceae bacterium
ACCGCAGAGCAGGGTGTGGGACGAGGCGGAAAATCGGCTTCACATCCAGAAGGCGATCATGGCGGTTTTGATGGGTGGTGAACGGGTCTGAGGGATAACCCTCGAAGGGGCAAAAAAACGTAAACAAAAGAGGACTCTTCGATCACAAACGTGCTTTTGCTAATCTGTCTGTGAGAACAGGTTAAGGGCCTCTACGTGGCCGTAAGTCCTGTTGAGCTTGGGGGCGATGATCGTCTTATAGGTAACCCTCTGACTGAGAGTTACGATGCGCCGCCCGACCGCTGTTTCATCCCTTTTCAGCCTCCTCAAGCTAGCCTCCGCCGGAGCGATTGTTCTGGCATTTGGCGTAGCTTGCTCCGATAGCAACTCACCGACCGCGGGGCCTAACGGCATTGTCCGCATCAAGGTCAACTCGGTCGAAATCGACGTACCTGAGTCGGTTTCGAGTGAGGCGCCGGTCGAGGAAAGTGCTTCGCGCGCCGTCCCGATGGGACCGTCGGCGACTGTTCTCACTTCGCCGTCTTCGGCGTCGTTTGCCCTTGCAGGGAGCTGTGGCGGCAGCGGTGCCGCTCCTGGATATACGAAGTCGAGGATTACCTTCGCTCCGGAGGCGACCCCGACGTTCGCGCCGTTCCCGCTTACGGACAACGGTTACATCCCGGACTCCGACGTGCCCCTTGGATTCAGCTTCAACTTCTACGGGAACACGTACGACAGAGTTACCGTCTACATGAACGGCTTCCTCGGCTTTGGCTCGAGACCGTCGGACGAGGCTTTGAAGCTTGTAACGAATGGCGGTTCGATCGCCAGCATCGCGCTCCCAAGCAACATCATCGCCCTGAGCTGGACGGACTGGGCGCCCAACCTTGCGCCCGATGGAATCAGATGGGAGACGCGTGGAAGCGCGCCTAATCGCAAGTTCATTCTTCAGTTCATCAACGTTCCCGAGAAGTCGGGAGCGGGGATGCTGACGTCCCAGGTCGTGCTGTCCGAAGGCTCGAACGAGGTAACGATCTACACGGGCTCAATGTCCATTAAGAACACCAGCCATTTCGTGACTCAGGGCATCGAGAACGCAGCTGGCACCGAGGCCGCATACGACAGCGTCGTGAACGCAAAGACCGGTGTCGTGACCAGGAGAGTTAAAAACTTCTTCAGCCTGCAGGACGATGCTGTCCGTTTCACTCCCGTCCGCACGAAGGACGAAGTCCCGCCGACGTGGAAAACCGCGCCGACGAACCTCGAGGCGTACAATGATCCACACCTTGCCACGGCCGTTGTCGCGGTAGTTCCGCCCACTGCCGAGGACCTCTGCAGCCCAGTAACAGTGTCAGGCGCGCGTAGCGATGGTGTTGCTTCGCTCGATGCGCCGTACCCGGTTGGCGTCACGACTATTACGTGGACCGCAAAGGACGCGGAACAGAACGCCATTACCTCGACGCAGACCGTAACTGTAATCGACAACGAAGATCCTATCTGGACGCCGAGCACGCTGTCCACCATTGAGGTGAACGCCACGAGCCTGGCTGGCGCGTACGTCACCTTCGATAACCTGGTCGCCAGCGACAACGTTGGTGTGACCGAACGTCCATGCGCGCCCGAGTCGGGAAACTTGTTCAGGACCGGGTATACCCCAGTGACGTGCACCGCGTGGGACGCTGCGGGTAACAGCGCCGACCTCAAGTTCCAGGTCTATGTCATTGGCGCGCACGAACAGATTGGCGCGCTGATGGATGAAATCAAAAACGAGCTCGAGCTGCCGAATGGTACTCTGCAGCCGTTGCTCAACCAGCTGAAGCTCGCCTACACGCAGACAGCCGATGGCGGTGCAGCGTGCAAGAAGGTGACGGACTTCCTCAACATGGTCCAGACGAAGAGCCTGAACCTTTCGCCCGAGGACGCGGCAATGCTGACGGAGGCTGCAACCAGGATCATGCACGTCATGGGTTGCCCCGCACCAGCCCCGACGGTGAAACAGCTCGCGAGCTACCAGCAGTCCAGCATCCAGTAGTTCGATTCAGGTTACAGTAGTAAAGCGGGGCGCAATAAAAATGCGCCCCGCTTTTTTTTTGGGTGCCGACCATGCCGCGACCGATGCCATGCGGCATGTCTTCTGCACACCGGTCCGGGTATGACGCCCTCGAAGAAAATCGACGAGCTGTACGACCTGATCCGCGGCATCGAGACGGCGATGTTCACAACCCGCCGTCCCAACGGCCAGCTCGTCTCCCGGCCGATGGCGACCCAGGACCGGATCGAAGGCGCCGACCTCTGGTTCGTCACCAATGTCGAGACCCACAAGCTCGACGACCTCGCACTCGATCCACACGTCAACCTCTCTTACTTCCGGAACCGAAGCGGCGAGTGGGTATCGGTTTCAGGGATTGCCCACGTCTCTAGAAACCGCAACCGGATCCGGCAACTGTACAAGGAAGACTGGAAGACGTGGTTCGATGACCAGGGCGGCGATCGCGACGGTGGTCCCAATGACCCTCGCATCGCGCTCATCATGGTCGAGACAGACACCGCTACCTATATGAAGGTGAACAAGTCGCGTCCAATCATCCTGTTCGAGGCCCTGAAGGCGCGCGTCACGGGCTCGAGCCCCCGACTCGGCGACATCAAAGAGATTTCCGGCGCAGAAATGATGGATTAGGCAGAGCTTTTCGCCTTTTTCTGCCAAAATGTCACGGCGCCCCTCGAATTCGGGGGGCGCCTCGCGCATATTGGGACGAGATCTCCCCGACCGACGCCCTCCATGATCGACGCTACCGCCGCTCCCGCCCCCGCCACCGCTCTCAAGCGCACCCCGCTGTACGACGTCCACGTTGCCCTGGGCGCCAAGATCGTACCCTTCGCGGGGTTCGAGATGCCGGTCCAATACCCAACTGGAATCACCGCCGAGCACAAGGCGGTACGCGAAAGGGCGGGGCTATTCGACGTGAGCCACATGGGTGAGTTCATCGTCCGCGGGCCGCAGGCGGTCGAGTTCGTGAACCACGTCACTACGAACGACGTCGCGGCGCTCAAACCTGGCCAGGCACAGTATTCGACGATTCTGCGCGAAGACGGAACGATCGTCGACGATTGTCTGGTCTATCGCGCCGACGATCGCGTGCTGATGGTCGTGAACGGATCGAACATCGACAAGGACTTCGCGCACATCTCGCGCTTCGTCGACGACTTCGACGTGACGCTCGAGGATATCAGCGATCAGATCGCGCTGCTGGCGCTGCAGGGTCCCAAGGCAGCCGAAATTCTGCAGCGTCATACCGACACCGATCTCTCGAAGATCAAGTATTACGAGTTCACGACCGGCAAGGTCGCCGGCGTCGACAAGGTCTACATCTCGCGCACCGGCTATACGGGCGAAGATGGATTCGAGCTGTATTTCCCCGCCGAGCAGGCGCCGAAAATCTGGAGCGCGCTCACGAAGTCGGGCGATGTCACTCCTGCCGGACTGGGCGCGCGCGACTCGCTGCGTCTCGAGATGGGAATGGCGCTCTACGGCAACGACCTGGACGATACCACCACGCCGCTCGAAGCATCACTCGGCTGGCTCGTGAAAATGAAGAAGGGCGACTTCGTCGGTCGTGACGCGCTCGCGAAGCAGAAAGCGGAAGGTGTCAAGCGCAAGCTCGTCGGATTCACGACGACCGAACGCGCGTTTCCTCGCCACGGCTACCCAGTATTTGCCAATGGAAAACCGAGCGGCGAAGTCAGAAGCGGCACGATGAGCCCAACCCTCGGCATTCCGATTGGAACCGCATACGTGCCGCCCGAATCCGCGGCCGAAGGATCGCCACTCGAGATCGAGATTCGCGGCAAGCGGGTCCCAGCGACCGTGCAGAAGATGCCGTTCTACAAGACTGGCAGCAGACTGTAGATCCGCGGTGCGAAAGAATTCACGACGAGATCGCGCATGCGCGTCGCCGTAATCACGGTGTCGGACTCGGTCGTGCGCGGCGAGCGGCAAGACGCGTCGGGACCGATGATCGCCGGCTGGGCGCGAGCGCGGAAGCATGAGGTCGTGTCGGCGATTGCGTGCGCCGATGAGACCGTCGACATCGTTCGCGCCCTCGTGCGCGCCGCGGATGTCGACGCCGCCGAGCTGGTGTTGACGACGGGCGGGACGGGATTGTCGCCGCGCGACGTCACTCCGGAGGCGACGCGCGCGGTGATCGAGCGTGAAGCCGAGGGAATTGCCGAGCGAATTCGGGTGCTCGCCCTCCCGAATTTTGCGCGCGCGGCACTCGGGCGTGGAGTCGCCGGCGTTCGCGGGCAAACATTGATCGTGAATCTTCCCGGCTCTCCGAGCGGAGTGCGTGATGCGCTCGAGGGAATCGATCCGATCGTGCAGCACGCGTGCGATGTGTTGAGCGGGCGGGTAACGGAGCACGGCCCGAGCGCGACGTCGTGAAAGTTCTCATCACGCTCACGGACGTCGAGCCCGCGGTACGACTCAACGCAGTGCTCGAGGGCGAGGGAATCCAGACGGCGGTCGTCTCTCCGCTCGACGATCTGCGCAGCGAGATCAAGCGCTTCAAGCCCGATCTGATCGTGCTCACGGGCGGCCTCGCCGATCCAGCAACGCTGCAGACAGTTCGCGACCAGCTATGGAACGGGACAGGGCTGATCGGATTGGCGGAGGTGGAAGATCCCGAGCTGCGCGAGCGGTTGCGCATGATCGGGTTCGTCGACGTCTTCACGAAGCCGATTGCGGCGGACGAATTGTATCTGGCGGTCCGTCGCGTGATCGATCGTCGGCGCCTTACCGAGGCGACCGGACTCATCGGGCAATCGGAGCCGATCAACGAAGTGCTGCTCAAGGTCGAGCAGATCGCGCCGGTGTCGAGCACGGTCATCATCGAGGGCGAGAGCGGGACGGGAAAAGAGCTGGTCGCACACGCGATTCACAAGCTGAGCCCTCGGCGCGGCAAGCCGTTCATCGCGGTGAATGCTGGCGCGCTGCCCGAGACACTGATCGAGAGCGAGCTGTTCGGGCACGAGAAGGGCGCGTTCACGGGCGCGGCGGAGCGTCGCATTGGGCGGTTCGAGCTCGCTGACACAGGGACATTGTTTCTCGACGAGATCGGTGAGATTCCGCCGTCGACGCAGGTCAAGCTGCTGCGCGTGCTCGAGGAGCGGAAGCTCACGCGCGTAGGTGGGACGACGGCGATCCCGATCGATGTGCGAGTGGTGGCGGCGACCAATCGTCCGCTGCGCGAGAGCGTCGAGGAGGGAAGATTCCGCGCCGATCTCTATTATCGACTGAATGTCTTAAGCATCTATCTTCCGCCACTGCGTGATCGGCGAGACGACATCCCGATACTGGTGCGCAGCTTCATCAAGGAATTCTCCTCACAGCACGATCGTCCCTTCCGCGGCATCTCGGCGCAGGCGATGGAAATCCTCATGAGTTATTCGTGGCCGGGCAACGTGCGCGAGCTGAGAAATCTCATCGAG
>JBJMOA010000058.1:0-12474 GCA_045803975.1 Gemmatimonadaceae bacterium
TAGCGGCGGGGCTGCATCACCTACCGCCCGACGGAATGTCGCCGTCTGAGCAGCTGACGGCAATCAGTACGCGCGTCAACGAATTGATGCGCGCGCAGCGGGAGCTGCTCTACGACAAGCTGTTGCCGGCTCTCGCCGGGCACGGCATCAAGCTAGTAAGCATCGACGACCTCACGGCTGCGGAGTGGCAGACGGTCGACGCGTTCTTCGAGGCGCAGGTCTTCCCGGTGTTGACGCCGCTTGCGGTCGACCCCGGCCATCCCTTCCCGTACATCTCGAACTTGTCGCTGTCGCTCGCGGTTCAGATCCACGATCCGGTAACCAATGCGGTGAGGTTCGCCAGGGTGAAAGTCCCCAAGAGTCTGCCGCGGTGGATTCCGTTCGGGCGCGGGAACTCTTTCATCCCGCTGGAGCAGGTGATCGGCGCAAATCTCGGTGCGCTTTTTCCAGGAATGGATATCCAGGGCTTCAACGCATTTCGAGTCACACGCTATTCGGATCTCGATCTCTCACACTCGGAGGATGACGACAACCTGCTGCAGTTGATCGAGGAGCAGGTATTTCAGCGGCGATTCGCGGAAGTCGTGAGAATCGAGGTCGAGAGCGGAATGCCGGAATCCCTGCGCGAGCTATTGATGGAGGAGCTCCGCGAGGATCAGCCCGAGGAGATGCGCGCGTTCGCCGATCCAGAGCTCGTCGAAACCGGACCGCTCCTCGATCTTGGTGATCTCCTCGCGCTCGCCCTGATCGACGCGCCGGAGTTGCGCGATCCTCCCTTCGCTCCGGTCACGCCGCCGGAACTGAAAGATCCCGCACGCAACATCTTCGACGTGCTGAGGGAGCGAGACGTGTTGGTCCACCATCCATTCGACTCCTTCAGTGCGTCAGTCGAGCAATTCCTCATCGCGGCCGCGACCGACGACAACGTTCTCGCGATCAAGATGACGCTGTATCGGACATCGGGCGATACGTCGGTAGTCCGCGCACTCACCGAGGCGGCGCAGCGCGGAAAACAGGTAGCCGTATTGATCGAGCTTCAGGCGCGGTTCGATGAGGTCAACAACATCACCTGGGCCCGGACGCTCGAGGACTACGGCGTCCACGTCGCCTACGGGCTACCGGGCCTCAAGACTCACGCGAAGACAACGCTGGTCGTTCGACGCGAGGCCGATGGGATCAAGCGATACGCGCACATCGGGACGGGCAACTACAACTCGAAGACGGCCCGGGTTTACACGGACATCGGACTCCTGACCAGCAGCCCTTCGATTGGTGCGGATCTCACCGATCTCTTCAATGCGCTGACTGGTTTCTCGCGTCAGCGCCTCTATCGAAAGCTTCTCGTCGCGCCGGCCAACATGCGCTTCCGTTTCCTGGAGATGATCGAGAAGGAAGCTGGAAATGCGCGCGATGGAAAGCCGGCGCGCATTATCGCAAAGATGAACGCGCTCGTAGACGCCGAGACGATCGAGGCGCTTTACGCGGCATCGAAAGCGGGAGTGGAGATCGACCTGATCGTGCGCGGAATCTGCTGTCTCCGGCCTGGCGTGCCGGGTTTGAGTGAGCGCATCAGGGTCGTCAGCATTGTTGGGCGGTTCCTCGAGCACTCCAGACTGTTCTATTTCGCAAACGCGGGTGATGAGCAGTTCTATTTCGGCTCTCCCGACTGGATGCCCCGCAATTTTGATCGTCGCGTCGAAGCCGTGGCACCGGTGGATGATCGGAGCCTCCATCCACGCCTGCACGCCCTGATCGCGACCTGCCTCGCCGACAATCGGCAGGCCTGGGATTTGGCCTCGGACGGCACGTACACGCAGCGGACGCCGAACGGCGCACCAGTCCGAGCTACCCACGAGCTGCTACTGCTCGATTCGTGGGGCATGGTCAGTCCGCCGGAAACGAAGCCGGCACCCTCGATGGCCGCCCCAGGTGCCATTCGCCCAGCCGTGCCATCGTCGTCCACGGAGTAGGGGTTCGGTAGCTCCAGGGACCCGTCGAGGATAGATTCCCGGCGACAAAAGGCCCGCCGGCGAAATCGCGGGTCTTCATGTTATCTACGGAGATCGGACTTTGCGCATCCTCCCTCGCGACGAAAAGTTTTACGACATGTTCACGGAGCTCGCGAAGCGCCTGTCGGCTTCCGCGACCTTGCTCTATGAGATGTTCCAGACTCCCCAGGAGCTGGAAGCAAAAGTGTCGAAGATCAAGGATCTCGAGCACGAGGCCGACAATCTCACCCACGACATCATCGACCGTATCGACCGGACTTTCGTTACTCCGTTCGATCGGGAGGACATCCACGCTCTCGCCTCCGAGCTGGACGACGTCATCGATTTGATCGATGGGACGGCGCGGCGCGCGACGATCTTCCGCATTCAGCGCACGCGGCCGGCGGCCGTCGTTCTTGCCGAAGTCTTATCGCGCGCCGGTCGGTGCGTAGAGGAAGGCGTGCGCGACATGAAAGACGCCAAGCATGTCTACGCCATCAGCGAAAAGCTCAAGATCCTCGAGGAAGAAGGTGATGCCGTCTATCACGAAGCGATGGGCATCCTCTTCGCGGAGGGCGGTGACGCGCTCGAGGTGATCAAATGGAAAGATCTTTACGACAAGCTCGAGGATGCGCTCGATCAGTGTGAGGATGTCGGCAACGTACTCCACAGCATCGCGATAAAGAACGCTTAGTGGTCTACTACGTCGCGGCGATCGTTCTGGTCGCCTTCGTCTTCGACTTCATCAACGGCTTCCACGATTCCGCGAACTCCATCGCCACGATCGTCGGAACGCGCGTCCTCAGCCCGTTCGCCGCCGTCGTGTGGGCCGGATTCTTCAATTTCACCGCCGCGTTCACCGCCGGCGAGCTCGTTGCGAAGGCGATTCAGAAGGGGATCATCCGGACGGAGATCGTCACGCCCAATTTGATTCTGGCGGGCCTGTTGGGGGCGATCACCTGGAATCTGATCACCTGGTTCTATGGAATTCCATCGAGCTCGTCGCACGCGCTAATTGGGGGCTATGCGGGCGCGGGTGTGGCGAAAGCTGGATGGAGCGCGATAACGTGGGGCACGAAGTGGATACAGACGCTTTCGTTCATCGCGATCTCTCCGCTCGCCGGTATGCTGGCCGGATTCGTTTTGATGGTGGCCGTATACTGGACGTTTCAGAGAATGGCTCCCGCCCGCGTCGACCGATCCTTCCGTGTCGCCCAATTACTCAGCTCAGCCTTGCTCTCCCATTCGCACGGGGCAAACGACGCCCAAAAAACGATGGGAATCATCGTTGGACTTCTTGTGTCGGTGAAGCCATTGATGGCCGCCGAGACTGGTTTTTTTCACCACCTATACGTGCCCGGCGAGGGAATTCCGCTTTGGGTGAAGATGGGCGCTTACACCGCGATCTCGCTTGGAACTCTGTTCGGTGGGTGGCGGATCGTGCACACCATGGGATCGCGCATCACTCGCCTGCGGCCAGTCAGCGGCTTCGCGGCAGAGACGGGCGGTGCAATCGCGATCAGCCTTGCGACGCACTATGGAATTCCTGTGAGCACGACGCACACGATCGCCGGCTCCATCATGGGCGCCGGTGCGACCTACCGTTTCTCGGCGGTGCGGTGGGGCATCGCGCGACGGATCGTCTGGGCGTGGGTCATCACGATCCCTGCTTCAGCGGCGGTTGCCGCCCTCAGTTATTGGGCGCTGGCTGCAGGCGGATTGCGCTGACGTGTTCTTCCTCGCGGTGGTGTTTGATCTGCTTGCCCTCGGCTAGATAGACGGCGTCCTCGCCGATGTTGGTGGCGAGGTCGGCGATTCGTTCGAGATTCCGGCCAACGAGCAGGAGCTCCAGTGATGGAGTGATCGTCTTCGGATCGGCCATCATGTGAGTGAGCAACACCCGAAAAACCGAGTCGTGCAGTGAATCGACAACGTCGTCGTCGCGGCAAACCTGGCGCCCGAGCGCGCCGTCGGCGCGGATAAATGCGTCGAGTGAGTCGCCGAGCATTTTCCGGGCGCGGCGCGCCATAACTTCAATTTCGGGTACGCGGATCGCGACTTCTGGCTTCTCCGCGAGGCGCAGCGCCGACTCGGCGATATTCACAGCGTGATCTCCGACTCGCTCCAGATCGTTGGACACCTTGATCGCTCCGATGATGAAGCGAAGGTCGCGCGCCATCGGCTGTTGTAGCGCGAGGAGCTCGACGGCGGCCTGCTCGACCTCCATTTCGAGCCTGTTCAAATCGACGTCACCGTCGATGACGAGGTTCGCCTTTTCCCGATCGCGATTCATCAGTGCCTCGACGGCGAGGTCGGTGCGCTCTTCGGCCTTCGACGACATGCCGAGCAACTTTTCCTTGAGCGCGGAGAGTTGATCGTGAAAATGCCGAAAGACGGCGGGGCTCGAGTCAGCGGTCATCCAAATCTCCCAGTGATATATGCATCCGTGCGCTCCTCGCGTGGACTCGTGAAGAGCTGCTCGGTCGGGCCGAATTCCACGAGCTCGCCCATGAAAAAGAATGCCGTATGATCGGACGCTCTCGCGGCCTGTTGCAGGTTGTGCGTCACGATGATGATCGTCAACTCGCGTTTCAGCTCGTAGACCAGTTCTTCGATTCTCTGAGTCGAGCTCGGGTCGAGCGCGCTCGCTGGCTCGTCGAGGAGTAGCACCTCGGGCTGGTTCGCGAGAGCGCGGGCAATGCATACCCGCTGCTGTTGGCCACCCGACAATCCCAAGGCACTCGTGCGGAGCCTGTCTTTGACTTCGTCCCAGATCGCGGCGCGCCGCAGCGATCGCTCGACGACCTCGTCCAGCGACGCTCTGTCGGTGAGCCCGTTGATGCGCGGACCGTACGCGACGTTCTCGTAAATTGATTTTGGAAAAGGATTCCAGCGTTGGAATACCATGCCCACCCTTTGTCTGAGGGCAACGACGTCGAGCGAAGGATCGTAAACGCTCCTTCCGTCGAGGCAGAGGTCACCTTCATGGGTGATCCCAGGAATCAGATCGTTGAGACGATTGATCGAGCGTAAGAAAGTGGATTTGCCGCATCCCGATGGTCCGATGAGCGCCGTCACTGATCGTGGCGGTACCGCCATCGAGATGTTCTTAAGCGCCTGCTTTTTCCCGTACCGGAACGAGAAGCTGCGCGCTTCGATCGTACCGATTGCCGGGGCGACCTCGCTCGCGGTTTCGCGCACTGGCTGCGTGAGCGTTGCCGTCATCCGAATCGCCCGGTGATGTACGACTCCGTGCGCTGGTCACGCGGCGCCGTGAAGAGCGCTCTCGTCGATGCGAACTCCACAAGCTCGCCACCAAGCAGAAATCCGGTGGAATCGGAGACACGCGCCGCTTGCTGCATGTTATGCGTGACGATTACGACGCTCACGGTGTCGCGCAGGTGGTAGACGAGCTCCTCGACTTTCTGGGTGCTGGCTGGGTCGAGTGAAGCCGTCGGTTCGTCGAGGAGGATCACACGCGGCCGCGTTGCCAGCGCCCGGGCGATGCACAGGCGTTGCTGCTGGCCACCCGAGAGCGCCGTCGCACTCTCGCCGAGTCTGTCCTTCACCTCATCCCACAGCCCCGCGCGTTGCAGCGCCTCCTCGACGATCTCGTTTGTCGCGCCGCGCGATGCGTGCTGCTTCGCGTCGACACGCAGTCCCGCCGCGACGTTGTTGCGGATTGACATCGTTGGGAATGGTGTTGGCCGCTGAAATACCATTCCGACATGGCGCCTCACCGCAATCGGGTTGGTCCCTTCGCCGTAGATTGGCGTGCCGAGAATCTCTACATCGCCTTCGACGCGTGTCGATGGCGCTGTCTCGTGCATGCGATTGAAGCATCGCAGCAGCGTAGACTTCCCGCAGCCCGACGGGCCGATGATTGCCGTCACCGCCCGCTGAGGGATCGACATCGTGACGCCCCTGACCGCCGCGGCGTCGCCGAAATACGCGGACAGGTTTTTTGTAACGATGCACGGCTTCGCCTCCTCCGCGGTTTCGCGCTCTGGCGCGCGCACTTGTACCGCTGGAGTTACCGGCCGAGCCGGCATGTCTCGTAGTACCTCAGTCGACTGGGGCACCAAACCGTGACCGTGTTGCGAAGCGTGCGGCGATGCTGATGACGAGAACGATCCCGATCAGCACCAGTGCGCCGGCCCAGGCTTGCCGATGCCATTCGTCGTACGGACTGATTGCATAGGTGAAGATTTGCAGCGGGAGGGCGGCGATCGGCTCGCGCACCGCCGTCGACCAGAACTGGTTGCCGAACGCAGTAAACAGCAGCGGCGCGGTCTCCCCGGCGATTCTTGCCACTGCGACGAGCGCTCCCGTTGCTATGCCCGCCAGGGCAGTGCGAAGGACGATCGATATCGACGTCCGCCATTTGGAGTAACCGAGCGCGAGCGCTGCTTCGCGGAGCGACGTGGGAACGACGCCCAGCATCTCTTCCGTTGTGCGAGTGACGAGTGGGATCATCATCGCGCCGAGTGCTATGCCGCCTGCCAGCGCAGAGAAGTGACCGATGGGGCGCACGAGGAGCTCCCATGCAAAGATCCCGAGCACGATCGAGGGGAGTCCATTCAGAACGTCGGACAAGAAGCGAACCGTGTAAGCGATCGCTGTCGTGCGCTTCTCGGCGAGGTAGAGTCCGGCGCCAATTCCAACGGGAAGTCCAAATAGACTGGCAATGCCAATGAGTACGAGCGTTCCAACAATCGCGTTTGCCATTCCGCCGCCGGACTCTCCAACTGGCCTCGGCATGTGCGTGAAGAAATCGAGCGACACCGAGCTCGCGCCTTTTTGCAGGAGATGGAGGAGTATGAGCAGCAGCGGCAGCGTCGCCAGAATTGCGGCGAGATAGGTGAGCCCGATCATCGTGCCGCTCACGATGTGACGACTGCGCGCCGTTCTCATTTGGCGCGACTCCGTGCCACGCTCCAAACGAGCCATCTCGCAATTGCGTTCACGATCAGCGTGATGACGAAGAGTATCGCCCCTACTGCCATCAGCGCCGAGACGTGAAGGTCGTTGGTCGCTTCACTGAACTGGTTGGCGATGAGCGATGCCATCGTGTAGCCCGGCGCAAACAGGGAAGCGGAGATCTCGGGCCGGTTTCCAATTACCATGGTCACCGCCATCGTTTCGCCAAGTGCGCGCCCGAGACCGAGCATGATGCCACCAATGATTCCTGATCTCGCGTACGGAATGACTGCGTCGCGGATCATCTCCCAGCGGGTGGCCCCGAGGGCAAGCGCTGCCTCGCGTTGCGATCGGGGGACTGCCATCAACACTTCGCGTGAGACGGCTGAGATGTACGGAAGCGCCATGATCGCCAGGATTAGCCCGGCGGCGAGCATGCTCGGCCCGTACGCCGGACCGGTGAACAAAGGGGTCGCTCCGAGATGCAAAGTGTCGCGGAGGAAGGGCATTACGTTCTGGCGCAGCAGCGGGATGAGGACGAAAATCCCCCACAATCCGTAGACGACACTCGGTATCGCGGCAAGCAGATCGACGAGAAATCCTACGGGTTGCCGCAACCAGGTTGGCGAGAACTCGGACAGAAAAATCGCGACACCAATTGCGAGGGGCGTCGCGATAACGAGTGCTACTGCGGACGAAACGAGAGTACCAAACAACGCCGGCGCCGCACCAAAGGATCCGGCAGCCACATCCCAGTCACTCGAGCTGACCATCGAGACGCCCAGCTTGGCAAACGCCGGCCACGCGGCGGCGAAAATCGCGATAGCGATCGAAATTACAAGAGCAGGAATAATGAGCGCGCACGCGACTGTAAGCACGTCGTAGATCCGATCGCCTACGACAGATTGCTCGACCCGTAGCTTGCGGCGATCCCTGGTAAGCCAACGCGCAGGAAGTGCTGTCACTGCGCGCCGGTAACGTCGATCGTCGCGAGTTTCGCCTTCACGTTGGCCGCCATGTCGGTGGGCAGCGGCGCGTAGTCGAGCGACGATGCCTGGGCCTCGCCTTCGGTCAACGCCCAATTGAGAAAGTCGACGAGCTTCTTGCCCTTCACGGGATCGCGCTGTTTCTGGTAAACCAGGATCCAGGTGAAGGAAGAGATCGGGTACGAACCGGCGCCCGGGGCATCCACGATGGAGATTCGGTAGTCGGTGCTTGCAGGAAGCGCTTGTGCGGCACCAGCTGCCGCTGCGGTAACGGCCGCCACTGATGCCTGGATCATTTGGCCGGACTTGTTCCTGATCGCGGCGGTTGGCAGCCGATTCTGCTTCGCGTAAGCGAGCTCGACGTACCCGATCGCACCCGGCGTCTGTTTCACCTGACCGGCGACGCCCTCATTTCCCTTGGCGCCCAGTCCGACCGGCCATTTCACTTCTTTGCCTTTGCCGACGGTCGACTTCCAATTTGGTACCGCGGTGCTCAGGTAGTCGGTAAAGATGTAGGTAGTCCCGCTTCCATCGGACCGATGCACGACGAGGATATCGCTCGCCGGCAGCGCGACACCGGGATTGAGAGAAGTGATCCGGCTGTCGTTCCATTTGGTGATCTTGCCGGAAAAAATGTCGGCGATCGCCTGCGCTGTGAGATTGAGCGGTGCGTTGACGCCTGGAACGTTGTAGGTGATGACGTCGGCGCCAAGCACTGTCGGAATGTGAAGGACCGGACCGCCCTTCGCTTTGGCGAGCTCGGCGTCGCTCATGGGACTGTCTGAAGCGCCGAAGTCGACAGTTTGTTCGGAGAGCTGCCTGATTCCGCCACCCGAGCCGATCGACTGGTAGTTGATCTTCACGCCCGTCTTTTGAGCGTAGTCTGAAAACCACTTGGAGTAGATCGGGTAAGGGAAGGTTGCGCCGGCTCCCGTCAGATCGACGGATCCGCTTGCGGATCCAGTTGACGAGGCAGTGGCGGAATTGTTCGTGCTCTCTTTCGAGCACGCCACAACCAACAGTGCGAGGGCAATGGTTTTGAAGGAATTCATGAGAATTGGCTAGAAGTTGGCGACCAGGTGAAGGAAGTAAGTCTTGGAAGTCGGTGCCCCGATGAGGCCCTCCTTCGGCGTCTGCTCCTGATAATCCAGCGACAGCGCCGCTTTCCTGGTCAGGTCCCAGGTGAGACCAGCGATGATGGTATCCAGGTGGCCTGGAGTATCAGTGTTCGGCTTGAAGCGGTCCCAGCGCGCAACCAGTCCCAGAGGAATCGTCGACTGGTCGTGAATGAGCTGGAACGGCTTAACAACCGCAAAACCGGCGATCAGTCTTCCCGTGCTGTCGACTTCAACAGCGGGCGACGCCACGGTGTTGAGTCCTGTCTCGCCTCCGTCCTTTCTCGTGTCGTATTCGATACCCGCGCCGAGTCGTGGATCGCGTACGCCGACGAAAGCGCCTGACCTGGTTCGCGGGAGCGAACTACCGATGCGACCTATCTGGCCAGTTCCACCGTTCGCGAATTGACTTGCGATTGCACCTTGGTAAGTCCAGCCAGTGAGCGCGAAGGTCCGCAAGACTTTGTTTCCTGCGCCAGAGAGCGGCGTGATCGAGAGCCTCGCCGCGTAGTCCTTGAAGCGGTCCGTCTCGCGCGATGTGTAGCCCGGGCCGTTTACAATCGTCGCGTAGAACTCGCCCCATTTATTGGGAAGCGTCCAGAGTGTGGCAACGCCAGCGTCAGACGAAGAAAAGAATCCGGCGCGCTCGATAGGTGATTGAGAGATCCAACGCGGCCAGAACGATTCGATGTGATCGATCACGACATTGTGCAGCAGGCCACCGCGGATGTTCGCGTTCCAGCTAGCGCTCTTGATCAGATCGTATTGCAGGTAAGCGTATTTGGCGCGCACGACCCAGCCTCGATAAAACGCGTCGTTGGGCGCCGTCTGTTGCTGGAAAACGTCCGCGGTAATGCGAATGCTGGCGCGATCACCAGCAGGCATCCTGAACGTCAGGTACGCGCGCTCGAGATCGAATTTGTTCGTTGACTTCGCTGGTCCCGCGTCGCCTCGATACTGGTAATTGGCGTATATCACGCCGGAGAAATCGACCGGGATCGAGACGGCGGTGGCGGCGGGTGGAGGCGGGGACTTGGTGGTGTCGGGCGTCGGCTGTTGGCTTGTCAGCCCGATCGGGAAAAGAAGGCCGAACGCTACGGGAGAGAGCTTCAATGCGACTCCAATGAGAGGAAGTTTGTCGCACCAGAACTTCTCTCGCTGGTGTCACGAATGACTACGGCGAAAGTAAAGGATGTGTCACGATTGGTGGATCGTCGCAATCTCCGGGAAAAAGATCCGAATGACAGTTCCAGAGCCGAGCACGCTCTCGGCGGTTACGTAGCCGCCGTGCGCTTCGACGAGATGCTTCACGATGGCCAGGCCGAGCCCGGTACCACCCGCCTCGCGTGAGCGTCCGGCGTCGGCTCTATAGAAACGCTCGAAGATCCTAGGCAAATGCTCCGGGGGGATGCCCGACCCAGTGTCTCGCACGAGCACGATCGACCCATTTCGCGCCGCTTCCGTCTCGATCGTGATTCGCCCTCCGTCGGGCGTGTGGCGGACCGCGTTCTCGACCAGGTTGACAAGTATCTGCTCGAGGGCCGTCCGGTCGGCGTAAACGACGTCGGCACCCGAATCAATCCTGGTCTCGAAGCTGATGCCCTTTCTTCCACCGGTCGTGGAGATGCGTCCAAAAATTTCAGTGGCGAGATCGGCGACGCGCACCGACTCCGGATGCGGCTTCCAGTAACCCGACTCAATGCGCGAAAGATCCAGCAGCTCGTCGACGATCCGCTGCATCCGCTGCGTATTGCTGTAGATCATGCGCGCGAACTCTGCTCGACGCTCGGCGGGGATATCAGGATCCTGGAGGGTCTCCGCGAACCCACCGACGATGGTGAGGGGGGTGCGTAGCTCGTGCGAAACATTGGCGACGAAGTCACGACGCACCGCTTCGAGTTTTCTGATCGGCGTGAGATCGAAAAAGGCGACGACGGCGCCGCCGCCCGCCAGCGGCTTGGCTGTCAACGACAACGTGTTGCTTCCGATCACGACCTCTTCCGGCTCAGTCTCCGTGCCCTTGAGGGCGAGCGATATCGCGCTTCGCAACGTGACCTCGCGCGGTAGGAAATCGATGGCGAAGGGTAGCGGACGATCGATATTCAGAAGGCGACGTCCAGTCTCGTTTATTCGGACGACGTCGTGGGCAGGCGAGAGCGCGATGACACCTTCGTTAAGCGTTTCGACCAGCGCGGAAAGTACCGACCGCTCGGCCGCCAGCGCAGCAATTCGCCCTTCGAGCTGCTCGGCGAGGCGGTAGATCGCGTCGGCAAGGTCTCCGACCTCGCCTGGGGCGGAAAGCGCGGGATGACGCCGTCGCTCGCCCGCTGCAATCGATTGCGCAACGTCACGAAGCTCAATGATTGGCTTTGACACCGTTCGCGAAAAAAGAAACGCCAGCATGCTGGCGAGCAGGAACGAGATGAAACCAGCGAGCATGACGCCGTTACGTGCCCGGTTGAACAGATCCTCGACGGTGCGAGTTGTCACTGATACACGCGCAGTGCCGAGCCGCGCCTTCACCGCCACATAGAGTTGCTCAGCACCGGTCGAGGAGCTGGCACGTCGCACCGACCCCATTCCATTGCTACGCGCCGCAAGGACCTCCGGACGCGCGCTATGATTTTCCAGCGCCTGTAGAGCCGGGCCATCGAACTCGGAATCGCCCGTGACGTGCCCGGTGGAATCGATCAGCGTGATGCGATGGCTTGTCGCGTCTCCCGCTTCGTCAGCGAGCGAATCCGCATCGAGACCCTGGCGCCATTGCATCGCAACGAGTCTGGCCTCGCCGGCGAGATCGTGAACCGTCTGGTCGGTGATGCGCGAATGCAACTGATTGTCGATGATGATGACAACCGAGATCACCAAGACGGCTATGACCGCAAGCGACTGGAGAAGCAGCCGTTGCGCGAGGCTCACGATCTCTCGGCGATGTTCTTGATGCGATAGCCGAACCCGCGCACCGTCTCGATCAAGTCTCCGGCGTGGCCGAGCTTGGCACGAAGTCGCTGTACGTGCATGTCGACAGTGCGCGTCTGGATGTCTGGTGCGGCCTCCCAGACGATCTCGAGCAACAGGTTGCGCGGCTGCACACGTCCCTTTCGCTCGGCCAGCAGGAGAAGAAGCTTGAATTCGGTCGGCGTGAGATCGACTTCGCGGCCATCGACGGTTACGCGGTGCGCTGTGGAATCTATCTTGAGCGGACCTATCTGCCTGACATCGCCCGCGTTCGTCTGGCCGCTTTTGACTCGTCGCAGGATCGCCGCGACTCGCAGCACGAGCTCCTGCGGACTGAACGGCTTCGTCAGATAATCATCGGCGCCAAGCGTGAGGCCTTTGATACGGTCGCCCTCTTCGCGGCGTGCGGTGAGCATGAGCACCGCAATGCCTGCCGTCGCCGGATCGCCACGCAACTCCTCCATCACCTCCAGTCCCGACAGTCCGGGAAGCATCAGGTCGAGGACG
>JBJMOA010000059.1:0-13815 GCA_045803975.1 Gemmatimonadaceae bacterium
CTCTCCGGAGGCCGTGCTGTTCGAGGGCGACACCGATTCGGTAGTTGCGCCCGCGTATGACGGAGAGGTAGGAATTCTCACCGACCATGCGCCGCTGATGACGCTTCTGGGCAACGGTCGGCTCCGTCTCGCCGGCGCAGGATCAGGCGGGCGCAGCTTCAACGTGACCGGCGGCTTCATGCAGGTATTGAACAACCAGGTCCGCGTCGTAACCGAAAAGGCTTCGCCGGCGTAGCCGGCACGGGCAAGAAGAGGTAAAAAGGAGGCGGAGCCAAGCTCCACCTCCTTTTTACTGACCGGCCGGGCAGCGACGGTGATGGGTCGGCACCGACCCATTTTCGGAGGGGTGAGGCGCGTCAGCGACGGAGGGCGGGAACAGACGACGCCTTCTCCGTTGACATAATTGTCGCCGCAAGCCTATGTTAGAAGGATATCAGGCATTCCCGAGATCCCTTGCGGGGGATTTCGGGCACTGTCTTCTGCATCCGTGGGTCGCGCCGGGCACTCCTGTCTGACCTCCCCTCTGATGCAGCCCACATAGTCGCTGTGCTGGGGTTGGCCTTACTGGTTATACCCTGCATACGCGGCTTCTCCTGTCCCAGTTTCACTTTCTGCGAGGTGTAGTATGGGCATGACAGGTAAGATCTTTCGCTTCCTTGCGGTTGCGAGCGTCGTGTTCGGGATTTCCCCGGCACTCGCTCAGGCGCAAGGAACGACCATCAGTGGCCAGGTGACTGGCGCGGGTGGAGCACCAGTAGTAGGCGCAAGCGTGAGCATTCCGACTCTGCGAGTTGGCGGATTCACCGATGAGGCCGGCCGATACACTTTCACTGTGCCAGAGTCCGCCAACGGCACCACGGTGACCGTTATGACGCGGCGCCTTGGCTTCCAGCCGAGCTCGGTATCCGTCGCTCTCACGGGCGCGCCGGTTACTCAGAACTTCAGTCTCTCCGCGGCAGCCACAGAGCTGCAGGGCGTCGTAGTAACGGCGCTCGGTTTGACGAGAGAGAAGAGCCAGCTGGGAACCGCTCAGCAACAACTGAGCAGCGCCGAGATCAACTCGACGAAGGCGATTAGCGTCGTCGAGCAACTCGAAGGAAAAGTCTCCGGCGTAACCATCACCGGAGCCGGCACCCAGGGCGGCTCGAGCCGCGTCGTCATTCGCGGTGCGAACTCAATCACCGGCTCGAACCAACCGCTGTTCGTGGTCGACGGCACGCCGATCTCCAATCGCGCTCGCCCTGGCGACGAAGACGGCGGTTACGACTTCGGAAGCGCGATCTCGGACATCAACCCTGACGACATTGCGACCATGTCGGTCCTCAAGGGCCCGAACGCGGCGGCTCTCTATGGGTCTCGCGCGGCAAACGGCGTGATCCTGATCACGACCAAGAAGGGCGCCGCGAGCGGAAATCGTGCACGTATGGAAGTCAGCTCGACGTATACGTGGGACCGTCCCTCCATCCTGCCGACTTATCAGAATCTTTACGGCCAGGGTGCCGGCGCCGAGTTCGCATACGTTGACGGAGCCGGCGGCGGCGTGAACGACTTCGCGGACCAGAGCTGGGGACCGAAGCTCGATGGCCGTATGTACGGTTGCGTGTTCGTGTACGATGCGAATGGAAATTCGACTGGAGTCTATGATCAAACCGTGCCTTGCACGCAGTTCACGAGCCCGACCGCTGCGTCGCCGTGGATTGCGCACCCGGACAACGTCGAGAGCTTCTTCAATACCGGCCACACGCGGTCGGCTACTATCGCACTTAGCGGTGGTACTGAGCGCGCCAGCGCGCGCCTTTCGCTCGGCCGTGACAACATCACGGGCTACATCCCGAACAACAATTTCCAGAAGACGAGTGGGCTACTCAACGGCGCGCTCAACATCAGCAGCAAGCTTGACGCTGACGCGACCCTTCAGTACGTGCACAACGCGGCGGCGAATCGCCCGGGTGTCGGCTACAACAACGGCATTCTGGAGAGCTTCGTCTGGTTCGGACGGCAGGTCGACATGGATGCGCTGCGCAACTATCAGCAAGGTGCTACGACCAACAATGGTCCGTCCAACCGCGAGTTCAACTGGAACTACAACTTCCACAACAACCCGTTCTGGATGATGTTCGAGAATCCGCTCAACGATACCCGCGATCGTTTCATCGGTACAGTCTCGGCGACTTACAAGCTCACCGACTGGATGAACCTGATCGGGCGCACCGGGTCGGACATCTACCGTTTCAACATCGATCAGGGCTGGGCCCAGGGAAATATCCAGGGTAACGGCATAAGCCCGAATTACTTCGGCGGTCTGTCCACCACCAACGACTACAGCAACCAGAACAACAGCGACCTGCTGCTTACGGTGAACAGGGGCCTTGGCCCACGCCTGGGGCTCAACGCCACGTTCGGCGGAACCAGGCGTCACGAAGTCTTCGACACCGACGGTATTTCGACGCCAGGGCTGTCGGTCGCGGGGATCTACAATATTAGCAACGCGGCTATCACTCCATCGCCCACTCAGAGGCTCGAGAGGCGGCAGGTGAACAGCCTTTATGGCAACGCGGCAGTGACGCTCAACAACTGGTGGACCGTCGAGGGTACGGCCAGAAACGATTGGTCCTCAACCCTGCCAAAGGGCAACAATTCTTACTTCTATCCTTCGGTAAGCACCTCGTTCGTGCTCAGCGATGCAATTCCGTCGCTGCGGAACAACATTTTGTCTTATGCGAAGGTGCGCGCGGCGTATGCGCAGGTAGGTAATGACGCCGACCCGTATCAGCTGGTGGCGACGTATCAAGCCAATGCGGATCGCACGGTTTTCCTATCCGGCAATCCAATTGCGAACCAGCCGAAGTTCGGTCTGCAGAACACCATCGCTAACCCCGATCTGAAGCCCGAGAAGACCATTGCGAAGGAGGTTGGCCTCGAGCTCAGCTTGTTCAACGGACGCACGACGTTCGATTTCAGCGCTTACAACAAGTCGACGCGGGATCAGATCTTCACGATTCCGGTTTCTCCGGCCTCAGGGTTCACACTGAAGGCAGTCAACGCCGGTGAGATCACGAACAAGGGAATCGATTTCCTGCTCGGCGTTACACCACTACAGTTGGCGAGCGGCTTCGAGTGGAATTCGACTTTCAATTACTCGAGGAACAAGAGCATGGTCGTGCAGCTGGCAGAGGGCATCGACCGCTTCATTCTCGGGACGAGCTGGGACACCAACATCGAAGCCCGGAAGGGCGAGCCGTATGGCGCCATTTGGGGCTTCGGCTGGGAGCACGACTCCGCGACGGGGAAGATCTATACGTCGGACGGGTACCCGGTTGCGAGTGCGCAGCGCGTGTTGGGCAACATTCAGCCAAAGTGGACCGGCGGGTGGAGCAACACCGTTCGCTTCAAGGGCCTGACGATGTCGGGACTCCTGGACTTCAAGCGCGGTGGCAACATCGTGAGTATTACCAACATGTGGGGTACATACGCGGGCGTTCTGAAGGAAACGCTCAGAGGCCGCGAGAACGACTGGGATAATCCTGGGATCGTCGTCGATGGCATCGACATCGACACCTGCGCTGCTACCGGCCCGTGCAACGGGCAGCCGAACACCATCAACATTACATCGGAACAGTATTACCAGGGCATCTACCCATCGGTCGAGCCGTTCACCTACGACGCGAGCTACGTGAAGCTTCGTGAGTTGCGCTTCGGGTTCGACTTGCCGCCAACGTGGGCGACCCGCTTCAACGCGCGGGCCGTCAGCGTCGCTTTGACCGGCCGCAATCTGCACACTTGGACGAAGGTTCCGAACATCGATCCTGAGTTCTCGTACACGACTGGCAACGACCAGGGCATCGAGTTCGCTGCCCTGCCCAACGCTCGGAGCTGGGGTCTGAGCTTCCGAATCACGCCGTGACCGGCCTTTCTGAGACTATAAAACCAATGAGACAAAACTTCATTACCGCGAGCGCCGGTCTCGTCCTCGCCTTGGGCGTGGCCGCGTGCAACGCGGACGATTTGACGAACCTAAATAAGGATCCGAACAATCCCTCTGACGTTCCGACGCCGACGTTGTTCACCAACGCGACGGCGAACTCAGTGGGCCGGTGGCTCGGCTCCGGATACGATCTTCGTATGACGGAGTTCATCGCGCAGCATCTGGCCGAAGTGCAGTATCCTGACGAGGATGCATATCGTCGGACGCGGGCTTCCCAGACCTCGACGTTCTTCAACAACGGTTATGCGTCGGAGCTGACAGATTTGCAGAAGGTGCGCGAGAAGAATCCAAGCGACGCCGGAATCACTGGGCCTGCGCGCATCCTTCAGACGTGGGTATTCGGGTACCTGACGGATTCCTATGGCGACATTCCGTACTTTGACGCCCTGAAGGGATCGCCGACGGCGCCGGTCGAAACGCTGTCGCCCAAGTATGATCCACAGAAGGACATCTACAATGACTTTTTTGCAGTTCTGGACCAGGTCAGCAAGGATCTCCAGACGGGTGCAACGGGCGATCTCGGACAGGCCGATCTGATTTACGGAGGGAATACCGCCAAATGGCAGCGCTTCGCTAATTCTCTGCGTGCGCGCTACGCCCTTCGCCTCGTAAACAAGGATCCCGCCACCGCGAGCGCGCAGCTCACCGCCGCGTTCAACGCGCCGGGCGGCGTCTTCACCTCGAACGCCGACAACGCCGAGCTGAAGTGGCCCGGCGACGGTATCTACAACAATCCGTGGGCAGCCGACTTTGCCACGCGCGACGATCACCGTATCTCGCGAGTGATGATGGAGATCCTGCGGAACAACAACGATCCGAGAATGCCCGTTCTGGCGCAGCCTGCTGTGACTGATGGTGCATATCGCGGAGCTCCAAACGCGCTGAACGCATCGGGTGAGGCTCCGTACATCACCGCGGCGTCGCGCATTGGTGAGGTTCTTTACCCGGGCGCAACCGCTGCCGGCTACTTCGGCGGAGGCGGTAACGCGTGGCCATCGTATTTGATGACCTACGCCGAGGTCGCGTTCATCCAGGCCGAGGCAGCGGCTCGTGGTCTCGGAGGCTTGACACCCGCGCAGGCGCCGGCTTTTTACAACGCCGCGATCACCGCTTCAATGAATCAATGGGGCGTGAGCGGCACGCCGGTGACGACATTCCTCGCGCAGCCGAGCGTAGTCCTGCAGGCAGGCACGCCGGGATTGATCCAGATCGCGGAACAGAAGTGGCTGGCTCTCTTCACCGATGGTGGACAGGCGTGGGCCGAGTGGCGCCGCACCTGTCGTCCGGCGACAGTGAAACCGGGGTCCTACGGGCTGAGGGCCAACGTTCCGAGACGGTTCCAGTACTCCACCACGGAGCGCGCGGTGAACGATGCTGCCCGATTGGCGGCGGTTGCGCAGATGGATGCCGTCGACACATTCGGCACGGCTACGACCGACGAGTACGAGCTCCGCATGTATTGGGACACGAACCCGACGGCGGCCCCGACCTACTTCGTGGGTTGCGGCAATCGTACGCTTGCTCCGTCGCCGGCGCCGTAAGGCTGGCGATCAGAAAGCAAAAAAGGCCCTTCGAGAAATCGGAGGGCCTTTTTTGCATCCCGACCAGTTCAGTTCTTCAGCGACGCGTCCAGACGACGACGGTGCCGCACGCCCTGTTCTCGCGATCCATGTACTGGGCCGGTGTTCCGGCCATCGACGGATAGATCTCGATGCCATCGATTTCAGACGGTGCGGCGACCTCGTCTACTTCCGTATTCACCGTTCTTACTCCGTTGACCCAGATGCGCGGTCGACACCCGCGCAGGAATACGCGGTTTCCAACCCCGGAGGCCACCTCGATCTTGGCACCGGGGACGCTCCGGAACAGCTCGCTGACGAATCGCGGCGAGATACGCTGGATGTCCTTTTGATCGAAGAAATGACCGAAGCTGCTATTCTGCCGGTGATCTGTAAACTCGGCCATGCGTCCGCTGTTGGCGTCGACTGTGACCGGCTCGATCTCTTCAGCGACGGCAACCAGAGCGACTTCGAGTGACGGATTTTCGGCAGCCGCGATTTCAAGCGGGAGGGTCCGAAGCTTGTATCCGATCCGCTTCACGGTGATGGAGCCGGCGCCCTGCGGCACTCCCTCGAACGTGAAGTGCCCGTCGTTTCCCGAGCGCGTGAGTCGGGGCGACTCTCCGTAAGGCTTGAGACTCAATTGCGCGTTGGGGATTGGCGCCTTCTCGTCGTCGACGACGATCCCCTGGAGCGTGACGAGCTTCACGACTGGGGGGGCCTGTCCCTCGACGGAAAGAATTCCGGCGGACAGGAAGGTAGGGAGCAGGACGAGAGAGGCACGAATGCGCATACGAGCTCCTGGCACGTGTTTGTTCTGCCTGCACTTTCTCTTCCAGCACTAAAGTTGTCAAGCACGAGTGGGTGAACAACTCCCTACGGCCGGGGAACGCCGCTCCCGGCGGCTGGCGCCCGTTTAAGCCCCCTTTTAGTATTTACCCTTAAGAGGCGCCCTGCCTCCTCTGTGCAGACAATTCGAACCGACGAGCCAGGCGGCAAATTGCCCTCTGTGGTGTCGCATTTGTCCGAGCAGATGCGCAAGCGAGTTCATCCCGAACAGGAGAGGTGACCCGGAAATGATTCGTCTTCGTCAGATTCTTTCGGTCGCAATTGCCGCGTTCAGTCCGGCGTTAGCGATCGCCCAGGGAACCACCGGCACGATCACAGGAGTAGCACGCGAGGAGGGAACCGGCCGACCAATTCCCAACGCTCGCGTGACCATCGTTGGAACGGGCATCGTCGTGCCGACCAGAGACGATGGCAGCTACATCATCCGCGGCGCACCCGCGGGAGCGCAGGAAGTTCGCGTGCTGGCACTCGGACATGTCACTCAGAAGCTTCCTGTGACCGTGCCCGCAGGTGGATCAGCGACGCTCGACTTCGCGCTTGCCGTGACCGCGATCCAGCTGGAGCAAGTAGTTACGACGGCCACGGGCGAGCAGCGAAAGACGGAGGTCGGGAATGACATTCCTAGAATCCCCGCGGCAGATATCGTCAATACCAAACCGGTCACGAACATCACGGACCTGTTGAATGCCCGTGCGCCGGGCGTCGAAGTCCTCGCGGGCTCCATGACCGGAGTTGGCCAGCGCATTCGTATCCGCGGGGTCAACAGTCTCTCTTTGAGCAATGACCCGATCGTTCTCATCGATGGCATTCGGATGGAGAGCGCGACTGGCTCGTCGAGCATCGACATCGGCGGATCAAGACCTAGCCGGCTCAGCGACATCGATCCCAATCAGATCGAAGACGTTCAGGTGGTGAAGGGTCCTTCAGCGTCCACACTATATGGAACGGATGCGGCGAACGGAGTGATCGTGATCACTACGAAACGTGGTCGCGTCGGCAACGCACGCTGGGACACCTATATCCAGCGCGGCCGTCTATCGGATCACAACATTTATCCGACGGCCTTCACTCTGTTCGGTCATTCGCCGCAGGGCGCTCTGCGCACCACCGCCCTCGGCAACTGCTCGTTACCCAACGTCTCGCTCGGCACCTGCATCGTCGACAGCGTTGCAGAGCTCAACCTTTTCGCCGAGAAGGATATCACGCCGCTCCATCCCTCGTACCAGGAAGAGTACGGTGCAGGCGTATCGGGAGGTTCCGAGACGCTGCGTTATTTCCTGCAAGGCAACTACGCCGGCGAGCAGGGCGTGTACCGAGTGCCGGATTTCGAGATCGAGCGACTGCTGGCGAGAAATGGCTTCATTCCTGGCGAGCAGCTCCGTCCCAACGCGCTCACCCGCGCGACGTTCCGCGGCAATATGAACCTGCAGCTGAATCCGCTCGCGGACGTTGCGGTGAATACGATGTTCGTTTCGAGCTCGCAGCGTCTGCCGCAGACGGAGAACAACACCACCGGCCTTACATCGAGCGCTTATGGCGGGCCTGGTTATAGAACGAACGGCTTCATCAATGGAACGACGTTTTTCCGACAGGGATACAGAGCTTTCACTCCGGGCGACATGTTTCAGGAGACGGTTGGTCAGGACATCAACCGCTTTATTGGAAGCCTGACCCCCAACTGGCGGCCACTCAGCTGGCTGACGACGCGCGGGAATTTCGGCATCGACTTCATCAACCGCGTAGACTCCGACATTTGCCGGCAGGGACAGTGCTCCGACTTCGGCAGCAGCCGCCTGGGATTCAAGGACAACAACCGGACGAACTTCTTTCTCTATACTTTCGACGCGAGCGGAACGGCACAGTTCCACATGTCGGACGCGCTAACATCGAAGACGACATTCGGCGCGCAGTACTTCCGCAGCATTTTTGCGCGCAACGGAGCCAGCTCGGAAGTGCTTCCACCGGGCGCCACGACTGTGACGGCGGGTGCCGTCAAGGACGCTGACGAATCGTCGACGTTCAAGGTCAACGCGGGACTCTTCTTCGAACAGACGTTCGCGCTGCGCGATCGCCTCTTCGTAACAGCCGGCTTCCGCGACGACCAGAACAGCACCTTCGGGACGAAGACGACTTCTGCGTTCTATCCGAAAGGCAGCATTTCGTGGGTGGTATCCGAGGAACCTTTCTTTCCGAAGGTAGGGTTCATCAGCCAGTTGCGACTGCGTACGGCGTTTGGCCAATCGGGCAACTCGCCGGGCTCCAACGACGCACTGCCGTTCTTCGTCGCGGCAAACGCGAACGTGCAGGATCAGGGAACCGCGGCGGTCGTATTCAGCGCCGTGGGTAATCCGAACCTGAAGCCTGAGCGTGCTGGCGAGTTCGAGGGTGGTCTTGACCTCGACATGTTCGGCAATCGCGCCTCGATCACGCTAACTGGTTACAAGAAGAAGACGCGGGACGCATTGGTGTCGAGGACTCTGCCCCCGTCGGCTGGAGTGTCGGCAACCCGGTTCGAGAACCTGGGCTCCGTCCAGAACAGCGGCTTCGAGGCCAGTCTCCGCGCGCAGGTGCTGCAGTTGGACCGAATCGGTCTCGATGGGCAGCTGAATTACTCGGTCAACAACAACAAGCTCGTGAGCCTCGGCAATGTCCCACCGATCATCGGCGCCGATATTCGCGAGATACCAGGTTACCCGCTGTTCGGCGTGTGGCAGCGTCGGATTCTCGGATTCACTGACTTCAACGGCGATGGAATTCTGACCGCCAACGAGATCATCGTCAGTGACTCAGCGATGTTCATCGGTCGTTCGAGCCCGCACGTCGAGATGAACTTCGTTCCGGGGATGGATCTCTTCCACAACATGTTCCGCGTCACAGCGCAGTTCGATTACAAGGGTGGATACTGGCTCAAGAACTCGAACGAGCGCATTCGCTGCAACCAGCGACTGAACTGCAGCGGACTCGCAAATCCTCAGGCTCCGTTGTGGGAGCAGGCGCGCGTCGTGGCCCTGCGTGATCATCCGTTGAGAACTGAGGGTGGATTCTGGGAAAAGGGTGATTATACGAAACTCCGCGAGCTGGCCCTCACGTTCATCGCTCCGGAAAGCTGGCTCCAACGCCGCTTCGTACCGGGCAATCGGCTCAGCATCACGCTCGCCGGTCGCAACCTGAAGACGTGGACCCAGTACACCGGCATGGATCCAGAGGCGGTGACATCGCCCGGAGGAACCGGTGTCGAAGTAGAGGATCCATTCCAGGCGGTCCCACCACCTCGCTATGTAACCCTTCGTTTCAACCTCGGCTTCTGACGCGCGTCAGCGCTTACCAATAGGACAACCAATGGCAAACGTGATTTTTCAGGCGCGCCTCAAGGGAGCAGTGTCGCTGCTATTCGCGGCGGCCGCGCTGACGGCGTGCAATAGAGACAAGATCCTCCATGTAACCGATCCCGACATTATCAACCCGGCGGACGTAGCCTCAGCGGAAGCAGCGGAGGCGCTCCGCGTGGGCGCACTCAATCGTGTGTCCGACGTGACGGGGGGACTGCAGGGCAGCGGCTCGCTGAATGAGGGCATCTTTCACTTCAGCGGCGTGGTCGCCGACGAATGGCGATCCACCGATACCTTCGTGCAGCGCGATGAAGCAGACTCACGCGCTATAACGGAGTCCAACACCGCCATGACCCTCGAAGCTAGAGGACTGCATCGCATACGGATTGCCGCTACTCAGGCGATCCCAGCGCTCAAACAATACAAGCCCGACAATGTTTCGGATGTTGGGCAGATGTACTGGGTCCGCGGTTGGGCGGAGATGTCGATCGCGGAGAACTTCTGCAATGGGATGCCGCTCAGCTCGCTCGACGCGAGCAACAACATTGTCTACGGTGCTCAGCAGACCAACGTAGAGATTTACGAGCGCGCGATTGCCAGCTTCGACACCGCAGTTCAAAACGCGCCCGCTGGTCAGGTGCGTAGCGACACGGTCAAGTGGCTGGCAGGCATCGAGAAGGCAAGGGTGCAGCTCGATCTGGGCGATGTCACCGGCGCCGGCACGACCATCACTGCCGCAGCGGTTCCCGACAATTTCAAGTTCTCGATGTTCTACACCCAATCCCTCGGTGACAATCAGATCTGGGCGCTGAACAACAGCGCCGGTCGCTGGATGCCGGGCAATAGCGAGGGCATCGTCGGTCTCAACTACTTCAGCGCGAATGATCCGCGCGTTCCGATGTGTATTGGTGGAAGCGCCGCGTGCAAGACGTTCGACCCGAACCAGACGCGGTCGACTTCGTTTGACAACATCACTGGTACGGGCTCGTTCCTGGTGCAGCTGAACTGGCCGACTCGAGAGGCAGACATCGCGATCGCGACCGGAACCGAGGCGCGGTTGATCGAAGCTGAAGTTGCGCTGAGAACCGGAGACGTCGCGACCTGGTTGGCGAAGCTCAATCAGCTGCGCGCCAACTTCGACGTTTTCAAGCAGCCGTCGAACCCTTGCTCCGCGACAACGCAAATCACCGGGTGCCCAACGGTCCCGGCGGGTGGTTCGTTGCCGCCGCTGGCCGATCCGGGAACGCAAACCGCGCGCGAAGATCTTCTTTTCCGTGAGCGCGCCTTCTGGCTCTGGAGCACCGGCCATCGGTTGGCCGATATGAGACGTCTGGTACGTCCTGTGAGCGAGGGCGGATTCGGCCGCGCCGAAAATACCGTATTTCCGAATGGCCCATACTACAAAGGCGGTGTGTACGGGACGGACAAGTTCCTGGTAATTCCGCAGGCAGAGCGAAACAATCCGCAGTTCACAGGCTGCCTCGATCGGAACCCATAATCCCACACACCTTCCTACCAGGATGACACTAATGAAGAGACTCTGTCTTCTTGTACTTGCGGTTGGTTTCGTCGCCTGCGAAAACGACAAAATCACCGACGTACTGCAGATATCGAATTTTTACGCGGTAAGAATTGATCCACAGTCGGCGACTCTGGCGCAGGGTAGTACACTGGCACTGACAGTGACTGCGTACGATGCCACGTGCATGGGCGCGAACTGCAATCCACTTGCTCCAGGAAACCCGATTCAGGTAAATGGGGTGTCAAAGTTCCGTTCGACCGATACTACGGTTGCGAGGGTCGATTCCGTTACGGGCGTCGTGACCGCGCAGGCAAAGGCGGGGACGGCGAATATCATTGGCACATTGCAGAACATCCCCGGCGGACAGAGTCTGCCGTCGGTGACATTTGCAGACACCACTCCGGTCACTGTGCTAGCCGCGGGCGTGACGCCGCCGGCGATCGGCGGAATGACGTTGACATCGTTCCGCTCGACGAACGGCGCGGGGTCGACTGACACTCTTACCGTCACTTACACAGATGCAGGGGGAGCTACCGTCGGGACGCAACGCGCCGCGACGAATACTGGTGGACTTGGCAGACCTGCGTTCTTCACCAGCGATCCGTCGGTGGCAACCGTTGGATCGACGGGAATCGTGACCGGTATCAAACCGGGTACTGCGACAATCTTTGCCAGCAGCACGGTTGGCGGCGTAACTAAGACCGCTAGTTTCCCGATCACGATTACCGATCCCGTCACCGCGACGATATCGATTACTACCGCGACATCGGGTACCGGTATCATCTTTTTTCCAGAGACGGTCACTGTATCAGCGACCCAGGCCGCGATCGAACGCAGACCGAATGCGACTACCACGGGTGCAGTAGTCACCTGGGGTGTATTCCCAACCGCCGTTTTTTCGCAAACGTTTACGTCGACCACAACGCCGAACGACACCCAATGCTTCAACGTAACTTTCACGGACCCAACGGTGGCGCGCGCGGCTCCGACGGCCCCTTCGGGGTCGACGGTTCCGGCTGGTAACTCCGGGAATATCGGCACTGGAGGCTCCGGGAGCGCGAATCCGCCCTTGTGCAGTGTTCCGGCTGGGAATCCGGTGCCAGCCTTCGGTAAGGATGCACAGTCCAGATTGTTCACCACTCCCGGGACGTACACTTTCACCAGCACGACAAACGGAGCTAAGGGCACACTGATCGTGAAATAGCGTGTCATAGAACCGGCAGAGGGAGGACAAATGCGAAGCACACTTCGAGGTTGGATTCCAGTTACACTCGCAGTGTGCTTCGCCTCCACTGCGGCAGCACAATCGGTGTTTTTTGGAAGCGTCGTCGCTGACGGAGACCCCTCTTTTCCGCTCGCCAGCGCCGAGATCACCATCCCGGAGCTCAATCTGGGCGCGCGCACCGACTCACTCGGCAAATTTTTCTTCAATGGCATTCCGAAAGGCGTGTTCCGTGTGAACATCCACCGCGTCGGATACAACTCGTTCTCCCTCGACGCGCGCTTTTCGGGAGCGGACACTCTGGCCGCGGACTTTGCCTTGATACCAATCACGATTTCTCTCGACACCGTGAATGTCGTCGCTGGTACGACGGTGCGCGGAAAATTCCTGGAGTTCGAAAACCGCCGCACGCACGGTGGTGGAGCGTTCATCACTCGCACCGACCTCGAGAAGCAAAAAGATCGACAGCTCGGCGAAATCGTCGCCAAACTACCGGGCGTTCGAGTTAGCCGATATGGGGCGGAGAGTGCAGTCGCGAGCTCGCGCTGGTCAGGTGGACAGAGCCGCGGCGGCGACGCGATGGACAGACGAAAAGGCGCCCAACGAGGGTGCTACTCGCAGGTTTACATCGACAACGTTCGCGTGTTTGCATCCGGCGCGGGTGAGGCGCTCTTCAACATCAATTCGATCCCTCCCTCGACGATTCAAGGCATCGAGTACTACGCGAGCCGCGACGAGACGCCGATTCAGTACGCATCCGATCGGGCCGAATGCGGTACGATGCTGATCTGGACCCGAATCGACTAAGCCTCGATACTCGCTGTCTGGCTTGCGAATTGCCCCGCCTATAGCCATAACCTGATTTCAGACAATCGCTTATGGCTGATCCTACGCACCCGCCGATCCTGGTGGTCGACGATAACGCGGACAACGCGCACATCATTCGCGACTACCTCGAGGCGCGCGGCTATCCAATCACCGTTGCCTACAACGGCGACGATGCGATGAAAGCGTTCGAGGAAGTCAAGCCGGCCCTCGTGCTGCTCGACGTAATGATGCCGGGACGCGACGGATGGCAGGTGTGTCGCGAGATGAAGCAGCATCCCACCCTCGGCCGCAACGTGCGGGTCGTAATGGTTACAGCTCTCGACGACTGGGTGAACAAGCGGCAGGCCCTTCAGACGGGCGCCGACGATTTCGTTGAGAAACCGTTCGAGCTGTCGAGATTGGCCGCAACCGTCGAGCGAAACGTCAGACTCATCGCTCCGTCATCAGGCGCTTCCACAGCAACGCCAGCCCGCTGAGCGTGGATTATCATCAGCTCCTGCGCGATTCGCTGACGCGACTGC
>JBJMOA010000060.1:0-10993 GCA_045803975.1 Gemmatimonadaceae bacterium
CGGCGGAGGTGGTGGAAGCGGGTTTTAACGAACCTTATCGTAGAACACCTTGTCGAGCGTTAGTCCCGATACCTCGATCGGTTTGCCGACCGTCCCCAAGCCAAACACGGTGTGCCCCTTGTCGGTCGGGCTGTTGAACGACGTTCGATTCATGAAGGCTCCTTCGAACTTTTCCGTTTCGCCGCCGCCGTACACCTTGGTTGCGCGGAGGAGCGCTCCGTCGATGCGCCCGTCGCGAACGGAAAATGTCCGCTTCACAGATCCGGCGAGCGGCTCATAGCCCGATCCAGTCACCACTCCGTTGCGATCCACACTCAATTCGAGGCCGAAGTCCATTCCTGCCATCTCGTAGAAACCTGAGTAGTCAGCGGGATTCGACTTCTGTACAGGCTCAGTCACAACCCTCAAATACTTTTCCTTCTTTATTCCGCGTTTTTCCTTGCTCACACTCTTGAACTTGGTGAACGAAGCGGCGATCGCACGCGTTTTCGACTGTGCTTCATCCGCCGAGCGAGTCTGCGCGACGACCGCCGCCGGCGCGAACATTAGTGCGAGGATGGATAAGCTGCCGAGCTTCAAGATTCTCATGATTGACCTCTAGTCGGGTGTCGAGCTATTTGACACGCCCCTGGGCAGATGCGTTGAAAGTCTGACATCGCCGACCCCCTTAGGTCTCCATGCGACGGAGTTGTGAGCCGGTAAGGAGCCACAGCAGCGTCCCGCTCCCTGCCGCCGCACGTGCGGGGAATTCGAGAAGCGCAGCACCACCCTTCTTCAATTCGACCCGCGAATTCCCGGCTTTTGTCATCAGCCACGTCACGAGTGTGCCGAGGTCCGGCTCGTGTCCAACTAACGCGACCGACTCAGCCGATGGATGCTGATCAAGCCATTCGACGAGCGCCGGCGGTTCGCCGCCGGGCGAGAGAGCATCGACCGTTTGAACGGGCACGCCGTACGCTTTGGCAACAACGCTGGCCGTCTGCCGCGCCCGCAAAAGCGGACTCGTGCCGATCATATCGATGGTTTCAACAAGCGTTCGCAGGCCGGCGGAGATAGCCTGCATCTCCTTTTCGCCTGCCGTGGTGAGCGCACGACCAGCATCGCTGCCATCAGGCGCGCGCTCCTCGGCTTTCCCGTGCCTTATGACGAGGAGTTGCATCGGCCACTAGCCTCGATCGGCCGCCCTCACTCCCGCATCGAGCGCGTCGAAGAACTCTCCGGCGCTGTAGTATCTGTGCGCGCGAATCTTGGACAGCGCCTTCAAGATCGCATGATCGACACCCCGTGGAACGGACGGACGAATCACGCGAATCGAACGCGGCGGCTCACTGAAATGGCGCGCGATCACAGCCTGCTCGCTCGGGCCGGTGAACGGTGGCTCGCCGGCGAGCATCTCGTAGACCAAACATCCGAGCGCATAAACGTCGCAGCGCGCGTCGAGCTCGCGCATTGCGCCGCACTGCTCCGGACTCATGTACTCGGGGGTGCCTAGCGAGACGCCTGAGCCCGTGATCACCTCACCGAGGTTCACCGAGATTGCGCGTGCAATTCCGAAATCGGCGACGATGGCGCCGTGCGCGGCGAGCAGGATGTTCGCCGGTTTGATGTCACGATGAATGATTCCGCGAGTATGCGCATAGTCCAACGCGGCGGCAACGTCGCTTGCGATCGAGAGCGCGTCGCTGAGCGGCAGCTCTGACTCGCGCTTGATGCGTGCTCGCAGAGTGTCGCCTTCGATATAAGGCGTCGTGAAGTAGACACGACCGGCGACTGTCCCGTACTCGAGCAACGGAACGATGTTCGGATGCTTCAGACCGCGAATGATCTCGATCTCGCGATTGAAGCGCCGCTCGCCGGTGGAAGTCGCAACTTCGGCGCGCAGAATCTTGATCGCGACGAGCTGATTCCGTTCGACGTCCTCAGCGAGGAACACGTGCGCCGCCCCACCTTCGCTGATCTCTCGTTGAATCCTGTAACGCTCGGGGAGTCCCGACGCGACGCGATGCACGCGTGGCGAGAGTGGCGTTGTGGACGCTTGCTGGATCAAATCCACCGTAGACTTCACCTCTTGACCGGACATCCAGAGAATCGCCGCAGCCTTCGGCGCTCGTCGACCCGGTACCGGGTCGACGTCAAACGCAGTCGAGACCCGCGTCCAGTATAGGGGCTAATCCACCGTTCGGCCAGACTTAAAACAGAGGCCGAGGGTTTGGTGATTTGTGCGGCAGGCGACACTCGAGCTCTATTCGCCTGTCCGCCCTAGACGCAGCGCCTACGCGGCCGGCAGCGCGTACCACAGCACCGCGCAGAAGTGCGCGATGCTTCCGGCGAGAACGAATAGGTGCCAGATGGCGTGGTGATAGCGTCGGCGCTCGTCGCGGACGTAAAACACTACTCCACCGGTGTAAAAGAGGCCGCCCGCCACGAGCCACAACATTCCTCGCGGCGCGACATTCATCACGAGCGGGCGAATCGCAACGATCGCCAGCCAGCCCATTGCCAGGTACACCGCCGTCGAAAGCTTCGGGAGGCGCGCACCGAAGGTTCCTTTGAGCGCCACGCCAGCAATCGCGAGGCCCCAGACGATACCGAACAGCGTCCACCCCCAGGGCCCGCGCAGTGTGATGAGTGTAAACGGAGTGTACGTGCCGGCGATCAATAAATAGATGGCCGCATGGTCGATTCGCTGGAAGATCGCCTTGGCGCGCGGCGACCGCAGCGCGTGGTACAGCGTCGACGACGTGAAAAGCAGAAGCAGAGTCGTCGCGTAAACCGTGGCAGCGAGGACGCGCCAACGATCGCCGGTACCGATCGCCGATATCACAAGTGCGGGCCCTGCGAAGAGTGATACGAGAACGCCGAGCCCGTGGGTGAGGCTGTTCGCGATCTCTTCGCCGCTGGATTGGGAACGCGAAGTCATTTCGGCCTGGGCTCCACGAAGAGTCTTTTGTGCGGATAGTCGAACACGCACGTGAACTTGCTCCATATGTCATTGCCAACGATTCCTATGTCGGACGCGACACCCGGAACGTTCGTGAAGACGGAACGGCCGATACGCACTGTGTCGAGCGTTCCGATGACGGCCTCGTACGATGAACCGAGGCCGGTGGTAGAAACAGTGACGCCAGTGCCGTTCGGCGAGCGTCGCACGGTGCTGTCGTCGACGGCGTCTTCGGATCCAGTGTCGACAATGAGATGTCTCGTCACCTCCGGCCGACGCGCCGTTCGAATACGAACAGCTACTCGAGGCTGTTTGCGATCGAGTGCCAGTCGGATCGTGTCGCCTGACCCGGAATACCGAAACTTCGCCGGATCGTACAGCCGGATCTCACGCGCGGCGAAATCGATGCGGACAATGTAGCGTTGGAAAAATTCGTAGCCGAGAATACCGGCGATGCTGGGCGCACCGTCGGGGCCGGCAGTGCTCAGATCCACGGCGCCGAAATGTTCGCAAGTCGGCAACGCATTTCCCGCGAGCTGGAGACGCACTTCGCTGCGAATCGAGTCCAGGCGCACGCGACCTTTTCCCGTACCACGGATCTCGCGATGGCCATTTGACACGAGGCCAGCTGCCTTGGCTGCCGAGCGATCGATGATGCATTCGCTCGCGCCTGTGTCGAGCACCCACCGCTGCTGCTTGCCTTCATTAAGCCGCACCGGGAGAAGGACCAATTTCCCCGCGTCTGCGGCAAACGGAATGGTCGCGATCCAGCCGTTCGCCTTCTCCGACGCGCTGTCGCGATTCGCCTGTGCCGAACACGACACGCCGAGAACGGCTCCGAGAGTCAAAGACAAAACGGCGAGGCGCATGTTAGACCTGGAACAATTGGTTAAGTCGCATAATAGATCAGGTGTTACCGCGCGCAACCTGCTGCTTACCAAATGGATGCGTCCGACGATGCCTTCCCTCATCCCTCATCCCTCATCCCTCATCCCGCTTCCGCTTCCCCCTTCCCGCCTGCCGCTTAGTTTCCCCTGATGCCTCGCCGCAGACTGCCACGGCTTCCAAAGCAAGTCGCTGAGCTTGTCGAGGATCTCCGCCGCAAGGAGACACACCTCGCCCTCGCGCTGAGCCTCGTCCTCGGCGCACTCGTCGGGCTCGTCGTCGTCGCGTTCATTCTCCTCACCGGCCGGCTCGCCGCGCACATGTACCCGGCGGGTGGACTCGGTTGGCGACGCATCGTCGTCCCGACACTCGGTTCCCTCGTCACGGGATACCTGCTTTTCCGGTACTTCCCTCTCGCGCGCGGCAGCGGAATTCCTCAAACCCGTGCCGCCGTTTTCATTCACGACGGTCGCATCTCACTTCGATCAGTCGTCGGAAAGTTCGTCTGCTGCACGACGGCGCTCGCCAGCGGCATCCCACTCGGCCGCGAAGGACCATCCGTCTACATCGGCGCCGGCCTCGCATCGGTAATCGCGCGCCGCCTCGGACTCAGCAGGCCACAAACGAAGTGGCTGGTCCCCGTCGGTGGGGCCGCCGCTCTCTCGGCCGCGTTCAACACACCGATCGCGGCCGTTCTCTTTACCCTCGAAGAGATCATGGGCGACTTGCACGCGCCCGTGCTGGGCTCAGTGGTTCTCGCGTCCGCGACCGCGTGGATGGTGCTCCACCTCGTGCTCGGCGACAGCCCGCTTTTTCACGTCGCCGGGTACAATCTCGTCAGCCCGGGCGAGCTTGGCATCTATATCATCCTTGGCGTCGTCGGCGGATTCGCGTCCGTCGCGTTCGTCAAGCTGCTGCTCTGGCTGCGGGCGCGGTTTGCGCGACTCCCCATCTCTTCGCTCTGGATTCAGCCCGTCGTCGGCGGACTGACCGTCGGCCTGTTCGGCTTCTTCGTCCCACAAGTTCTGGGTGTCGGCTACGATCAGGTTGAGCGGGTACTGAATGGCGATGTAGTTCTCAAAACGGTTGCGCTTCTCGCGCTGCTCAAGATCGTCGCCACGTCGGTGTCATACGCCTCCGGAAACGCCGGCGGAATTTTCGGGCCGAGTCTTTTCATTGGCGCGATGGTAGGTGCTTCGGTCGGCTCGATCGCACATTTGCTCTTTCCAACGTCGACCGCGGGGCCGGGGGCGTACGCGCTCGTTGGAATGGGCGTAGCGTTCGCGGGAATCATCAGGACGCCACTGACGTCCGTGATCATGATCTTCGAGTTGACGCGCGACTACACGATCATCGTTCCGCTGATGATCTCGAACCTGATCGCGTTTTTCATCTCGCAAAAGCTGCAGCCCGAGCCGATCTACGAGGCGCTCGCGCATCAAGACGGGCTGCATCTGCCGACCGGCACGTTCCGCTCGCGCGCGGGGTTGTGGGTTAGCTCGGCGATTCGCAAAGCGCCGCTGCCCCTCACTCCCGACATGAAAGTCGACGAAGCAGTCGCGCAAATCGGGATGAGCGACATGGAGTCGTGGCCGGTCGCCGATGAGGAGGGACTGCTCGGAATGGTGCGCGTGAACGACATCGTCGATGCCACGGTGGGCAACCAACGCCCGGTGACGATCGCGACGATCATGAAGCGCGCGCGTGGCGACGACGGCGACGGGCCGGCACAGTTTCCCCACGTCCATAGCGATCAGCCGCTTGGACTCGCGCTGGCACGCATAGGTGATTCCGGTCACAACGTGCTACCCGTCGTGAGCAGAGCGAACGCGCGCATCATGGAAGGAGTCGTCACGCTGGTCGATGTTCTGAAGGCTTACGGCGTCGACAGCCGTCGCATTACGCCGCCAAGCGGCACGGCGAAAGTTTCGTAGACATGAGTGATCCAACTGCGCCTCAGCCCACACCAGCGCCGACCGCGAGCCCATCGGAATTCATCGTCACCTTTGCGCTGGTGCTCGCTGCGATTGCGCTATTGCTTGTGTTCGATACCGCGCTCGCGAGAGTAGACAGCGAAGCAACGAAGATTCACGCGTCGCGCGAGTTTCGAATCGGGCAGAATCTCATCGCGCAGCGAAGGGTACGAGAGGCAATCGAGCATTTTCGTACCGCGTCCTCCCTGGATCGACAAAACTCTGCGTACACCGTCGCGCTATCGGAGGCAATTCTCGCCGAAGGACGTCCAGCGGAGGCCGAGCCGCTGCTGGCCCCGTTGCTCGAACGCGACGCGACAGATGGAGCCGCGAATCTCGCAATGGCGCGCGCGCTCCAAAAAGAAGGCAGAGTCGAGGAGGCAAAGGCCTATTATCACCGCGCCATTTACGGGCTGTGGGCGGCTGACGCGCAACGCAATCGTGCGACGGCGCGCTTCGAGCTGATCGATCTGTTGGCGAAGACAGACGCCAAGCAGGAGCTGCTCGCCGAGCTGCTGCCGCTGCAGGACGAAGCGGCGAGCGACACAGCGCTTCGCAAACGAATCGGGCACCTGTTCGTTCGAGCGGGCTCGCCGCTTCGCGGCAGCGAAATTTTCCGTGACCTCCTGCGCAAGAATCCGCTCGATGCCGATGCGTACATCGGCCTGGCGGAAGCGGCATTCGCGCTCGGCGATTTTTCCGCGGCGCGCACCGATCTCCTCGCCGCTCAGAAGTTGACGCCGGCGGACAGCTCGATTCAGCTAAGAATCCAGGTTGCGGACAGCGCGATGGCCATCGACCCAACGCAACGCGGGCTCGGTGTCGAGGAACAGTTCCGACGCAGCAGAAACCTGGTGCAGATGACGATCACATCGGCGCACAAATGCCTCGACGCCGAAGCGCCCCAGGTAGCGGCGGCGCTGGATTCGGTGGCGAGGAGTCTCGTCGCGCCCACGGCGGCATCGAGACGCCAGGCAATTGACGAAAATCTTTCGCTCGCGGGCGCGTTGTGGCGCATGCGGGCGGGACGCTGTACCGCGATCGGATCGAGCGAGGAAGAAGCGCTCGCGCTCGTGCAGAATCGTATCGCCCAATAATCGCACTGGATGATTCTTCCTGGCCACGTTTTCACGGCGCTCGATGGAGTACGAGGCTTCGACACGACCGAGCCGGTCTCACCGAGGGCGGCGGCGGCGTTCCATCGACTGGGTTATCGCTTCTGCGTGCGCTACGTGCGGAGAGACAAGCCCCACGCATCAGCGCTCAGCGTGAAGGAAGCGAAGACGCTACTCAGCGCGGGAATCGGGTTGATGCTCGTGCAGTACGTCGAGTCGGACACGTCGTGGATTCCGAGCGCAAAGAAAGGCTCGCGGAACGGAGAAATCGCCGCGGCTGAAGCCGCTAAGCTTGGAGTCCCGTGGGGCGTCACAGTGTGGTGCGATCTCGAGGGCGTCAAGCCGCGTACACCTGCGCAAAGCGTCATCGACTATTGCAACCGGTGGCACATCGCGGTCACGAGCGCTGGATACGTTCCCGGCCTGTACGTTGGATACCGCGCCGGACTCAATCCGACGCAGCTGTATCGTTCGCTGCGATTCACGCACTACTGGGGCGCGTACAATCTCAACTCCGATGAGTATCCTGCCGTGCGCGGGCTACAGATGAAACAATCGAGACGCCGTGCGAGCGATTCGGACGCCGACCTTGGAATCGATTTTCAAGTCGACAGGATCAGCGCCGACGCACTCGGCGGACGACCGACCCTTCTCGCGCTCGAGGGGTGGCCGGAGCTGATCGTGACCGGACTATCAACTGCCTTGCGCTGAGTCCAGCTCTTCCTGCTCGCGCTTCGTTCCGCCCGACGGATTCTCGGCGCGCTCGAGCGCGCCAGCGAGATAAACGCGGGTAAGGCCCTGCGCCCAGTACTCTAGGTCAGGTCGATTAGGCTGGGTAGTCTCACGCCCGGATCGTAGTCGCTCCGCATTGCCATCGCTTGGCAAGAACTCGAGCCATCCCTGCCAGAGGCCATCGTCTCTCTTCTCGCCCATCGCGTGTGCGAAGTAGCGTCGGCCGGTCGCATCGACGATCGGCTCGTCGAAGATTACTAGCGTATCGGGCATCGTTGTCTCGTGTCGTGGGTCGCTAGATCACGTTAACGGGCAAAGGATATGCCCGGCAGGGACCCTTTTTTGCTCCGAAGCGGCTCGTTTCGTTGCGTTTGACGTCATGTACGCCGTCGGTTATCACCTTTGCTTCGCGGAGCGCTTTTATCTCCAGTGTGAAGGCAACTAGTGGATCTCACGGGCGAGCTGACTAGCGCCTGGTCGGAACACGCTAGCAGTGCTTCAACCAATGCGGTGAAGTACGTCGCACAGCTCGTGGCGGTCGCTGCGATCTATGTCATCGGTGCGCGCGCGGGACTACGGCTCGATGCAGTCTCCGGTTTCGCGACACTCGTTTGGCCCCCGACAGGTATTGCGTTCGCTGCACTACTGCTCGGCGGCTTCAGACTGTGGCCGGGTATCTTCGTCGGCGCGCTCATCGCGAATGTGCTGACCGGCGCGCCGATAGTTGTTGCACTCGGAATCGCGGTCGGCAACACCTTCGAGGCGCTGCTCGGCACGTTCGCGTTGCGACGGATACCGGGCTTCCAACTCTCGCTCGACCGTGTGGTCGACGCGATTGGATTCATCGTCCTGGCCGCTATGCTCGCACCGCTGGTGAGCGCAACCATTGGCGTTGCCAGCCTTGAGCTCGGTGGCCTCGTCGTGCGCGGACAGCTGGTCGACACCTGGCGTGCGTGGTGGCTAGGCGACGCGATCGGCGCGCTGCTGGTCGCGCCTACCGTACTCGCGTGGGCCACAAAGCCCGGAGCGTTGCCGCACGGACAGCGCTTCGCAGAGGCGGCCGCGCTCACAGCACTCGTCGTCATTGCGAGTCTCCTCGTGTTCGTCTTCCACGGTCCGACCGCCGGCGCCGCATTTCACCAGGCATACATTTTCTTCCCGCTCCTGATCTGGGCTGCTGTCAGATTCGATCAGCGCGGCACGGTGTCGTCGACGTTCATCGTTTCGATGATCGCCACGTGGGGCACGACCATCGGCAACGGTCCGTTCGCCGACTCGAGCCTGCACGGTAGCTTGTTTTCGCTGCAAACCTTCATGGGCGTGACGGCGGCGACCTTCCTCGTGCTTGGCGCTTCGATGGGCGAGCGTGCTCGCGTCGCAGGCGAGCTGGAGACGGCGTTGCGTGTTGCGGCGACCGCGAACCGAGCGAAGGCGGAGTTTCTGGCGGTGATGAGTCACGAGCTGCGCACTCCGCTCAACGCCATCGCCGGCTATGCCGAACTTCTGAGCCTGGGAATCGCTGGCCCGTTGACCGAAAAACAGGCCGACGCCGTCGCTCGCATTCGACGCAGCGAGCAGCAATTGCTCGGGCTGATCGACGATGTCCTCAGCTTTGCCAAGATCGAAGCGGGAACGACCGAAGTTCATCCAAGGCCATTGCGCCTCACTGATGCATTCGACACGCTCGAAGCTCTGGTTCAACCGCAGGTGCTTCATAAAGGCGTCGTGCTACAGCACGAGGTGAGCGACGCGAAGCTCGAGGTAAATGCCGATCCAACGAAGCTCGAGCAGATCCTGCTAAACATCGTTGGGAACGCGATCAAATTCACTCCGCCCGGCGGTCAGGTTCTGATCCGCGCGGCGCCAGAAAATGGCGCGGTCCTCATCAGCGTTGTGGATACCGGCATCGGTGTCTCAGCGGAATATCTCGAGCGCATCTTCGAACCGTTCTTTCAGATCGATAGCGGTACGACGAGAAAGTATCCGGGTGTCGGGCTCGGACTCGCGATAGCGCGTGACCTCGCACGAGCGATGGGCGGCGACATCAATTTCGAGAGCGAGTTCGGGTCGGGAAGCAAAGTTTCGGTGGTACTTCCGGTTCCCCGCGCAGCTTGAAACCACGAAACGATTGCGCGCCAGCGTACATTCGTTCGCGTGTAACTCTTTGCAAAACAAACACTTGCGCGCCTTTCGCCAAGCGTTATAGTGAGAGCTCACGCAACGCCAATCTCATTTCAAGAGACCGCAGTGACACCATCCACGGATGCTCTGACCTCAGAGTGACGTTGACTTTTGTGCAGCACGCGCTCATCCGCACAGCTCTCCAGCACAGGACGAGCCTCAGGCTAGTCACGCGGGAACAGCGACGAGCGATCCGGGAGCTGTGCGCTCACGCGGGGCCGGTGCGGGAGCCGGAACAACTCCTGATCGCGTTCAAGGTGGCGCTCGTCGAGGCGGCAAACGACGAGAGAATCCCGTTCGGGCCCGAACGCAGCGAGTTGCTCGGACAGTTGATAAGTGTCTTTATCGACGAGCTTTACAAGGGCGAGGTGGGCGTCGACACAATCCGCGAAACGAGAAGCAACGCGCGCGCGATGTCGTCATCCTCGCCGACGGTCAATCGAGAAAACGATTCGCCCGCTTCTCGCCTCTGAGTTGCCGGTCCGCCATTTGGTCGACCAGTCGGCCAAACTCCTCTTCCGGATATTCGGAGCACACACGCCGCAAGCGGCGATCGATGTCCTGCCGAATGCTTTCCCTCCGCTGTGAATGAGAATCGTCCTCAATCCACTCAATATTTTCGCTCGTTGGTCCTCCCCGCCCGAGTGAATCCACTGGAAGCGCGAGAGTACGTCACCGCACAATTGGGGCCGAACCCTTCGGATGCCCGCAAACAATTCGAGTTGTGCGGAGGAGCAATGAGCGGTACCGTACAAGCAGGTACTCCCAGATCGCTACGGGCAAACTTTCAGTCTGCGACCTTCTGGCCTTCCAAGCACAGGAGGTTCGCATGGCAACTCGCTCAGGCAAGCCGGCGCGCGTAGCGATCGACAGCGCGGCAATCAAAGGCGACGTTGACGGCGGCGACGGCTCGCGACAGAACCTTCTTCTCGCAAAGCTACCCCCCTCAGAGCTCGCCGCCGTCGCTCAGCGCGGTGAGGAAATCAATCTCAAAACGCGTGAGGTGCTGTTCGAGAATGGAGACGAACTCGAACACATCTACTTTCCGCTTACCGCGATGATCTCTCTTCTCACTGTTCTCGGTGACGGGACATCCATCGAAGCGATCACCATCGGCCACGAGGGAATAGTCGGCCTACCGCTCTTTCACGGCGTTGCGCGTTCGC
>JBJMOA010000061.1:0-12088 GCA_045803975.1 Gemmatimonadaceae bacterium
TCCGCTATCGCATCTACTTCAACGCGCCTGCACGTTGAATGCGTCACGTCTTCGTACCAGGAACCAGATTGCGGCTACGACCACGATCGCGCTGAGCGCGAACGACACGTTCGTGAGCATGCCCAGGTCAAACGGAATCGGCTCCCGCTGATTTGGAGCGAACGCTCGCTGCATCTCGAACATTCGTGCGCGCACAGAGGGGACGAGCGTGACAACGGCGCCATGGGCGAGCGCGAAACAGGACCACCCGATCGCCAACAAGCGTGCCTCCTCGCGAAGCTCGAGCAATCCCTTGCCGATGAACAGCGTCAGCGCGCCGAACACGGCGTAGATCACACCCGCTAGCCAGCCGCCGAAAATCGCACCAAACAAAAAGGCCGGCGCGCGCGTGAAGATCGCAAGGACACTCGACGCGCCGCCGAAAATGCACGCCCACGCGATGAGGGTGATGCTCAACGGCCTCCGAGCGACGAGGTCAGCGGCCGATGATGCAAAAGCCGCTTTCGTCGAGCGCGTATTGAACTGGATTAGCCACCAGACCGCGATGGCGAGCGGAGCTCCGAACATTATCGCCATCGTCCGGCGAAACACGCTTGCGGTGCTGGCGCCGAACTCCGGAGGTATCGGCACGATCATGGTTACGAGAAGACCGAACACGGAGCCCGCCGCCAGGAAAGCGGCCCAGGCGAGCATCGAAATGCGCGCCCATGGCCGGAGGCGAAATAGGCCAACGGAAGTCCAAATGCCGACCCCCGCGAATGCGAGAAATATCACCGCATTGGCGATGACAAACTGCGCACCGTTCGGCGGCGGAGGTCGTCCCGTTTCGACGAAAGTGGATGCGACCAGCGCCGCCGCCCCCAGCAGTGCGAAGACGCTTCCGAGAAGCGCGACTATTGCGCTCGCGGTCACCCCGACTGGCCTATTCATCCAGCTCCATCCGGCCCTGCAAGCTCGGCAGCCTACAGGCTCAACTCCCTGCGGGACGAGGCCGCGGCAGCGCGGTTGGCGGAAGCATGCTGTTCAGTCGCATGTAATTCGCGAGCTGGCTGTAATGATCCGCCAGGTCGATAGCATGGCCGAGCACCATGTTCGCGCGCGCCACTGTGCGTGAGTTTGCACCATTGGTAAGCGTCACGGCCTCCGCCAGTTTCGCGTCATCGAGTTGCGCGATCGCCTGATCGCAGAAGGCGAACGACTCCTTGAGGCGCGTAACCAGTTTGGCCTTCGGCCAGGTCGCTTTGACCGAGTCTGCGGTGGCGGTATCCTCCGCTGCAGGCGTACCCTTCATCGCCCCGAAATTGTTGCAGAAGAAGTAATCGTCGTTCGCGATGTGCGCTGCGATGTAGCCGATGCTCAGCTGGGCCGGTGTGGGCTTATAACTGAACTTCGACTCGGGGATGGAATCGAAAGCCTGCGCGATGTTGCGATGCATCGCCGAGATGCGGTTGCGGAACGCGGTGGTAACGGGATTGGCGGGGAGGGGGGCGGCAGGTTGCTGGGCAGCGAGAAAGATGGGTGCCGCAAGCGCCAGAATCGGGAAATGAGACAGTTTCATACTTGGCCCTTTGACGGTGACGGTGGACTGCTATAGTGCACACGGGTTGCGTGTTTCGCAATCGACATCTGGCTTATTGAGTGCGAACAACCAGCCGCTGGCGCGCCGACCAGAACTCCTTCCATGGATCGGCCGACAGTCTTCGTAATCGGTCGCGGATATTGCTCACGTTCCACGTGTCGCTCCCTTTGAGCCGGGCGAGCTCTTCCCACTTCACGGGGACAGAGACCGTCCCCCCGGGATTGGCACGAGTCGAGAACGCAGCAACGGCAATCGACGTCCGATAGTTCCGCTTGTAGTCGATGAGCAGCTTGCCGCGACGCTGATCCTTGTCGAACGCGACTATGTACGCCGGACTGATTTCCGTCATCTGCGTTGCCACTTCGCGCGCGAACGTGAATACAGTCTCCCAATCGTGCTCCGCCTTGAAGGGCACGACGACGTGGAGGCCCTTGCCACCGGTGGTTTTCACCCAGCTCTCCAAGTCTCGCTTCTTCAGGATCGCTCGCAGGCGTCGAGCGGCAGCGACGACATCTCGCCAGGCGACGCCCTCACCGGGGTCGATATCGAAGACGACGCGATCCGGACGCTCGACACTCGAGACTTTTGCATTCCACGCGTGAAATTCGACGACGCCGGCCTCGATCAACGCGATGAGCGCCGAGCGCGAGTCAATGTAGCAATATTGGCCAGTCTTCTTCTTCTCCATGATCTCAACGCGCGGAACGCTATCGGGAACGAACCGCTGGTCGCGTGCGGTGTGATGAACGAACTTCGCCTGGGTCCGTAGAGCATCGACGCGCGTGATGGGACCCGTCGCTCTCACCAGCGTGAGCGGTCGGTGCTCGACGTGGGGCAACACCCAATCGGCAATCTCAGAGTACAGGTTCACCAGATCGCGCGTCGTCACTTTCGCTTTCGCAAAGACGAGCGGTGCCTCCGGCGTCTCGCGCAGATGTGCCTCACGCTCGCGCCGCACGTCTTTCGGCGCCTTATCCGTGCGGAATCCCTTGAGAGACGGATGTCGCGCGCGCCCATCCGACGTCCACTCGCTGAACTCGACTTCCGCGACGAGCGTCGGCTTCACCCAATGCGCGTTCTTGCGCAGCCAGCCTGGAGGCGGTGGATCGAACGGTGTCTTATCGATCTCCGACTTTTCCAGCCGTCGACGCAGCTCCAGACTGAACTTGTTGCTCCAGCCGGTCCCAGTCCCGACTTTGCCGGCAAACCTGAGCGAGCCGCGCTCGTAGTATCCGATCAGGATCGACCCGACACCCTGTCGCGAACCCGAGGGGTCTGTGAATCCACCGACCACGAACTCCTGCCGCTTCACGCATTTGATCTTCAGCCAATCAGAGCTGCGCGCACCCACCCTGTACGGCGCGTGCCGCAGCTTGCTGATAATTCCTTCCGCGCCCAGCGCACACGCATTCGCGAAGACCTCGGCGCCATCGCGATCGAAGTGTGGATTGTAGCGAATGACGCCCGTGCCGCGGCCGACGAGCTTGTGCAACGCGCGCTTGCGGTCCTCGAGTGGCTCGCGAGTGAGATTCTCTCCGTCGAGCGACAGTAGATCGAACGCGAAGTATGTGAGACCCGCGCGACTGTTGCCAAGCTGCTGGAGCAGCTGGAAGCGCGACACACCGCCTTTGTCGAGCACGACGATCTCGCCATCGAGCAGCGCATCGCGCGTCTTTAGCTTGCGCGCCGCCGCCGTGATTTCTGGAAATTCACTCGTGTACTCCGTTCCGCGGCGCGAGATGATGCGTACACTCGCCCCTTTGATCAGCACGCCCATCCGAAATCCGTCGAGCTTGATCTCGTGGATCCACCGATCGCCCGAAGGTGGGCGGTCCACGAGCAGCGCCTTCTGCGGCAGGTATTCGGCGGTCTTCACGCCGGTCAATCTGCTGCGTTTGCATTCCGCGTTCTAGCACCACAGGCTGTCAATACTGCCTGATCCCGCAGCCACCAGATCCGTCCCGGTGCGATGAAACCCGCACCTCACTGCGGGCGTAAGTCCAGTGCGGCTTTTTTCCCTGATGAGAGGGTAGGCATGCGCGACACACGGGCAGTGATGGGAGCAGTGGCTTGCGTCGTTCTCCTTGCAGCACCCTGCAGCCCACAAAAGCCAACCGCAAAGTCCGGGAGCGACGACACGCTCCGCGAGTACGCCGGCGTCTACAAGTGGGGCCAGGACGAGTTCCTGTACCTCCAACTCTGGGCCGAGCTCACGGGCAAAAACCAGCTGGTTGGCTTCGACGATCCTGGTGAGCTCCGGGCACTCTATCCGACAGGCACTGACCAGTTTGTCACTGGACCCGGCGCTGCGATCGACAAGCCGATCGAGTCAAGGATCAGGTTCCAGCGCGACAGCAGCGGCAAGATCACGAGCCTCACTTGGCAGCGGAACGGCGAAACAGCGCGCGTTGCTCAGCGAGTAGAGATCGAGAAGCGTGAAGACGTACAATTCTCGAATGGCGATGTTCGACTCGCCGGAACGCTGATTAGCCCGCGCACGCAGGCGAAGCATCCGGTCATTATCCTCGTCCACGGGTCAGGCGCTGAGGATCGCGAGTACCTGCTTCCGCTTGCGCGTTTTCTGATTCGTCACGGCATCGCGGTCCTCGGTTACGACAAGCGCGGTGCTGGCGCTTCGACTGGCGACTGGCACACGGCGTCATTCGAGGAGCTCGCAGGCGATGTCGTCGCCGCCTTCCAATATCTCAAGACTCGCAGCGATGTGGACTCTACGCAGATCGGATTGCTCGGCGTCAGTCAGGCCGGCTGGGTGATGCCGCTCGCGGCGATCCGCGCGAAGGACATCGCGTTCGTGGTCAGCATCTCAGGGCCGGGAATACCAGCCGCCGAAACTACCATCGATCAGGCGCGGAACGAGATGACGATGAACGGCATGAAGTCGGAGACCGTGAACCAGATCGTCGATCTGATGAAGCTGCAGTATCACTTCGCGCAGACCGGGCAGGATTGGGACAAATATGCGGCGGCGCGGAACGCGCTCGTCGCCCGGCTTGGGCAGGCGCCGGAGACTTTTCCAGGCTCACAAACGGATCCGTATTGGGGCTTCATCCGCCGGCTGTACTTCTATGATCCGGGTCCGACACTGCGGCAGCTAAAAACGCCGACGCTGGCATTGTTCGGGGGACTCGACAACAACGTCCTCGCGGAAAAGAACAAAGCCGCGTGGGACTCGGCGCTCCGTACAGCCGGCAATCGGGATTACACGTCGTTGATCCTGCCCCGCGCGAATCACATCATGCTCGAGGCTAAAGTCGGTAGCAATTCGGAGATGCCGTCGCTGCGGCGATACGTTCCGGAGTATGCGGTGACGGTTCGTGACTGGCTTGCCAAGCGAATTCGCGGAATCGAGCGGTGACTACGGCGAAACCATCCCGATGGTCCTCAGCCACTTCTCAACGAGGGGCGGCCATTCCGTGATCGGATAATTCGTGCGGCGCAGCCCAAACGCATGCCCGCCTTTTACGTACAAATGCATTTCTACCGGAACGCCGGCCTTCCTCAGCGCGGCGTGATAGACGAGCGAGTTCTCTACCGGGTCTACCGGGTCATTTTCCGCCTGTAGCAAAAAAGTAGGCGGCGTCCGGCTCGTGACACGAATATCGGGGTTCAACGCGAAATTCTTTTCGCGTACCGCCAGATGCCCCGGATAGAGAGCGATTGCGAAATCCGGGCGGCAGCTCTCCCTGTCCGCTGCGTCCACCGGCGTATAGAGGCGCTTGTCGAAATGCGTACTTATTGCCGCGACCATGTGTCCACCGGCGGAAAAGCCAAGGACGCCGATCTTGTGCGGATCAATGTGTAGCTGCGGCGCCTGGAATCGCACGAGGCCCACAGTTCTCTGCGCGTCCTCCAACGCTGTCCGACAATCCAGGTACGGTCCGGTTTTCGTGCAGGGCACGCGGTACTTCGACAACACGCACGTGATGCCCCTGGATGTCAGCCAATCGCACGTCTCAGTACCTTCAAGATCGATCGCCAGAACGTTGTAACCACCGCCGGGGAACACGATGACCGCCGCGCCCGTATTTCCTCGCACTGGTGAATAGACGGTCATTGTCGGTTGCGACACTTTGTCGACATAGATCCACGGCTTGCCGCCAACCAGCTTCGGTCTACCGGTGGCGTCCACGACCGTGCCGGAGATTTCAGGTCCTTTGCTCGGCTGCGCGTCAGGAATTGCCGCCGGCCAGATCGGAACCTGCTTGTGGCCGGGCGATGGCTGCCACGCCGTCTGCCCCGCGGCAAGCTCGGCCTGTCCGACCGCGAATGCCAATAATGCAACCAGAACTTTCCGCACGCTCAAAATTAGTATGCCACGCCGAACCGCTTGCCCAGGTGTTGCGGATGTTCGAGCTCGTCGAGCACGGCGACGGCGTAGTCCTCGAATGTGATAAAGCTCTTTCCTTTATCGTCGACGAGTAGCTTGTCGTCGGTCGTGCGGTACTTGCCGGTGCGATTTCCCGGCGCGATTTCCGCGGCGGGACTCAGATACGTCCAATCCAATCCGTTGGCGTCGCTGCGCCAGATCGCCAGCGCCTCGCGTCCCTCACGCGCTTCGTCGCGATAGATCGCCGGGAAATCCGGCAGATCGGCGAGCGCTTTGCCTGGCGCAACTTCGAGGCTACTTGCTCCACCGACATAGAGCACGCGCTTCACGCCCGCTGAACGGAGGCCTTTGATGAGCGCGCGAGAATTCGCCGCGAGCGACGGTGCCGGCAAACCGCGTGCGTTAGGCCGCGGCGAAATCGCGCTGACCACTGCGTCAGCGCCACGTGCGACCATCGCGACGTCGTCGGCGTTGGTGGCGTCACCCTTCACGAGGCGGACGCGCTTGTCCGGCGACTGCACGGCCGACGGATCCCGCACCACGCCTGTCACTTCGTGACCGCGGCGAAGTGCCTCCGCGACGACACGCTGACCAACGTTACCAGTAGCGCCAAACACGACTAGCTTCATGATCCGATTCCTCGACTGTAGTCCTTATCCCAAGCGTAACAGTAATCGGATTTCCCCCCCCGGTGATGACCGATCTTGATGACGCCTAAATCACCCATTCGCGTTGGTCTCATTGGGTTTGGCTTCGTATCCAAGACCTTCCACGTCCCGCTGCTCAAGGCGACCGAGGGCTACGAGATCACGACCGTCTCGTCCAGTCGCGCAGCGGAAGTTTCGTCGGTCCTTCCCGATGCCGCGATCGTCTCCGATCCAAAGGTGCTCGCCGAGCATCCCGACATCGACCTCGTCGTCATCGCGAGTCCGAATGAAACCCATGCACCGCTCGCCGAGCTCGCGATTCGCGCCGGTCGCAACGTCGTGGTGGACAAGCCGTTCACCATTACCGTCGAGGAAGCGAGGCATCTTGCCGCAATTGCGATGGAGAACGGCGTTCTGCTCTCCGTATTCCAGAACAGGCGCTGGGACAGCGATTTTCTCACCGTGCGCGATGCGATCCGTGGAGGGCTGCTCGGAAGAGTCGTCCTATTCGAATCGCGCATCGATCGTTATCGACCCGACGTCCGCAACCGCTGGCGCGAAGTCCCGGGCCCCGGTGCTGGTTTGCTCTACGACCTCGGCCCCCATCTCATCGACCAGACCATCCTGCTGTTCGGAATTCCGGACAGCGTGCAGGCGACGCTTACAATGCAACGCCGAGGCGCGAAGACAGACGACTTCTTTCAGGTCGTCCTGCGTTACGGCGAGATGGTCGCAACTCTCGAGGCTGGGTCGCTGGTGTCCGGCGGGAGCGCGCGGTTCTCCGTGCACGGCGATATCGCGAGCATTGTCAAACAGAAGCCCGATGTGCAGGAGGATCAGCTTCGCGCAGGCGTGTTGCCCGGAGCGTCCGAGTGGGGACTGGATCCGGACGATGCAGTATTACACGTTGGCGCGACTGGCGAATCGCGCGCAGTCAAAGCAGCGCGTGGGGATCAACGCGGGTTTTATGTCGCACTGCGCGAAGCGTTGCATGGGCGTGCACGCAATCCCGTGCCTCCCGAGCAAGGGGCGGCAGTGATGGCGATCATCGAAGCAGCGTTTGCTTCGGAAAAATACGGTCGCCGGGTCGTGCCGGAGTTGGCTGAACAAGAGCGTACGGCATATTTGTCGGATGCCTGAACACCCCGCAGCAGAGTCAAAAGCGACGCGACGCGAATGGATTGGCCTTGCCGTGATCGCGCTGCCGTGCGTGCTGTACGCCATGGATCTCACTGTGCTGAATCTCGCGGTCCCACATCTCAGCGCGGATCTCAAGCCGACGAGCGCGCAGCTGCTGTGGATCCTCGACATCTATGGCTTCATGGTCGCCGGCTCGTTGATAACTATGGGTACGCTTGGCGACCGGATCGGCCGCCGTCGATTGCTGCTCATCGGGGCGGGTGCGTTTGGCGTAGCCTCAGTGGTCGCCGCTTTCTCGACGAGCGCCGAGATGCTGATCGCGACGCGTGCGCTGCTCGGAGTGGCAGGTGCGACGCTGGCGCCGTCCACGTTGTCTCTGATTCGGAACATGTTTCGCGATCCGCAGCAGCGGACTTTCGCAATCGGCGTCTGGGTTACGAGCTACTCGGTTGGCGGCGCCATCGGACCTCTGCTCGGTGGGGTCGTGCTGCAGTATTTCTGGTGGGGCGCCGTGTTTTTGCTGGGAGTGCCCGTGATGGCGCTTCTTCTCATCGTTGGCCCCAGGTTGTTGCCGGAGTATCGCGATCCGAACGCAAAGCGGCTCGATCTTCTGAGCGCTGCTCTGTCATTGAGTGCCGTCCTCCTCGTAATCTTCGGACTCAAGCGTGTCGCGGAACACGGCCTTGAAGCAATCGCTTTGATAGCAGTTGTTGCAGGTGTGGTCGTCGGCATCGTCTTCGTGCGCCGTCAGCGAAACCTCGAACACCCGTTGATCGAGCTTCAGCTGTTCAAATCGCGCACGTTCACGGCGGCGCTGGCTACCTACATGCTCGCGACCTTCGCGGTGTTTGGTGCCTTCGTCTTTATCGCCCAGTATCTGCAGCTCGTGCTGGGCCTTTCGCCGCTCATGGCAGGCCTGTGGTCTCTTCCGTCGTTCCTGTCGTTCGTCATCGGCTCGATGATCGTCCCCGTTCTCGCGCGGCGGTTTTCATCGCCGCAGCTGATATGCGCGGGACTCGTCATCGCCGCTGTCGGGTTTGTCGTCCTGACTCAGCTCGAGCGGGCGAATCCGCTCGCGATCATCGTGACGGGATCGATCATCTACTCGCTTGGGGTTTCTCCGGTGGTCATACTCGCGACGGACATCATTGTAAGCAGCGCACCGGTCGAGCGCGCTGGCGCGGCATCCGCAATCTCCGAGACGAGCTCCGAGCTTGGCGGAGCGCTGGGCATCGCGATCCTCGGCAGCATCGCGACGGCAGTATATCGAACGAGCATGATCGACGCGATCCCGAGCGGTGTGGCAGCCGATGCTGGAGAAATCGCGCGCGGAACGCTTGGCGGTGCGACTGCGGTCGCGGCGCAACTACCGGCGCAGCTCGGGGCGACTCTCCTCGAATCCGCGCGAGAGGCATTCGTTCAAGCATTCGTCGCGACTGCCGCGGTGAACGCAGTGCTGGTTCTGGCTACAGCCATTACCGCAACGTATCTACTGCGACGATCGCAGCAGCAGAGAGACGCGAGTGAAAGAGCGGCCGCGTAATGGCGAGTGCGGCCGCTCCGCGGTGAGAGCCTAAGGTTTGTCCGCCACTCGCGCGGTGCGCCAGGCATTCAGCGCTCCACGCTTTTCCTTCTGCACATCGTAACGAGCGACTGCGCGGCCGAGCGCTAGCCCTTCGTCGTTGTCGAACCTGTAGTGAATCCCTCCATATAGGCGAGACATGGCCTGTTCCTCGGCGATGCGTGTGAACGTCGTGCGCTCGTCGGGGAAGAAATGTTCGAGCACGGCGTCGAACGCGCCCGCGCTGCAGGCATGGCCGGACGGATAGGAGGGAAAGTTCGGCAGATTGACGCTGTCAGCCAACACGATGGTGCTGTCGGCCTGGGAAGGCCTAATCGTCCAGTAGTGGTACTTCGCCTCGAAGCAGGCAACGATCGCATCCGACGCGGCGACGTTTAGAACAGCGAGCACACGAGCGGCGTCGGCGTCCGACAAGTGGTGGCGGCGTATCGCCTCCGATGCGACGTCGTTCCACCGTGCCCAGGGGTCACCGGAATTCCATTCTTGCGCGATCTTTGTCTGGTCGGGTGTACGGTTACGACCTACACGTCGCACTTCGTCGAGCGCCGCCTGGAATGTGGATGAACCGTACGCGGGTGGCGGGACGGGGCGGAACTGCGACGCAGAGTCGATCAGCCAGGTACGCCCCTGGGCGACGAAGACTCCGATGGGCGGAATCCCCGGAGCGCTGTACCACATGCCCGGTCCCGTCGGGATGGTGCCGGTATAACGCGCGGCGAGGTTCATCGGTGGAGGTGCCCAGGCCATCACGCGGCTGGCGACATCCTCGCCCAGACGTCTGCCGGCCGTGGTTACCTCGGCCGTCCGTGCGGCAGCGACATCCTGTTGGAGATCACGAGCAAGCTCACGCGCGATCGATGCACGCACCGCTGAGTCAGTGAACACCTGCGTGAGCACGGCGGCGGAGGCGGCGGCCACGGCCGCATTGGCGGAGGCCGTGCGGCCGTCGCTGGCGGAACTCACCGCGGCGTACTGGCTGATGCTGAGGAGTGTGTAAATCCGGAACAGAAACGGGGGCGGCGTTTGCGCGATGCGGCGCAGCGCGACGGAGTCTCCGGCGGCTTTCGCGGCGGCCCGCGCGGCTTGCCGGCTGGCGGCGGCTTCATCGACAAATTTGGGGACGAGGCGGTTCCAGCGGACGCTTGGAGCGACGCGGTCTGATTGCACGAACCCGCCGGACTGAGCCGGCTGGAGTCGTGGGGTAACTGCCGCGCGCTCCGGATAAGCAATGAGCAAGGGGAGCAAGAGCAGTCGCGTGGGAATTTGCATTAGAGCCTCATAGGAAGAGGGTTGCGATGAGCCGCGTCGACTGATCGTCGCAGTAACACGGACCCGGTGTCTGGCTCTACGCAATAACTAATAACTTAGTTTCACTTGGTATCGCCGGCGGCCTCGCAACCCAGTGGCTGATTCGTCTGCAGCTTGATGGTGAGCAGCGCGTCGGAAGTGAGCCGGGTGTGAACATTTGGCCGACGTGACACCGGTCGTCGGGAGTCGTCAAATCCTAACTGCGATCCCCGAACCCAGGCCCTCATGCAATCCGTTAATCCGTCGTATCCGATAGATACTCGTGCCGCGCGCCTTGCCAGGAGCCAGCGTCGCGCCATGATGCTTGCGACATCCGCGATGCTTTCACTAGCCGCCCTCGGCTGTGGGGGCGATGGTCTGCTCGCGCCAGGACTTGGGTCGGGTAGTGTAACAGCGACCGGCGCGGTGAGCGCGTCGGGAAGCGGGCTCGCCGTTTTTCAATCCGCGTCGAGCGGAGGCACGAGCCTTTTCCAGATCGTCATCGCGCCGATAACTCAAAGCGCCGCTGTGTGGGAGCTGCAGATCGCGAACTATACGGGACGACTCGCAGTCGGCACGTATGATCTGTCGCCGCTGTCCGCGAGCTCCAGCGACCCGACGGCCAACTTTTACTACACGAGCAACGCCGCCATGCAGATGTTCAACTCTACATCTGGGCAGTTGGTTATTACGCGCTCGTCGCAATCAGAGGTGCGCGCCACGTTCACGTTCACGGCGACAGACGCGTCGGGCGGCACTGGCACAGTCTCGGTGCAGGGATCATTCACTGCTCAGTGTGCACCGGGAACAGTCTGCCAATAGACAGCACGCTTGGGGCGGTAACTGCGGACTGCGGACCAACGGCATTTCGGACTGCTGACTAATTACGGATTGGGAGACCTACTTCGCACTGATAACTAACGGCTGCGGACTCCGGACTAAAAGCGCGTTTTGAGTCCGCGCTCCGCAATTAGTTTCCCAATTCGCAGTCAGTTTCCCAATCCGCAATTAGTCAGCGGTCAGCAGTGCACTTGGTCCGAAATCCGAAGTAACGCTCGCAGCCCCGAGCCGCTCCGCCCAATGCTCCCAGCCGGTAGTCGTAAGTGGCAGTCAATCAGTAGACCTGATCCCACTCCGCCGACAACCGAATCGCGGAGTCGATGATCCCGACCATGCTATAGGTCTGCACGAAATTTCCCCATAGCTCGCCAGTTACGGGATCGATGTCCTCGGCGAGCAGGCCGTGCGAGTTGCGGTGCGCGAGAACGTTCTCGAACAACGCGCGTGCCTCGTCGCGGCGACCGATTGCCGCAAGCGCGTTGATGTACCAGAACGTGCAGACGAGAAACGCGTTCTCAGGGGTGCCGAAGTCATCCTGCTCGGAATACCTGAAAATGAAGTCTCCTCGTCTCAGCTCCTTTTCGATTGCGGCAACCGTCCCCGTGAATCGTGGATCGTCGGCAGCGAGAAATCCCACTTCGTTAAGGCGCAGCAGGCTCGCGTCC
>JBJMOA010000062.1:0-11964 GCA_045803975.1 Gemmatimonadaceae bacterium
GCGCCGAGTACCATGCGCGCGAAAATCCTGTTACCCGTGCCCTTGATGCTGTCGGTGGCTTGGCGTGAGCTCATATGCGCGAGGCCGCGATCCGTCATCTGCGCTACTATGGTAGTGTCCATCAGGAGGAGCTGCGCCTGACCGTCCCTGCTCACGATCGAGAATCGCGCGGCGTCCGGCCGCTCGCGATCGACGACATGCGCGACTGAGTCGGGAACGTGAACAGTCACATGCATGCCGGTCGAGTCCTGACCGGGCGCAATAGACGGCGTGAGCGCAAACGTGACAACCAGAGCGTAGCGCACTAATCTCTTGAGGATCATCCAATTCTCGGCGGTGAACTATTGAATGCTACGCCAGTAACGGCCAGTAAGTTTCCAAACTTCCTCTCGACCTGGTCCACACGCCGTGTGATCGTCGCGTGCGCCCTTTGGCTCGTGGGCGCGCCAGTGCTCGGGATGATCGGATTGATTCTGGCCGGATTGATCGCGGCAGCGCTTTCGGGCGATCAGAAGATCGGGTTTAGCGCGTCCCTGACTAACTGGTCGCTCGCCTGGTTCTTCGTTCCGCCGCTGCTGCTCGTAACTTCGTGGCTGTGGTCGAGGCGGGGCCAGTCTCCTCCGCCTTGAGCAAAACCTAACGTCCGCTTTTTGTAGCGATCAACGTTACCCTCACCGGCATGACGCTTAATCGTTCGTAAAGCTTTCGCTCGGCGCGGATTGGCCACCAGTCGTAGAGAAAAATTTCCAGGGGCCGCCACATCGCCACCCAGCCGCCGATCACCAGCGTTTCCCGAAGGAGCGCCCCCACCGCGCGGTCCCCGAATGCGCCGTCGACGAGACTCGCCACAGTGACGGCGACGGCGAGTGACGCGACGCCGATCAGGAGACTCGTGCGGCCGACCCGGAAAAGCTGACTCAGACGGCGATTCGCGCTCAGCGAGCGCTGGCGAAAGAACTCGTGCACTGCTGCTCCCACGGTCTCGGCTTCCTCGGGTGATGTCGGAGTGTCGACTTCGATCTGCAGTGCCAGCTGCGCGTCGCGCCGCGCCGAGCGCGCCCAGTCAACGATGAACTCTTCTGCTTTGGATTCGAGATCCCGCTCGGTCGGCGGAGAGGGGTCGATTGGATTGAAGAACATCCTCAGATCGGTGACGTGGACTTCGATCAACTCGCAGTGCGGAGGGATCTGGTCGCCGACGCTGAGCTCCTTTGCCATAATCGAATATGATGCGAGTTGCCGTGTCTGCGCATCACCAACCCAACGACGCAAGCTCATCGTCACCAGAAAACGCAGTGCGGACTTGACAATCCTTCCGGGTTCGGCAAGATATCAAAGCATCGACGAGACAACCCGGAGGACTTATGGCGACTCGACTTGGGCCGCTCTTCAGGTACGCGATCGCTGTGGTGCCGGTTGCCTATTTCGTCGCGATATTCTCGGCGTGCGCCCCGCGAGCTCCCTCGAATGAGCCCGCTGCTGGAACTCCCACCGGAGCCGGACCCGCAGCCGACGATCTTTCTCCCGCCAATCTCGCCGCGGGCCAGCGAGTCTTTCGCTTTGACACTTTTGGCGACGAACAGTTCTGGACCGATACCGCCAGAATGCATGAGGTGGTTCAGAAGTCGGTGAGTCCCACCACGGCTCTCTCGGTCGGGCTCAAGGTCGATGCCGACGCGATTCCCGCCGATGTCGCTGCGGCGATCAAGGCGGGCAAAGTCGACCTGAACGATCCCGCGACGACGGTGACGCTGCTCAAACTCAACGCCGTCGTCGGTCTACAGGGAGCCGTGACGACCGTCAATGGCAAAGACAATCTCACCCGGCTGGGAATCACCTGCGCATTGTGCCACTCGACGGTCGACGATTCGTTCTCCAAAGGAATCGGCCACCGGAAAGATGGCTGGCCAAACAGAGATCTGAACGTGGGGGCGATCATCGCGCTCTCGCCTGCCGTCACAGCGGCGCAGAAAGCTGTCTACAGTTCCTGGGGGCCGGGGAAGTACGACCCTCGATTCAACATCGATGGCAAGAGCACACCACTCGCACTTCCACCGGCCTATGGTCTGGCCAACGTCCGGAACGAAACCTATACCGCGGAAGGACCGATCTCGTACTGGAACGCGTATGTCGCGGTCACCCAAATGCATGGGCACGGAAACTTTTCAGACCCGCGTCTTGGCATCGACATCCGGCAGACACCCGACATGGTCGGGCCCAAGCTGGCATCTCTGCGAGCTTATCAGCATAGTCTGGCGGCCCCGGCTCCACCCGCGGGAAGTTTTGACAGCGAGGCCGCCGCTCGCGGCAGGACAATCTTCAATCAGAGCTGCGTGACCTGTCACGTCGGAGTCAACGGCACGGACAACAACAGCGGTGTAATGCACACGCCGAGCGAGGTCGGGCAGGATGGAGCGTACGCAGTGCGAACCGCTAACAAGTCGTACCGCACGACCCCTTTGCGCGCGCTCTGGCAACACGCGCCCTATTTCCACGACGGTAGTGCACCGCGGCTCGAGGATGTGGTAACGCATTACAACAATTTGCGGCGCCTCAATCTGTCGGCGGCACAGCAAAACGATCTCGTTCAATACCTGAAATCGCTTTAGCGACAGCGTCAGACTGCCGATCGTGGCATGACATCGGGTCAGGCCTCAGTTCTTCCGAATATCATTGTTTGTTCGGGACGAGCCGTATCGTGCACCGATGAATTTGACTGGAATGCTCAGACTCCAACTTATGGCCGATGGTCAGAACGTATTTCCCAGGCTTGCCAAAAACCGGTTCAAGCGTGTCCCGTCCGTAGATTTGCGGTCGAGATCTCACGTCCGCCCTGAATCGGATTGTCGGCATATCCGCGAAGCTGTCTGAGGGTACGAGGTAAAACTGCCGAGGCTCAGTCGGATGCGGATAAGAGAGATAAAAGTTGGTACTGTCGGGCTGGGTGACCACGAGATACTCGCCATGCGGTGTCTCCATCCGTAGCGTGATCGTGTCTTGCAGCGTGGCCACGGTTGGCGCGCACATTAGACCCACGACATCCGTCAAACTATCCGCAGCCTGCGACGGTGACGCTATTAAAGCGCTGGGCGCGAGATGAGTTGAGTCGACTACGGTAATGGAAGCCGTACTGGCCGATTCACGCCCGTGAGAGCTGGTAGAACTCGCCTGGTTTTCGTCTTTGAGGGAGCTGTGCTCACAGGATGCCACGATGAAGGCGGCGACGATTGTGAGCGCGATGTGACTCTTCAAAATGCGCCTCCACGGCACGCAGAGTGGTCGCGTCAGAAGCCGCACTGACCGCGAGACATATCCAAGATGAACGAACGGCTTACTCCGCCGCGACCATCGCTGACGCGACGGCCGTGTTGTCCAGTTTCGGTTGAGAGGGAAATGTCAGCCGGCGGGTGAATTCGCGGCGCAGCAGCAGCATGCTGAGCGCGAGCTGAACGAACACCGCCCCCACCGAGAGATACCAAATCCAGTTCAGCTGAAATCCCGCTGTGCGCGAAAGCAGGATGGCCGGGACCGCGACGAGCAGGATGCGCGCACCGGACGCCAGCAACGACGGAACTGTGTTTCCCATCGCCTGGAACATGCTCGACGCAACGAAGATCAAACCGGACGCGACGAAGTTCCACGATACGATACGGAGATACTCCGAGCCAACGGCGAGCACCGCTGGATCCTTCGAGAACACGCCAATCAATGCGTGAGGCGCGAGGAAGCAGATAACGATCAGCAGCACCATGACCGCAGACACCATGTACGCTGCTTTCCGAAACGTGTCGACAACGCGCTCGCGATTCCGGGCGCCGAAATTCTGGCCAGCGACTGGCGCAACTGAAAAACCAAGCGCTACAGCGGGCATGAACATGGCCTGGATCACGCGCTGGCCGATTCCAAAGCCTGCCTGCGCCGCCGCGCCAAACGGTCGCGCGATCGCGTAGACGATCACCAGGTACACTCCCATCATCGCGAACTCGAATCCGGAGGGCAGACCGATGCCGAGCATCTTTCGCCAAAGCGGCAATTGCGGCTTCAGATCGGCGCGCACGAAACGAAGATATGAGTCCTTGGGCACGAAGTACGTCGCGAACCATACGATGGCGACCACGATTGCGACGAGCGACGACATCGCCGCACCGGCAACACCGAATGCATGGCCGGTTACCCAACCGAAAATGAGAAACGGCGCCAGCACCATGTTGGTAATTACGGAGCCGGTCGAGACAATCATGCCGGCTTTGAAGTTCCCGACTGCTCGCAGCGCGGCGCCCGCCGCGACCATCAGGAACTGCAGCGCCATCGCGGGAATGAACCAGAGAAGGTATTGCGCGGCGAGCGCGCCGGTCTCGCCATCGGGGCTCATCGCGCGAGTGTATGGAAGTCGCACCAGCATCCCGATAATCAAAAAAGCAATTCCCGTAACGATTGCCAGCACCTGCGCCTGGTTGAACATCAGCTGCGCATCATCGCGGTTCTTTCTTCCAACCGCGTGCGATACGACCGTCGTCGTGCCGACGCCGAGCATCTGCGTCAGGGCGAGCACGATGAAGGTGAAGTTGCCTGCTATTCCCACGGCGGCGACCGCGTGCGTACCGAGCCGGCCGACCCAATAAAGGTCGATCAGGAAATACAGCGTCTGGAAAATCATCGTCACGAGCATGAAGCTCGTGGTCTTCAACAGATGCCTGGTGAGCGGGCCGTTCGTGAGGTCTTCCACAGTAACGCTAATGTAGCCGGAGCGGATTGACTTGTCAGTTCGCGCCGCGGCTCATCAAGCATTAAATCTGTTAGTGGAATGAATCGCGTCGCTCTCTTTGTTACCGCCTGCATACTCGGCGGGCTCGGTGGTGCCGTCGGATCAATGGTCGGGCATGCTTTCGGCAGCGCTGGCCTTTGGGTCGGCGGAGTCGTCGGTGGTCTCCTCGCATCGATGGCGACAGCGCGTGTTGCCCTGTGGCGACACTGGATTGTGCGGACTCAGCTATGGCCTACAGCGTTCGGAGCGGCGATCGGTTTTTTGTTCGCCGCTGGCATCGCTGTAAAGACTCTTTCCAGCCCGATTGGGCCAATCGTGAGTACGCTGCTGATCGGTTCGGGTGCATTAATTGGCGCCTCCAGTCCGCGGGCAAAAAGGCCGGAGCCTTAAGACGCTACAATGCGGCGGTGGCTCACCGCTCCGCGATATGCACTCCGCCGTTCGTCGTGACCACACGCACAAGCGGCCCCCCCGACCCGAGCTGAGTTGAGATGCGTCGAGTAAGCGAGCCACGCACTGTGATCGGGAAGTCGACTCGCATCCCGCCATTGGTGGTGCCAGTCTCGAGCTGAGCGTTGTAGCCGCGCGGGACGTACACAGTCGCGCCTCCGTTCGTCGTGCGCAGATCCAGGCCCTGACCCTGCCAGCTCGATCCCGAAAGATTCGCGACCACGCCACCGTTGGTCGTCCGCGCGCGTACGTTGCCGCCAACGTCGGAGACATGAATGCCACCATTCGTTGCCTCGAAATTCATCTCCCCGCGAACATCGTCGACCGAGATGCCGCCGTTTTCCGTGTTGGCCTCGAGATTCGACTGATTGGGAACGTAAACGTCGTAGCTCACTGACCACGAATTATGATCGCGATGCTCGGGCCCTTCGGAGCGGATTCGTCCGCCGTCGGTGAAGATTCGAATCTGACGCGCAATCTCGCGTGCCGTCGCATCATCATCGGCACTCGCCTGAACTCGCGCAACAACCCTTACGTCACGGCGGTTCTCGCCCATGAACGCCACACCGCCGTTGTCTCCGCCATCAACCGAGATACGCGGCGCGGGCGAGATGGTGTAGGTGCGCAGCTCACAGAAACGCGCCCGTCCGTTGTTCCATCCGCGTTCACAGTTGTCGCGCCAGCGGTCGGCGCGATCGCGGGTTTGCGCACTCGCCACGGTGGCGAGAAGAAGCAATCCAAGGGTGATGGCGGAAAATGGAGTACGGTGCATGGTCGGGTGTCCGGTAAGGGTGGTAAGCATTGGATGCACTACGCCACTAAAGGGTTGAGCCTAATAATCCCCTCGGTCTCGGCGGCGAACGAGCTCCTCGATGCTGAGCAGGCGCCCGTAATCCGCGCGAAGTCCCTGCGCAAACCCACGCGTGACTCCATGATCGCGCAGTCTGACGAAATCCCGCAGACTGACATTCGTGTAGCCCAGGTCGCGTAGGCCCTCGATGAACGACTCCGTGACTCCGTGATCGCGCGCCATCAGCAATTGGTCAGTCGTCAAACCGGTGAAGCCGAAACGGCGGAGCGACTCGATGTAATCGGGCGTCACGCCGTGGTCACGCAGCTCCTGTAGATCGTCGAGCGAAAGATTTTTGTATCCCGCGTCGGCGAGACCGCGAATGAAATCGTCGGAAACCCCGTGGTCACGAAGACTGACGAGACGACGAGTGTCGGCCACTCGATATCCGGCGTTACTGAGTGACTTCATGTATGCGAGGTTGGCACCGTGCATTCCCATGGTAACGAGCTCGTCGACCGATGGACGCTCGTATCCTTGTCTGCGCAGCTCGTCGATCATCGAGTAGCCAACATCGTGGAGCGCGAGCCAGAATTGCTGCCCCGTCGTCGGTCGCTCGTAACCGCGCGAGGCGAGCTCCTGCGGGAACCGCGAATCCGGCGAGAAGGTGAAGGAGCCCGTACCATGGCCGTCGCGCAGCTGGCCCTCGAAGTTGAAGGTGCCGGCATCACGTACCAGCTGGAATCTGACCGGCCCGCTGTAGGACGAGAGCTGCGATGATGGCAGTCCGCGTAGCTCTGTGGGGCGCACGCCGAAAGACGTCATTCCGTTCCGACGGTACCCATTCTCATAATGCTCGAAAGTGAGCTGGACGCGCTCGCGTGATGGCTGGTAATAGAGCCGCCAACTACCCTCGTCAGCGCCTTGCGCGATCGCGGTCGACGTCAAAGTTGCCAGCAGCATCAGGTAGAGCGCGGCCGGCAATCGACTGATGAGATCTAGGGGACGGATTCGAGTTGGTTGCGACATTGGAGCTCCAGAGCAAGGTGGTGGGCAGCAGACGGCCCCTGCAATTGGATCAATCAGACGCCCCAAAGGTTTGAAGCGAGACTAACCTCGAAGGCGTTATGATCTAATGTGCAAATTGTAGCCACTTGAACACTCGTCGGAGATTTCATGGCTCGGAAGATTGCCTACTGGATCAGCACCTCGCTGGCGTGCATCGCGCTGCTCGGGTCCCTGTCGTATCTCACCGGGAGTGCGGAGGTCGTCGCCGGATTCGCCAAGGCCGGCTATCCGCAGCACCTCCGAATCGTCCTCGGAATCGCGAAGCCAGTAGCCGCGATCGTGCTGCTGTTGCCGGGATTTGCGCTGCTCAAGGAATGGGCGTACGCGGGCGTCACGTTCGCCCTGGTAATGGCGACCATCTCGGCCTATTTGTCGGGTGACGGCGTTAAAACGTGGGGTCTGTCGTTGACGATTCTGGCGCTCGTGGGGATCTCATACTTCACCAGGCCTGCGAGCCGCCGGGTGGTGGCATCTCAAGATTCCTCGAACGGGTAATGCTGTCGCACACGCGCGTGTCGCATTGTTTCAGCGACCTTCCCACAAGGAGACGCACGTGCGAGCACCATTGAAGGGTCCCGATACAATCGTCCTAGTTCACGGCTTTTGGGTGACGGCGAGGAGCTGGGAAAACTGGATCACACGTTACGAAGCCCGGGGCTATCGCGTGCTTGCGCCCGCGTACCCAGGCTTCGAGGTCGAGGTCGAAGCGCTCAGGCGCAATCCGAAGCCAATCGAGCGCCTAACGGTTCCCGGTATCATGACGGTGCTCGAGGCCGTCGTCGGCGGACTCGATGAGCCACCGATCATCATGGGTCACTCAGCCGGCGGAGCATTTACGCAGCTACTGCTCGACCGCGGTTACGGGGCGTGTGGGGTGGTGATCGATTCCGCACCGACTGAAGGCGTGCGCGTCGTACCGCTCACGCAGCTGAAGGCATCGTTGCCGGTATTCAAGAACCCGGCGAATCGTCACAAGGCAGTGCCACTCACCTACGAGCAATGGCGGTACATCTTCACCAACACATTCGAGGAAGCCGATGCGCGCGCGGCCTACGAGCGGTACTACGTCCCCGCGTCGGGCGGCATTTTCTGGGACAGCGTGCTCGCGAACTTCATCCCCGGGCCTCAGGACATCGCGGTCAACTACCACAATGACGCTCGCGCACCGCTGCTGTTCATTTCGGGTGGCGAAGATCATCTGATGCCGCCCGCGATTCAAAAGTCGAACCTCAAGCACTACAAATCCAACACGGTCACGGAGATAAAGGAATTCGCCGGACGGTCGCATCTCATGCCTGCCCAGAAAGGATGGGAAGAGGTCGCCGACTTTGCACTGGCGTGGGCCGTCGAACATGCGACACGTCGGCCGCAGGTGTCGCGGGCGTTGGGCTATACGGCCCTGCAGTCCGCGAACAATCAACTGGAGCAATCACCGTGAAAGCGGAGTCGGCCGCAGGAGAAGACTGGCTAAGCCGTCAGTTCGCGAGTGCCACGGTTTAATAGAGTACTTGCTGTCCGCCAGCCTCGTCCGCCGAGGTTGGCGGACGCAGAGTACCGTAAGCTCTTTCGACGGAATGGCCGAGCCAGTCAGCGAAGCGGGTCTCGGCGATGTGCGCACCAACGCCGGGCAGGAGAGAGCGGTCGTCAACTCTAGCGCCGAAAAAGCGCGCCTCGGGGTCGACGATAACTTCACGTGAGTCGTGCCGTGCCATCAAACGGCGTGTCGCCAGTTCATGCGCGCGGAACTGTTCAGGGCCGGCCACTTCAATGGTACTGTTCAGTGGAGCGCCGACACTGACGTTGCTCAACATGCGCGCAACATCGTCACCGGCGATCGGCTGGATCAACACCGGCGGCACATGGACCGTTGCGCCGTCGCTCGCCAATCCGGCGAGCTTCTGGATCGACTCGAAAAACTGCGTCGCCCGGACAATTGAATATGGAATCGCGTTGTCTTTGATCAGCTTCTCCTGCGCGAACTTCGCGCGCATGTAGCCACTCTCGGAGAGCCGCTCTATGCCGACGACCGACAGCGCGATGTGATGCCGCACGCCCGCTTCCCCTTCGGCCTCGAGCAGGTTGGTGGTCGACGTCTCAAAAAACTCCAGTGCTTGAGCGCCGTCAAAAGTTGGAGGGTTGGAGACATCTATTACCACTGACGCCCCCTCGAGCACGTCGGCCATTCCGCCGCCGGTCATGATATCAATTCCCGAAGTCCTCGACGCTGCAGTCGTTTCGAAGCCGGAGCTCCGCAGCCTCGTTACGACTTTCGATCCGATAAGTCCGGTGCCCCCAACAATCACAATCTTCACGAGATCTTCCTCTGAGTTGTGCGAGTCACATCGGCGGAGCGCGGCCCGATCAACGCTCCGCCGTATTGTAGTTCCCGCCGCCCGCCTCCCGCTAAGCCCTGACCTCAGTCGTGCTCGAGTCCGTGGGTCGCGCCCGCGTTGCCGAATCTACGACTTTCGCCTCCTGTTTCGCGAACTGCAGCAGATCCAGGTTGAACTGTTCCTTGTTGGTGGACATGAGCCCGTGTGGCGCACCTTTGTAAACTTTGAGTGTCGCGCCCTTGACGAGCTTCGAGGACTTCGCGCCGGAAATATTGAACGGCACGATCTGGTCGTCGTCGCCGTGGATGATGAGCGTCGGCACGTCGAACTTCTTGAGGTCTTCTCTGAAGTCCGTCTCCGAGAACGCTGTGATGCACTCATATGCTGCGGCAAATCCCGCCGATATGCTCATCAGCCAGAATGCGTCCAGGATGCCCTGGGAGATCTTTGCGTTTGGCCGATTCGCGCCGTAGAACGGAATCGCGAAATCCTTCCAGAACTGCGAGCGGTCATTGACGAGGCTGGTGCGAATCTGGTCGAATACCTCGATCGGCAAGCCGTCCGGATTGTCCTTCGTCTTGAGCAGAAGTGGCGGTACGGCATCGACCAATACCGCCTTGGCGACACGCTTGGTGCCGTGCCGCCCGATGTATCGCGTCACTTCGCCACCGCCGGTCGAGTGACCGACATGAATCGCGTTTTTCAGGTCGAGCTCGTTGGTAAGCGCGGCAAGGTCGTCGGCGTACGTGTTCATGTCGTTGCCGTTCTTCGTCTGCGTCGATCGGCCGTGACCGCGGCGGTCGTGCGCAATGGCGCGGAACCCGTTAGACGCGAAGAAGTAGAGTTGCTCGTCCCAGGCGTCAGCGTTGAGCGGCCAACCGTGACTGAACACGACAGGTTGGCCGGTGCCCCAATCCTTGTAAAAAATCTGAGCGCCGTCTTTGGTGGTAATCGTCGGCATATACTCTCCCTGGTTAAATGATTGAATGGCGAGTCAATCAGCCATAATCACGAAAAGGGAGCGTGGGATGTATTAGCCGAAAGAGGAATCTTCAGTCTACTCTTAAGGAGTGAGCTTTGCCTTAAGAGCTTACCTGGCGCGATAAGCCACCAGGACGCTCACGGTCGTTCCGCGCGCGAGCGCGCTACGTACCCGGACCTCGGCGCCGATTTCTCTCGCCCGCTCACGCATTCCCAGCAATCCGAAATGAGTTGCTCCGGACTTTGCATGGTCCGGCACAAACCCGCGACCATCGTCGCGGATGGAGACACGCAGCCCCCGAATGCCGAAATCCACGGTTAGGTAGACTGTCTCCGCCTGCGCGTGTCTTATGACGTTCGTGATCGCCTGCTCAACGATCAACGCGGTTGCGTCGCAAATCCTCGGCGACACCTCGCGCGCTCGTCCACGAACGTCGACTGCTAAACGAAGTGTGCTTCCCGCCAATACCCGCTCAGCCGCGCTTTGCACAGCCTTCACTACATCGCCGCTCCCGGCGAAATGCCGCATACCGACAACTGCCAACCGCGCCTCAGTGGTGGTTCGTTCCGCGAGGTCGAGTATGCGCTCGAGAACGGCCGCCGCCTCGTCAGGAGCAGAGCGAACGCGCGGCAGCAACGCACGGAGCTGCAGCGCGATACCTGTCACGTTCTGAAGCAACCCGTCGTGCATTTCCCGCGCGATACGCGTTCGCTCTCCCACCACCGCGTTGCGGCTTTCCTTGATCGCTCGCCGCAACTCCTTCTCCGAGCGCTGGCGTTCGATTCCCTGAGCGACAATGCCCGCGATTGAGCCGAGGGTCTCGAGTGTTTCGGGCCCCAACGGCTGACGAGCAAACACCGCCAGGACGCCGATCACGCGATTGTCCACCAGCAGCGGATAGCCGGCGAAAGCGACGATACCCTCCTGCCTCGCCCACTCCTGATTCTGAATGCGCGGATCACCGAGTACTGTGTTGGTGAGATAAGGAACTCGGGTCTCTGCGATCAAGCCGACCTTGAGGTGCCCTACCGGAATCCGTGAATGACTGCCGTGCAATCCGGTATACAATCCGGAGCTCGCCTGAAGCTCGAGGATGTGATGGCCGCGCTCGAGCGTCCAGATCCGCGCGAAGACGACATTCAGCTTGTCGGCGATCGCATCAGTACACGCCTGAAGAAGGCGTTGGGTGCTGTCGGCCCGCGCCAGCAGATGATTGATTTCCGCGCGGAGATTACCTTCTCTGTTCCGCCGCGACGCGTCGTCGTCAATCGCGGTGCCATATGAGGCTGTATCCGGAACGCGAACACCCGCCGGATCGCTGTGTTGAACTCCAGCTTCGATCATCCGTTTCTCACGCAACCGTGCTGTAGCGCGGGGAGAGACTGCCCACCTTTCACTACGATGGGACTTCAACGGTTGGACCGCCAGTAGTGCGCCGACTCTTTACGACTGTTTACAATCGGCGAACGGATGGTTAATCGTCGAGGTGGATGATCCCCCGCTGAAGCCCCAGGGTCACCGCTTCGGTGCGGTCATCGACCGCGAGCTTTGCCATCAGGTGCTTGAGATGAACTTT
>JBJMOA010000063.1:0-14347 GCA_045803975.1 Gemmatimonadaceae bacterium
AGCTGTCTTCAAACTGCAACTGAACGGGTGCGAGGTGTGCGCAGAACCCTGGTGAGTTGCGGGTTCACTACGCCGGGACCGATCGGAGCGCCACATTGTGGCTTGTGCTACGAATGCGAGTAGTGCCGTCACGACGTCGTGAACCCATAACTCGCCAGGTAGTTGCTCACACACTCGCACCCGTTCAGTTGCAGTTCAAAGCCTTCAGTGACGAGATGCCAGTTGCCGTTCAAACCTGCATCGCCGCGATGCCAGTCCTCGCAACAGTTCCGTTGTCCTCGCCCGCCTCCTGCATGGCATCGCAAGCGTCGCAGTTGTCGCACCGCCAATCGGGATCGACTTCCTCGCCGAAGTGCTCGAGGATGTAGCGCGTCCGGCATTGGGTCGTCTGGCAGAACTGGATCATCGTGCGGAGCTTCTCCTGATCCATCGCGCGACGCTCCTCGTAATCCTGGAGGTCCGCGCTCAGGTCCACCGCGCAAAGATTGTCGCCTAGCCGCTCCCACTTGCCGCCGCGATGCTCGCGCACGAGTCCGTGTCGCTTGAGGAGCGCGAATACGATTTTTGCCTTGCGCGAAGGAATCCCGGTGATCTCCACGATGTCGTCGAGGAGCACCGGCGTCTTGAGGGGATACTTCTCCAGTGCGAGCGCCACCTGCGCCGCTTCCTGCACCTCCGGATACTTCCCTCCGAGGAAGTAGGACTGGATCCGTTTGTCTTCCACTCGGTAAAGCACCCGACACACGGCTGGCGCGCCGTCCCGACCTGCTCTTCCCGCTTCCTGGTAGTACGCCTCGATGGAGCCGGGAAAATGGTAGTGAATCACCCAGCGAAGATCCTGCTTGTCGATGCCCAGTCCGAAAGCATTCGTCGCGATGATCGCCTTGAGCTCGCCCGCCATGAAACGATCCTGAACATCCTTGCGATCGGCCGCCGGTCGCTTGCCGTGATACAGCCCGATCTTGAAGTCCTCCGCCAGCATGTCATGCAGGCGCTCGGCTTCCTTCACTGTCGCGACGTAGATCACCCCCGATCCCTCGAACTCGCGCAGTGCGTGCCGCACCGTCGTGTCCTTGATCTGGTCGTTGACGGTGCGGATCACCTCGAAGCGAAGATTGGGGCGCGCGAACCCCGTGATCGTGATGTGAGGATCGATCATGCCCAGTTGCCGGACGATGTCGGCCTGAACGTGCGCCGTCGCCGTAGCGGTTAGAGCGAGGATCGGCGGACGGCCAAGTCGCTTGGAGATGCCGCCGAGCGAGAGGTAGTCGGGGCGGAAATCGTGACCCCACTGACTGACGCAATGAGCCTCGTCGACCACGAAGAGGCTTATCGGGCGGGACATCAAGTGCTCGAAGAACGCGCGATCTTTGAACCGCTCGGGAGTGAGGTACAAGATCTCCCCTTCCCCTTCCGCGATTTGCCGATGCGCCTCGCGGGTTTCCGATGTCGACAAATGCGAATGCATCGCGACGGAATTGACGCCCTGCGCCGAGAGTTTGTCGTGCTGATCTTTCATCAGGGCGATCAGCGGACTGACGACGATCGTGAGTCCCGGAAGGAGGAGCGCGGGGAGCTGGTAGATCAGCGACTTGCCGCTGCCCGTCGGCATGACGACAAGCGCATCACGCCCGGCAAGAACCGCGTTCAGCGGCTCCCATTGACCAGGGCGAAAATCCTGATGCCCAAAGCGCTCACGGAGTAGCTGTCGTGCCGACTCCCTGGTGATACGTGTTGACACTCTGCCTCATACAAGCACAAAGCATTCCGCCACTTACCGGTCTGGAGGCAGTTATGTAACCTGAGCGAACGCCTATGAGGATGCGCGCTTACAAGTGACGGCTCGGGGAAGGGTGATGGGGGAAGGGGGACGCGACTTCGAGATTTTTGCGTCGACGGCTCCCGGTATCGAGTCGATCGCTGCCGGCGAGCTCAAGACGCTGGGCGTCAAGGGAAAGCAGATCGTTGGAGGAGTCGAGTTCCACGGCGATCTCGACCGCATCTATCAGGCAAATCTCTGGCTGCGCACAGCGACGCGCGTGTTGGTCAGGCTTGGACGCTTTCACGCCAGCACGTTCTACGAGCTGGAGCGGCGCGCGAGGAAAATTCGCTGGGAAGATTTCCTGCCCGCCAGCGGACCGGTGTCGGTGAGGGTGACGTGCAGAAAATCCCGGCTCTATCACTCAGACGCGGTTGCCGAGCGGGTGCTTGGCGCGATTGCACGCGTGGCGCCAGCGAGCGTCGAACTCGGACAAGCGACGTCATCCAACGACGGTGAAGACGCGGATGCAAACGATTCGGGAAACGCTGTCCCCAGCGACGACGCGACGGAAAGGTCGCAGAGTTTCCTGGTGCGAATCGTTGACGACGAGTGCGAGATCAGCGCCGATAGCTCCGGCGACCTTTTGCACCGGCGCGGATACCGAAAAGAGGTCGCAAAGGCGCCACTCCGTGAAACCCTGGCCGCGGCGATGGTTCTCGCGAGCGGCTGGAAGCGCGGCGAACCGCTACTCGACCCGATGTGCGGATCGGGCACGATCCCGATCGAGGCCGCGCTCATCGCACGTGGCATCGCACCCGGGCTCAGGCGAGATTTTCAATTCATGAAATGGCCGTCGTTCGACAGAAAGATCTGGGATCGAGCAATCGAACACGCGCAGACGGTGAACGGAAATGCCGAGGGAATTCGTGGCGGCGACAGAGATGCAGGAGCAATTGACGCCGCAACGAGAAATGCCGAGAGAGCGGGCGTCGCAGGCGACATTCAGTTCTCGACGGCGTCGTTGTCGGAGTCGATGGCCGGCCTGGAAGAAAGCGGCGCGGGGACTGGATGGATCCTGACGAACCCGCCGTACGGGGTTCGAGTTGGTGACACGGATGCGCTCCGTAATCTCTACGCGCGACTAGGCTCCGCGCTCCGCCCCGACAACAGATGGCGGCTCGGCGTCTTGACGGCCGATCCGAGCCTGGCAAGACACACCCGGCTCTCTTTGAAATCCCGATTCAGTACCAGCAATGGCGGAATCCCGGTGAGCTTTCTGGTTAGCGAGAAGCCGGAAGCCGGACCGCACCCAATCGATGAATGAATTCGAGAGCAATCGAACAGGCTCTGTCGTCTCCGTAAATCTCTCAGGTGGCGGAGTCCCGAAGAGACGCGTTAGTGGCGCAAGACTGTCTCATTCGGGTCTCCAAGGAGATGCGCAAAACGATAAAAAGCACCACGGAGGATCAGAACGGGCCGTCTGTGTATATGCGCTGGAATTGATCCAAGCGCTCCAAAAGGAAGGACATCCCATCGACCTTGGAACCGCTGGCGAGAACCTTACGGTACAGGGAATTCAATGGGCCAACGTCGTTCCAGGAGTCCGCCTTCGAGTCGGAAACCAGGTTCTGCTGGAAGTCGCGTCCTTCACGAATCCCTGCAAAACGATCAAGGAATCGTTTACGGACGGGAAATTCGTCCGGATCGCGCACAGGATCCATCCCGGATGGAGTCGAGTTTACGCGCGGGTTCTCAACGAGGGAGAAATCAGGGTCGGCGACCGGGTCGAACTGATTCCCGCTCCGGCGTAACCGTTCAAAAGGCCCATGCTGGCCTCGACGAAGGCGGCAAAAACGGCCGGCCGATCGCGGCCTAACAACGGCCCCGCTTTTGAACAGTAAACACTAATCCCCTCCGATGGGGTTTCCCGCGGACGCAGGGTTATCGATCCCGCCACTCGCGGGCCCAAAAGAAGTCATATCAAGGAGTAAAGTCGTGGAGATCGGCGACGCAATCGAGATGGAAGAGACCGGAACTGACCGGAATCCCGCCCGTTCCTCAAAAAGCACAGAAGCCCGACGAAAAAGCTCACGAAACGGCGGCAAACCGCGCGACAAGCGAAACGGAAACGGGATACGCTCCACACGGCGCGGCGCGGAAACCGAGCATGAAGTTCCGATCCTCGCGCCTGATGGCCAAATCAGGGCGCTAGACCTCCGGGTACTTCTGGGCGCAATGCGGGAGTTGAGGGACGGTGAGTTCAACGTCCGAATCCCGATCTCTGAGGATCCGCTGCTCGCGGAGATCGCTGATGCCTTCAATGACGTCGCGAAGCTCAACGAGCGGCTGTGCGACGAGATGGTGCGAATAAGCAAGACGATTGGTCGCCAGGGCCAGATGAACGACCGCGCTTCGATTGGCGAGGTGACCGGCGGCTGGCGATCCACGGTAGGTGCTGTGAATACGCTTATCACCGACCTGGCTTCGCCAACGACGGAAGTTGCGCGCGTTTTGTCCGCCGTCGCCGAAGGCGATCTCGGACAGAAGATGGTGCTCGAGATCGACGGCAAACCGGTGCAGGGCGAGTTCCTCCGCATCGGCACTACCGTCAACACGATGGTCGACCAGCTCGGCTCCTTCGCCAACGAAGTGACACGCGTTGCACGCGAAGTTGGAACCGAAGGCAAGTTGGGCGGTCAGGCCGAGGTGCCCGGCGTCGCCGGTACATGGAAGGACCTGACGGACAACGTGAATACGCTCGCCGGCAATCTCACGAGCCAGGTGCGAAACATTGCCGCCGTTACGACAGCGGTCGCGAAGGGAGATTTGTCGCAGAAGATCACAGTCGAAGCGCGCGGTGAAACGCTCGCGCTAAAGAACACCATCAACACGATGGTCGATCAGCTGAGCGCGTTCGCCTCCGAGGTGACGCGCGTTGCGCGCGAGGTCGGTACGGAAGGGAAGCTGGGCGGTCAGGCGCAGGTGCCGGGTGTCGCCGGAACGTGGAAGGACCTGACCGACAACGTCAATTTCATGGCTTCCAACCTCACCGGTCAGATCCGCAATATCGCGGATGTTACGACGGCGGTGGCGAGAGGCGACCTCTCCCGCAAGATCACCGTCGACGTGAAGGGCGAGATCCTCGAGCTGAAAAACACCGTCAACATCATGGTGGACCAGCTCAGCTCGTTCGCGTCTGAAGTCACTCGTGTCGCCCGCGAAGTGGGAACCGAAGGAAGGCTCGGCGGTCAGGCTGAAGTCCCGGGCGTCGCGGGAACGTGGAAAGATTTGACCGATAACGTCAACACGCTCGCCGGAAATCTCACCAGCCAGGTGAGAAACATCGCGGCGGTCACGACTGCCGTGGCGAAGGGAGACCTTTCGCAAAAGATCACCGCCGATGCACGCGGTGAGATCCTCGAGCTAAAGAACACTGTCAACACGATGGTGGACCAACTAAGCACCTTTGCATCCGAGGTAACGCGCGTTGCGCGCGAGGTAGGAACCGAGGGAAGACTTGGCGGGCAGGCGGACGTACCGGGAGTTGGGGGCACGTGGAAGGATCTCACCGACAACGTCAATGCGATGGCCGGCAGCCTTACCGGTCAGATCCGAAACATTGCTGACGTCACGACGGCCGTCGCAAAGGGAGATCTGTCGAGGAAGATCACCGTCGACGTCAAAGGAGAAATCCTCGAGCTGAAGCAGACCATCAATACGATGGTCGATCAACTGAGCTCGTTCGCATCCGAGGTAACGCGCGTCGCAAAGGAAGTCGGCACTGAAGGGCGACTCGGTGGCCAGGCAGAAGTACCGGGTGTCGCGGGTACCTGGAAGGATCTGACTGACAACGTGAACTTCATGGCCTCGAATCTCACCGGCCAGGTTCGCAACATCGCTGACGTGACCACGGCCGTCGCCAAGGGCGATTTGAACCGGAAGATCACCGCCGAAGCCAAGGGCGAGATCCTCGAGCTGAAAAACACCATCAACATCATGGTCGATCAGCTTAGCGCGTTCGCCGCCGAGGTGACGCGCGTGGCGCGCGAAGTGGGAACGGAAGGGAAGCTGGGAGGCCAGGCGAATGTTCCTGGCGTTGCCGGCACCTGGAAAGACCTTACCGACAACGTGAATACACTCGCCGGCAATCTCACGGGACAGGTGAGAAACATTGCCGCGGTGACCACGGCGGTCGCGCGAGGCGATCTCTCACGCAAGATCACGGTCGAAGCGAAGGGTGAGACCGCCGAGCTCAAGGACACGATCAACACGATGGTGGACCAGCTCAGTGCATTCGCGTCGGAGGTCACGCGCGTCGCCAAAGAGGTAGGAACCGAAGGGAAGCTCGGTGGTCAGGCTGTCGTGCCTGGAGTCGGCGGCACCTGGAAGGATCTTACCGACAACGTGAACGCGATGGCGTCCAACCTTACGGCGCAAATTCGAAACATCGCCAACGTCACGACCGCGGTCGCGAAGGGTGACCTCTCGCGCAAGATCACCGTCGACGTGAAGGGCGAGATTCTCGAGCTCAAGCAAACGATCAACACCATGGTGGACAGCCTGAGCGTATTCGCCGGCGAAGTAACCCGCGTTGCTCGTGAAGTAGGAACCGAAGGACGACTCGGCGGTCAGGCGAACGTGCCGGGAGTAGCGGGAACGTGGAAGGATCTCACCGACAACGTGAATTTCATGGCGTCGAACCTGACCGGCCAGGTGAGAAACATCGCCGACGTTACGACCGCCGTGGCGAAAGGCGATCTCTCTCGCAAGATGACGGTCGACGTGAAGGGAGAAATCCTGGAGCTGAAGAACACCATCAACACGATGGTCGATCAGCTCAGCGCATTTTCGTCGGAAGTAACTCGTGTCGCGCGTGACGTCGGCACCGAGGGAAAACTCGGTGGCCAGGCTCACGTCCCCGGTGTTGCCGGTACCTGGAAAGATCTCACCGACAACGTGAACACTCTCGCCGGCAATCTCACGAGTCAGATCCGGAACATCGCCCTCGTCACGACCGCTGTGGCCAAAGGAGACCTCTCGCAGAAGATCACCGTCGAAGTGCGCGGTGAGATTCTCGAGCTGAAAAACACCGTCAACGCGATGGTGGACTCGCTGCGTGTCTTCGCCGACGAAGTGACCCGCGTCGCCAAAGAAGTCGGCACGGAAGGGAAACTCGGCGGTCAGGCCGAGGTGCCGGGCGCGGCTGGGACGTGGAAAGCGCTCACCGACAACGTGAATGCGATGGCGAACAGCCTGACGCTGCAGGTGCGCGCCATCGCCGATGTCGCGACAGCGGTCACGCGTGGCGATTTGAGCAGGCAGATCGCGGTCGAGGCCCAGGGAGAGCTCGACGAGCTCAAGAACAACCTGAACCAGATGATCGCGAACCTGAAGACGACTACGGAAAAGAACAGCGAGCAGGACTGGCTCAAGACCAACCTCGCCAAGTTCTCGCGGATGATGCAGGGCCAGAAAGATCTCGAGTCGGTCTCGAAGCTCATTATGTCCGAGCTCACTCCGCTGGTATCGGCGCATCACGGCGCGTTCTACATCATGGACGAGGAGGACAACAACACGCCCGTGCTCAAGCTCATTGCCAGCTACGCCTACAAGGAGCGCAAGCACGTCGGCAACCGGTTCTACCTCGGCGAAGGACTCGTCGGTCAGGCTGCGCTCGAGAAGAAGCCGATTCTCCTCACCAACGTTCCGGACGACTACATCGCGATAACGTCTGGTTTGGGCGAGGCGCCACCGCGCAACATCATCGTCCTGCCGGTGCTGTTCGAGGGCGAGATAAAAGCGGTGATCGAGCTCGCCTCGTTCCTGCCCTTCAGCCAGATCCACCAACTCTTCCTCGATCAGCTCGCCGAGACCGTGGGCGTCGTGATCAACATGATCTCGGCGAACATGAGAACGGCGGAGCTGCTCGAGCAGTCTCAAAGCCTGACGCTGGAGCTCCAGAGTCAGTCGGAGGAATTGCGCACGCAGCAGGAGGAGCTCAAGAAATCGAACGCCGAACTGGAGACGCAGGCGGCGACGCTCCGCACATCCGAAGAGTTGCTCAAGGACCAGCAGGAGGAGCTGCAGCAGGTCAATGAGGAGCTCGAGGAAAAGGCTTCGCTCCTCGCCGAGCAGAATCGAAAGGTCGAGTCGAAGAACGAAGAGGTGGAGGCAGCGCGTCTGGCGCTCGAGGAAAAGGCCGAGCAGCTCGCGCTGAGCTCCAAGTACAAGTCGGAATTCCTCGCCAACATGTCGCACGAGCTGCGCACACCGCTCAACAGCCTGCTCATTCTCGCGCGGCTCCTGAGCGAGAACAAGGAAGGAAATCTGTCGCCCAAGCAGGTCGAGTTCGCGCAGACGATTCTCACATCGGGAAGCGATTTGCTGAATCTGATCAACGACGTGCTCGATCTGTCGAAGGTCGAAGCGGGCAAGATGGACGTCAATCCGACCGAAGTTCGACTTGCCGAGGTCAAGGATTTCGTCGAGCGCAATTTCAGAGCGCTCGCGGAACAGAAGGGTCTCGAATTCCACGTCGAGGTCAACGCCGATCTTCCGCCCGCTGTTTACACTGACGGCGGACGGTTGCAGCAGGTACTCAAGAACCTGTTGTCCAACGCATTCAAGTTCACGGACGAAGGTGATGTCACGCTGACAATGCGTCGCGCCGAGAAGGGGCGTCGATTCCAGAACCCGACGCTCGAGGCTGCGACCGAGGTCATCGCATTCGCGGTGACGGATAGCGGAATCGGCATCGCGAAAGACAAGCAGCGCTTGATCTTCGAAGCGTTCCAGCAGGCTGACGGCACTACCAGTCGGCGTTATGGTGGAACGGGGCTCGGACTGTCGATCAGCCGCGAGATCGCGCGGCTGCTGGGCGGTGAGATCCGCGTAGAGAGTAGCGAGAATCAGGGCAGCACGTTCACGCTGTTCCTGCCCGTGCGCTACATCCCGCGCCAGGATGGACCGGACCGCGACCTGGCGAGAGTCGATTTCTCGACCCGCGAGCCGGCGGAGGCATCCTCATCGCCGCCAACGCGGCGTCCGATGCCGGTGAGAGGCCCGACACGCCGGAACCAGCGTCGGCGCCCTGAGGTGGGAGGAGACGCACTGCTGTATCGTCCGGAACGCAGGGCGGTGCCGCAGACAGTGATCGCCGACGATCGCGACGACATCGAGGAGGGCGATCGCACGGTGCTCGTGATCGAGAACGATCAGAGCTTCGCCAAGGTGCTGCTCGACATGGCGCGCGACAAAGGTTACAAGGGCGTCGTGGAGCTGGACGGCGAGGCGGGATTGAGGGCAGCGCGCGAAGTGCGGCCCGACGCGATCACGCTGGACATCGACATGCCGGGCATGGACGGTCTCGAGGTGCTCGATCGGCTCAAGCGCGATCCCGAGACTCGCCACGTGCCGGTGCACATCATCTCGGGCGTGGAGCAGAAGCGCGAAGGCCTCAAGGCTGGCGCGATCGCGTATCTCGAGAAGCCGGTGAGCAAGGAAGCACTCGACGCCGCGTTCGCGCGCATCTCGACGTTTATCGATACGGTTCCGAAGAGACTATTGGTCGTCGAGGACAATGAGACACAGCGGCAGAGTATCGTCGATCTGATCGGACACGACGATGTCGAGATAACCGCGGTGCCGTCGGCGGAAGACGCGATGGACAAACTGCACGAGAAGCACTTCGACTGCATGGTGCTGGATCTCGGGCTTCGCTCGGGAGGCGGCGCGATGAGCGGGTTCGATTTGCTGGAAAAGGTGAAATCGGATCCCGAGAACCACGACCTGCCGATTATCATCTACACGGGCAAGGAGCTCAGCCGCGACGACGAGACGAAGATCAAGAAGTACGCGGAGACGATCATCGTCAAAGATGTGAAGTCGCCGGAGCGCCTTCTCGACGAGACCGCGCTCTTCCTGCACCGCGTCGAGGCGAGGCTGCCCGAGCCGAAGCGCAAGATGCTCGAGCACCTCCACGACGCGGATTCGGTCGTGGCCGGCAAGACGATCCTCGTCGTCGACGACGATGTACGAAATATCTTCTCGCTCACGAGCATGCTCGAGGACCACGGCATGAACGTGCGCTTCGCTGAAAACGGAGCCCAGGCGCTGGAGGAGCTCAAGAAAGATCCCAACGTCGACGTCGTGCTGATGGACGTGATGATGCCGGAAATGGATGGCTACGAGACGACAAAATCGATCCGCAGGATGGATCAGTTCAAGGCGCTTCCGATAATCGCGCTCACGGCAAAGGCGATGAAAGGTGATCGGGAGAAGTGCATCGCGGCAGGCGCCTCCGATTACATAACGAAGCCTGTCGATACCGAGCAGCTTCTGTCGCTGCTGCGAGTATGGCTGTACAAGTAGAAGAACGATCCGGCGCTGACGCGGCATCCGATCGACAGGCGTTCAAGCCCGACCTCGAGCGAATCGAGATCGAGCTGCTTCTCGAGGGGATCTTCCGGCATTACGGCTTCGACTTTCGCGCATACGCGTATGCGTCGATCAGGCGACGCTTGTGGAAGCGAATCGAAGAAGAAGGACTGAACAGCATTAGCGCTCTCCAGGAGCGCGTACTCCACGAGCCGGAGATGATGGAGAAGCTCCTGCTCGATCTCTCCATCAACGTCACCGCGATGTTCCGCGACCCGACGTTCTACGTGACGTTCCGCGAGCACGTGGTGCCGCTGCTGCGCACATATCCGTTCATTCGAGTGTGGCACGCCGGCTGCTCGACCGGCGAAGAAGTGTATTCGATGGCCATGGTGCTGCGCGAAGAAGGCTTGTATGATCGCGCGCGGATCTATGCGACCGATATCAACGAGGTCGTGCTGCAACGAGCAAAGGCGGGAATTTTCCCACTCGAGCGAATGCAGGAGTACACGGACAACTACATCCGCGCGGGTGGCAAGCAATCGTTCTCCGAGTACTACACCGCCAAATACGGCGGCGCGCTGTTCGACCAGTCGCTAACGAAGAACGTGATCTTCTCGCAGCACAACCTCGTGACTGATCGCTCGTTCAGCGAATTCAACGTCATCCTCTGCCGCAACGTTCTCATCTACTTCGACAAGACGCTCCAGTCGAAGGTGCACAGCCTGTTCTACGACAGTCTGGCCATGTTCGGGGTACTGGGACTTGGAAGCAAGGAGACTCTACGGTTCATGGCCCACGAGGAATGCTACGAGCAGATCGCGCCGCCGGAAAAAATCTTCCGGAAGGTGAGATAGTGTCCTACTCCATTGTCGTGCTGGGCACCTCGTGGGGAGGCCTCGCCGCGATGAGGAGCCTGCTGGGCGGATTGCCCGCCGACTATCGCATTCCCATAGTGATTGTTCAACATCGCGGCAAGGATTCCGAGGGACTCCTTACCAACCTGTTGCAGGACTCGACCGCGCTCACTGTGTGCGAGATCGAGGATAAGGATCCCCTCGTTCCGGGAACCGTTCATCTCGCGCCCGCGAATTATCATGTGATGGTGGAGTGGGGGCACCTGTCCCTGACGGTCGAGGAACCGGTGAGATTCAGTCGTCCCTCGATCGACGTGATGTTCAACTCGGCGGCGGACACCTATCAGCGCGAGGCGATTGGGGTCGTGCTCACTGGCGCGAATGAGGACGGTGCTCGAGGCTTGGCGCAGATCGTGAAGAACGGTGGAGTGGGTCTGATCCAGGACCCGAAGACCGCCGAAATTCCGATCATGCCGAGGGCGGCGATTCGCGCCGTCCCCACCGCCGAGGTGTTGCCCCTCGACAGGATCGCTCCGCGTTTGGTCGAGCTCGCTCACGATGGCGCGAAGGTGCGCGCCGTCCGGGGAACAGCGTCATGAACGACGATCGCGTCAACATACTGCTCGTCGACGACCGACCCGAAAATCTTCTCGCCCTCGAGGCGATCCTCGAGCCGTTGGGTCAGAACCTCGTTCGCGCCCACTCCGGTCCCGAGGCGCTCCGTCAGGTACTCGTCTCCGAATTCGCGACGATCCTTCTCGACGTGCAAATGCCTGGCATGAATGGCTTCGAGGTCGCCGAGATCATCAAGTCGCGCGAGAGATCGCGCACGATTCCGATCATTTTTCTGAGCGCCATTAGCAAAGAGGACGCGTACGTCTTCAAGGGTTACTCGATGGGCGCTGTAGACTACGTGTTCAAGCCGTTCAATCCCGACGTGTTGAGGTCGAAAGTTTCGGTGTTCGTCGATCTCTTCGTGAAGCAGCGCGAGCTGCAGCGCCAGTCAGAGCTGCTGCGTGAGGCGGAGAAGCGCGAGCTGGAGCTGGAGCACCGCACTTCGCTGCTCGAGACCGAAGCGCGATCGGCGGCCAAGCTGTCGCAAATGAACGAGGAGCTGCACCGCCGGCAGATCGCACTCGAGCAGGCGATGGGCGCGCGCAACCGGTTCTATGCGTCGATGAGTCACGAGCTCCGTACCCCGATCAACGCCGTCATCGGCTACAGCACGCTGATGCTCGACAACATCTACGGTCCGCTCAACTCCAAGCAGAAGGAGGGTCTGCAGCGCACGCTCAAGGCAGCGCGCCATCTCCTCGAGCTCGTGAACGACGTTCTGGATCTCTCGAAGATCGAGGCGGGGAAGATCGAGCTATCACTGCAGCCGGTGATGTTCCCAGCGGTGATCGAGGACCTGTTCGTGACGGTGCGCCCACTTGCGGACGAGTATGGGTCGACGCTGACCCTCGACATGGAGTCAGAGCCGTTCAACATCGTGAGCGACCCCCGGCGTGTGCGTCAGATCCTGCTCAACCTCCTCTCGAACGCCATCAAGTTCGGCGAGGGAAAGCCGATCTGCGTGCGATGCAAACAAACCGAGGAGAAGGGTGTAGAACTGGAAGTCATCGATCAGGGCGTCGGAATAGCGTCGGAAGACATCGCGCGCATTTTCGAGGAGTTCGTTCAGGTCTCCGAGTCGAAGCAGCCGGGCACGGGCCTGGGGCTGCCGATCTCGAGGCGGCTGGCTCAACTGTTGGAGGGGTCGTTGACGGCCTGCTCGACGCCGGGCCAGGGGAGCACTTTTCGTCTCACTTTGCCGCCCTCTCTAGAGGACGATGCGGCCTCAGCGGTCGCGTTATCCGCCGCTACGGTCGCTTAAATCAGTGCCATAACTGGCATGGAGCCTGCCTTTTACAGGGGTGACCGACGCGTATGGGGCGCGGGTTAATTCTGGAGGCTTAAAATGTTCAAAAAGTTACTAATTCTTCCGGCCGCGTTTCTCGCGTTTGCCTGCTCGAAGGGCGACAACAAGATGACCGCGGCGGACAGTGCGCTAAATTCTGATCTGATGACCGCAGCAGCGAGCCGGCCGTACACGCCGCTCGATAGCATCACTGCCGCGGAGCGCGCTGGACTCACGACCGCTGCCGCACCGACGGCGCTGAGAAGCACCTCGGCCGCACCGCGCACGGTTGTGCGTACGCCTGTTCGACGGACGAGCACCCGCCGCAGCTCTTCGGGTGGATCGTACTCATCGGCGCCGGTTTACAGCGCACCAGCCCCGCAGCCGCGGGTCGTTAAGCACACGAAGCGTGACGCCGCGATCGGCGCAGGCGCGGGTGCAGTGATTGGTGCCGTCACCAGCAGAAACAAGGTGAAGGGCGCGATCATCGGTGGTGCCGCGGGAGCGATCCTTGGCGGAATCATCGGTAACAACGTCGATAAGCAGACCAAGTACTAGACGGTTTCCGAGCCCCGCACTCATCGAGTGCGGGGCTTTTTTTTTTCGACTTCTCGCTACTGAAAAGCCGAAAGACAACCGAACGGGTGCGAGGTGCTCGCACCCCGTAACTGCAACTGAACGGGCGCGGTGTGAGCAACTACCTGGCGAGTTAGGAGTTCACGACGTCGTGACGGCACCACTCGCATTCGAAGCACAAGCTGTCTATGGCGCTCCGACCGGTCCCGGCGTAGTGAACCCGCAACTCACCAGGGTTCTGCTCACACCTCGCACCCGTTCAGTTGCAGTTATGAAGTACGAGTTGCCAGTTACGTGACTTCCTGTTTGACGGTATCCCACGAAGTATCACTCGACGCGTTGATTCCCTGCGCGCGAAGTGAGAACTCGGCGGGATTGCTCGCCGCGAACAGCGCATCGTCGTACGTGATCACTCCCTTCTGGTACCAGTTCATCAGCGACTGATCGAAGCTCTGCATCCCGTAAGGGACGGCGCCTTCCTTGATCAGCTGCGGAATGTTGAGCGCTTTGCTCATGTCGCGGATCTGGTCGCGCACCGCTTCGGTATTCACGAGAATCTCGGCGGCGGGCACGCGACCTTTTTTGTCGGCGCGACGCACGAGTCGCAAGGAGATGATCGCCTTGAGAGCCGTCGACAGCATGTAGCGCACCTCGGTCTGCTGGTGCGGCGGGTAGAACGACAGGATTCGGTTGATCGTTTGCGTCGCATCCGTCGTATGCAGAGTCGAGAACACGAGGTGACCGGTCTCCGCCGCCTTGAGCGCGGTGTCGAGCGTGTCGATGTCTCGAATTTCACCGACGAGCAGAATGTCGGGGTCCTGTCGCAGGACACGACGCAGCGCCTGCGCGAAGCTGTTCGTGTCGGTGCCCACCTCG
>JBJMOA010000064.1:0-21365 GCA_045803975.1 Gemmatimonadaceae bacterium
GATCATCGTTGCGATGTTCGCGAACTCACGCGAGTACGCCGGCCGAGCCACCGCGTGGGCGAGCTATCGCGCCCACCTATGGAGAACGTTGGATGCCTCGCGCACCGGAATCGTTTGCGACGAATCTCGTTACGCGGAGCGATATCTCGACTTCGCTCTCGACGCGATCGCGATGCGTAAAGGTGGCAGGGGCTATCAGCCATTTCGCTCCTGGATTCAAGACTCGTCAATAACGGCCGAGGACTGGATATTTCATTTGTCGACTCTCTTTCCCGAAGTGCGCCCCAAAGAATTCTTCGAGATGCGATCGGCCGATACGATCGAGCCCGATGCACTCGCCGCTCCGGTTGTCTTCGTTACAGGTCTCGTATACGATGAACCGAGCGCGACCAGCGCTGCTGAAATACTCGACGCGCCGAGCAACGACTTGCTCGAGTACGCGGGGAAGTTCGGCTTGGCGAATCCGGAAATACGTCGTTTAGCCTCCCAGTTGATCCCGGTGGCGCTCGCGGGTGCACGGCGATTGGGTGAGGATTATGTCTCCGCTCGCGATGTGCGGACCGCTGCCGAATACTTTGACCGCGTTCTGCAGAAGCGTGAGACACCCAAAAGCTCACTATCAACGCCGTGATTTTCGCTCTGCTGGGCCTGTCTGCGCAGGTCGCCGCGACTTCGCCACCCATGGCGGCGATCCGGATCAATCAGCTCGGGTACCTGCCCGACGCGCCTAAAATCGCTGTTTTCTGCGCACTCGGGAAAAGCGAATTACGAAGCTTCACGGTTACCGACGCGGCTGGAAGACAAATCCTCCAACGCTCGCCGCTTGCCGCGAAACCGTTTGGTCCGTGCATCACCAACTACCGGCTCGACTTTTCTTCCGTGAAGGCCACCGGCGGCTACCACATATCGGCCGGTGGAATTACGTCTCCCCTCGTCCGGATTCGCGACAACGTGTACGCAGGCGCGGCCGACACGCTGCTCTACTACATGAGGGAGCAGCGCTCCGGATTCAATCCACTGTTCAAGACAGTCGTGCACACGCATGATGGAATCGTTGTCGACGATCACGTGCGCGCTGGTAAGTTCGTTCCCGTAACAGGGGGCTGGGCGGACGCCTCGGATTATCTGCAGTACGTCATGACATCGGCGAACGCGACTTTCGTGATGCTGATGGCGTATCGCGATCACCCGAATGCCTTTGCCGATCAATTCGATTCCCGCGGACTTCCGGAACGCAACGGCATCCCCGATGTGCTGGATGAAGCGCGGCACGGCCTCGAGTGGCTCGTGCGGATGTTCCCGTCGGATTCAGAGATGTACAATCAGTTGGGCGACGATCGCGATCACACCTACTGGGATCTCCCGCCGACCGATTCCGCCGATTACGGTTGGGGAAAGGGAAAGGAGCGCCCGATTTATCCCTGTACGGGAAAGCCACAGGGACTCTTCAAGTACAAGAACCGCTCTGATGGGTTTGCTTCGACGGCGGGCAAATACGCTTCGGCGTTCGCTCTTGCTGCCGCTGTCTATAAGACCCGTGATCCCGCGTTCGCGACGAAGCTTCGCCAGCGAGCGATGGCAGCATATACGATCGGCAAGAAATTTCCGGGAGTCTGCCAGGGCGCGCCGGGTCGAGCGCCCTACTTCTACGAGGAAGACAACTGGGTCGATGACATGGAGCTTGCCGCCGCCGAGCTTTTCTCACTCACTCGTCGTCCCGATTTCCTCCGCGACGCCCTCGATTATGCGTCGCGCGAGCCGGTTACTCCATGGATGGGAGCTGACACAGCAAAGCATTACCAATGGTTCCCGTGGCACAACAACGGACATCACGAGATCTGGCGAACCGCAAACGCTGCTGAGCGGAAAATTGTGGCCGACTACTATAGGAAGGGCCTGGCGGCGGTAGTGTCGCGTGCTGACAATGGATTCAGGATCGGCGTGCCGTTCATTTGGTGCTCCAACAATTTGATGGCTTCATTTGCGACGCAGGCTTACCTCTATCGCCGCATGACTGGCGACAGCCAGTTCCGGGAGTACGAGCAGGCGGCGCTCGACTGGCTCTTCGGCACAAATCCGTGGGGTGTCTCGATGGTGATCGGGCTGCCGCACGATGGCGTCTTTGCACGGGATCCGCATTCTGTCGTCGCCAAGGAGATGCACGTCGAGCTGACCGGCGCTCTCCTCGACGGGCCAGTTTATTCCTCGATATACAAGAATTTGCTCGGCATCAGCCTCCACGATCCCGACGAGTACGCGGCGTTCAACACGGGTTTCATCGTCTACCACGATGATGTCGGAGACTACTCGACGAACGAGCCGATAATGGACGGCACCGCTAACCTGAGTTATCTGCTCGCGGCAATGGGCGACCGTCACTAAGGGTGCCCGAGCTACCAGACATCACCGTCTACATTGAAGCGCTCGCGTCACGAGTAGTCGGGCAGACGCTCGAGCGCACGCGGATCGCCAAACCGTTTCTGCTGCGTTCCGTCGACCCACCAATCAGTGCGGCGAATGGAAAACGGGTGGTTGGCATTCGAAGGATGGGGAAGAGGATTGTCCTCGAGTTGGAGGACGATCTTTTTCTCGTCATCCATCTCATGATTGCTGGTCGCCTGCGTTGGGTTCCTGCGGGCGGAAAGGTACCGGGGAAGATCGGCCTTGCGGCGTTCGACTTTTCAAACGGTACGCTGATACTGACTGAAGCTGGGTCCAAGCGTCGCGCTTCTCTGTGGCTCGTGCGCGGCGAAGGAGCACTTGAGCAGTTCGAGCGCGGGGGCCTCGAGGTTCTCGATGCCGATCTCGCTCAATTCACCGAGCGCCTGATACGCGAGAATCACACACTCAAGAGATCGCTTACCGATCCACGCCTGTTCAGTGGCATCGGAAACGCCTACTCCGATGAGATACTCCATCGCGCGAAGCTGTCTCCCGTCAAACACACCAGACGCCTGAGCACAGAGGAGATTTCGCGCCTCTTTGATGCCACGAAAGAAACTCTGCTCGAATGGACGGAGCGGCTGCGCGCCGAATCAAGGGGTGATTTTCCCGCCAAAGTCACCGCGTTTCGCGACGAAATGGCGGTGCACGGCAAGTTTGGCAAGCCGTGTCCTGTATGTGGCACCCCGGTTCAGCGCATCCGCTACGCGGACAACGAGACTAATTATTGTCCGCGCTGTCAAACGGACGGGAAGCTACTGGCTGACCGCGCGTTATCGCGCTTGCTCAAGCAGGACTGGCCGAAGTCGATCGATGAGTTGACGTGGAGCTGATCACGCGCTCCCGTGGCGCAGATCTATATCGCCCCTGCATTGATCCACTTCACGACGCGCGGCGGTTCGTAGGTCTCGAATCGCGCGAGTAAAGCAAGGGGGTCGCTCTCGACGACTACCATCGCGCGGTGAGTGTCACGAACGAATTTCTCCTCCACCGCACGGTCGAGAAACGTCAGGAGCGGATCGAAATAGCCAGCGATGTTCAACAGTCCGCACGGCTTTTCATGCATCCCGAGCTGACCCCATGTCCAGATCTCGAAGAATTCTTCCAACGTTCCGATGCCTCCCGGAAGTGCGACGAATCCGTCGGCGAGCTCGGCCATCATCGCCTTGCGCGCATGCATCGAGTCGACGATGCGCAGATCGGTCAGTGTCTTGTTGGCAACCTCACGCTCAACGAGCATGCGTGGAATGACTCCGATCACATCGCCCATCTCGTCCAACATGGCGTCGGCGAGTGCCGCCATCAGTCCGACGCTCGATCCGCCGTAGACGATCCCAATTCCCCGCGCGCTGAGCAGTCGCGCGAGTGATTTCGCACCCTCGACATACTCGGGGCGTGAACCGGGATTCGATCCGCAGAAGATCGCGAGGCGGCGGATCTCGGTCACGTGCGCGGACGCATCGCGGCCATCATACTGAGCCCAGGGCCGGCCAGCGATTGCCCGCCGTCGCAAACGATGACGGCGCCTGTAATGAACTGAGCTGCGTCGCTGCACAGAAAGAGTGCGAGGTCCGCGATTTCGTCTTTCGTTGCAAATCGCTGCAGCGGAATCGCGCGGGTTATCTGTTTTTTGATTTCAGGCGTTGGCGCGAGGCGCTTCATTCCCTCAGTGTCGTCGACGGCGCCCGGTGCGATCGAATTGACACGTACGCCATCCGCCCCCCACTCGATCGCGAGGCATCTGGTCAGCATGTCCACGCCGGCTTTCGCCGCGCAGACGTGCGCCTGCATCGGCAACGGAATAAATGCCTGAGTCGCCGAGATATTTATGATAGAGGCGCCGGGACGTTTGAGGTGCTCATAAACGGCGCGGCACGTATTGAACGTTCCAAGCAGATCTATGTCGACGACTGCTTTGAATCCGTTGGCGGACATTCCGAGCGCGGGCGCCGGAAAGTTTCCTGCTGCGCCGCAAACGACGAGATCGATTTCACCGTGGTTGTCGCGCGCTGACTTGATCGCCGCGGCGAGCGCGTCATAGTCGCGCACATCGGCAGGGTGACCCGATGCAGTACCACCCGCCTTCTCGATTTCCGCTACCGCCGCGTCCAGCTTCTCCTTCGTGCGGCCAATCAGCGCGACCTTGGCGCCGTTCTCGGCAAACCGCCTGGCGATGGCAAAGTTGATCCCGCTTCCGCCGCCGGTGATTACGGCGGTTTTTCCGGCGAGCAACTTTGGTCTAAACACTTCCGCCATCGACGCTCCAGCAAATAGGGCGACGCAGTGAGTTTCGCATCAATTGCGTAACTTAGTCGGCCTCCCGCCTCCCGCCTCCCGCCTCCCGCCAACAAAAAACCCCGTACCCTTTGTGGGGGTACGGGGCCGGCTACTGGTGGCCCACCCGTCCTACAAGCTCGACCAGTAGCTTATCCTGCAGCCGATTGAATCCGGCCTCTAGTTCTTAGACTCACCTTACGGCGAAATGGTTTAAAAGATTCTTTTTTTGGTCAGGAACCAGATTGCCGGACCCTTTTCGGGCCTCTATAGGCATTACGCGTTTCGACGCTTCCGCGTTGTAGCGAGCGTCAGGTCCCCCGTCGACGAGAACAACTGATCAACCGCCGCCCCGGACAGCGCCGCTACCGTGTCTCGGCTCAACGAAAGCTTCGTCGAGCCGCGGGCGGGGGTTTCGGCAATGAGCCCTGCAGAGCGCAGCGCCTGGACGTGGTGGGTGATCGTGGGCTTGGACATGTTCAGGCTTCGCGCGAGCTCCGCCGACGTCGTCGGGGTCCGGGCGAGGATCGATGCGATCGCGTAGCGCGTAGTGTCGCCGAGTGCCCGAAAAATTGTTTCAGCATTGATCGCGGGACGATCACTGATAGTCGATTCAACTGCGGGCACATCAGCCCGAACAAGCTGGTTAGCCAGTTCCGCGCCGCGCATGATGGGAACGTAGAGAGTGATCCGCCCAACCGTTGTCTCGTATTTTGTCCACAAGCGCCGGACGTTGAATGCGGACGGTAACACGTAGCAACGGTCGATGCGATCATAGCTGATTGCCGCGCCGCTCCTCGGTGTTGCCTCATGAGCGACGTCGTCGAGCGTGATAGGAAAATTCAAGTCGTGTCCAAGCTGCGCGGGCGACGATTTTTCTCGGAGATCCTGCATCCGAACCGACTCGCGCCGCAGCTTTGGCTCCAGCGTGGACCAGTCTTCCTTGAAGCCTGCCTCCCAGAATCGTTCGAGCAGGAGGGCAAGCACGTCCCGGAAGGACTCAGGCCGTGTAATGAGAGTGTTCATCGCACGGACGGCAGCCGAATTCCCGTCGTACGGTCTGAGTCCGAACGCGACGAGGAGCTCGCCATTCGGGAGATCGTCACGACTGACTGCTTGTCGCAACGTGATTTCACCCGCAACTATGGCGTCTACTGTATTTCGTTCGTGGAAGATCCCGGCGAGGATATTTGTCCTGAGGTCTTCGAGCGGGATCGCTTGAATAGTCGAAAGAATTTCGTCGAAGCTTATCTCCCCGGGCACGCCTTGAATTGCGTCGGCAAGCAGTGGCCAGAAAATGGGGAGCGGCGCGACACGCCTGGACAGGCGATCAAAATCGCGCGGCAATCGCGCGGTCGCTCGTTCCTTCCACAAGTCGAGAGGACCTGACGCTTTTCCGCCAAGGGTGTAGAGGGCGTAGAACGCGTCGAATCGCGGGGTGACCGCGAACTCGATCGGGAGCGATCCAAAGCGGGTCATATTAGGTAACAACCTAACGTATTAGGGCGCCCGATGGTCTCCTGACCGCAAAGACGCCGTTCGCCATGTCGATGCGAACGATGCCGCTGTTCCAGACATCACCGCCCAACACTCCGTCGAGCGAGGCGAGAACCTGATAAACCGGCGCCCGCACCACCGCACCCTTGAAAAGAATGGGGGTGCCGCGCACAAATACTTTGACATCCGGCAAAACAGGGGCGCGAAGAGATATCTCGCCGCCCAACCCGCCGACGCGGCGGCTCTCGATGCGCGCTGCCTCGAGTTGCAATTTGTCGAGCAACGTCTCGGTCACGAAGGTGAGCTGGGCGCCGGTATCGAGCCCAAAGTGCAGCGGAATTCCGTCCCCGCTCGTGAGCTGGATCACCGGGAGACCGACCCAGAACATGTTGCGATTGGCATCGGGCCGCGAGGTCGATGGGTCGCGAAGGCGCAGGGTGCTCTCGCCGTAATCGAGCTCGAGATCCAGCTGGCGGATTATGTCGAACCCGATGATGCCGTCGATTTTTCCGCGCGTGCCCTGGTCGATGGGTTTCGGCTCGCGCATCCGCATCATCGACTCGTCGACGATCATAGTCGGAACGTTGCGAACGATGAGCGGACCAATCTGCAGCTCTGAGATCAGCGACGGTTGCGCCTGTATCCTGCCGGTGCTCGTCACGATCTCGAGCGTGTCAGCCTCGAGAGATTTGACGTTTAGATCGCTCGCGACGTCCGACGCGAGCATCGTCAGGCTCGATCCCGTATCGAGCCAGAAATTGTAGACCCTGTCTCCGATTCGGACCGGAATGAGCGGCGTTCCAACCGACGACAGAGACAGCTGCAAGCGCGCCGTGGATGCACGGAAGCGGAATTCTTTCGCTGGAACGTCCTTGAACGCCTGGGCCCAGAGCTCGATGCTCGCCCGATCGGTGCGATCCGCTTTCGGTTGTGACGGCTCGTTCTTTAACGCCGCGAGGGTCTGCCACTTCTCCTGATACTGAAGCGTCGCGGTATAAATGACCCTCGACGCGGCGCGGATCACGGAGTCCGGAGCCTTCAGACGCAGCGCCCCAAAACGCCTTTCCGCGCGCTCGATGTCGCCTGACATAAGATTCGCGAGGGCTTCCGCGAACTCCCGCTCCGGCTCGTTTCGCGCCGCCGCAATCGCGTCCGCCGCATGCAGTTCGGCGAGCGCCTCCCAGTAATTGACACGCCTTGTCGGACGAGGCAAACGTCCCGGGCGGACACACGCGGCAAAGCTCGCCGTCGCCAGCAGTAGACAGCTTGCCGATCGGAATAACCGTAGCACGGTTGTCGATTTGTGTCGTCGCCGCATTGCCAGCCCGCGATCCTCGCCGATGATATCGCGGTGGCGCGTCCGGTGCGTTGATTTCACCCAACGATCCATGCGATCAGGCACAAGCTAGAATGCTGTACACCGATATTCCACACGAATTCCCCTCATCCTTCCCGGGCGTCTACCTGGGTTGCGCCGGCTGGAGTATCCGCCGCGAGCATTCGGAGCGGTTCGCGCGTGTCGGGACCCACCTCGAGCGGTACGCCACGCTGTTCAATTGCGTCGAGATCAATTCGTGCTTCTATCGTCCTCATCGCCTATCGACCTACGAGCGATGGGCGGCATCCGTTCCGGATGACTTTCGTTTTTCGGTCAAGCTCCCGAAGGCGATCACCCACGAGGCCCGCCTCGTCGGGGTCGAGTCCTCACTGGACCAATTCCTGAACGAAACGGCTGGTCTTGGCGCCAAACGCGGACCCGTACTCGTACAGTTGCCGCCAAGCTTTGCGTTCGAGCCGGTCACCACTGATTCCTTTTTTGACCAGCTTCGCGGCCGGTTCGACGGAGATGTAGTGTTCGAGCCGCGACATCCCACCTGGTTCACGGACGAAGTCGAAACCCAGCTGCAAAAGCACCGCGTCGCGCGCGTTGCCGCCGATCCCGCACTGGTGCCAGCCGCTGCACAGCCAGGTGGTTATGGCCAGATCGCCTATTGGCGACTTCATGGCTCGCCGCGCGTATACTATTCCGCTTATTCCGCGGATACGCTCGAGAGCATGGCGCGCGCGATCGCGGAAAGCGCGGCCCGCGGAATCTCCACCTGGTGTATTTTTGACAATACGGCGCTCGGTGCGGCGACGACCGATGCGCTGATGGTCAAATCACGTTTGTTGAACGATCAGCGAGTACTGCGATGAGCGACAAAATCACGAAGAGCGATGAGGAGTGGCGCGAGCAGCTCACCCCCGAGCAATACCGAATCGCGCGGCAGAAGGGAACCGAGCGCGCATTCACCGGAAAGTACTACGACAGCAAGGAGCCCGGTGTCTACAAATGCGTCTGCTGTGGAACCCCGCTTTTTGATGCCGAGTCGAAATTTGAGTCCGGTACGGGCTGGCCGAGCTTTACGGCGCCGATTGCCGACGCAAATGTCCGCACCGAATCGGACAACAGTCTCTTCATGCGCCGTACCGAAGTTGTCTGCGCAAAATGCGACGCCCACCTCGGCCACGTTTTCGACGATGGGCCCGGGCCGACGCATCAGCGGTACTGCATCAACTCCGCGGTCCTCGAGCGGGAAAGTAAATAGCGTACTTCGAAAGTTATTAACTACAACTGAAGACTACCAGCTAATGGCTATGGGCGGAGCAGCTTGGAGCTCCGAGCCGGCTCGTGGCTGCCAGCCGCTCCGCTCACGGCCCCTAGCTGGTAGTCTTCAGTTGTAGTTCCTATTTCGCCGATTGTAGTCCGACCAAAACCGGCGCACTCTCATTCCCATTTCGATCTACCGCTGACACCGCGATTTCATCCGCCGCAACAGTTCCCACCGGCCGCGGAATCATGTAGAACCGCTGCAGCCCCGGCAGCACGTCGGTCGTCCAGTCCGCTCCGACTCTCGCTCTCACCAGCCACACCCATGTCTGCTCCGAGCCCTGCGGCTCCAAAGACACGGTGTTCGCGCCGGTGCCCGGATCGACCCCAACACGCACTACGGGTGTTGCGGGCGGAACGCTATCGAGCCACGTCGACGCGGGAACGAGTGTGCGACTCGCGTATGGCCCGGAGACAAGTTTCTCGGGCAGTCCATCTCTTCCAAACATGAAAGACCGCATGCTGAAGTACACATTGCCGGTCGCACCGGGTTGCGCACGTGTGAGCGCAACCTGATCGAGCATTTCCTGCGCGGGCCAACCCGTCGGAGTTCCTGTCACCTTGTCGAGATAGTTGCCCGGCCAGATGTGCCGGTTCTTCACATTCTGCTCCACCCACCATTTGAGCAGCACCGGATAACTCAGGTCGGGACGGTCGGTCGGCCAATAAAGCTGCGGCGTGAAATAATCCCCCCAGCCGTTGACCAGCCATTTTCTCGAATCGCCGTATAGCTCCGCGTACGAATCGAAACCGCCGATTCCCGGCGGATTCCCCGGGCGCCACACTCCGAACGGACTAATTCCGAATTTCACCCACGGCTTGACCGCTTTTATTCGGACATAGACTTGTTTGATCAGACTGTCGACATTCGCGCGACGCCAATCATCCTTCGCCAGTCGTCCGCCTGACCGCAAATATTTCCGCCAACTCGTAGCGTCAGGAAATTCGATGACACGCCCTCGCCGATCCTTCTCCTTATATGGATAGAAGTAGTCGTCGATATGTACGCCGTCGATGTCGTACCGCTGCACGACATCGAGCACGACGTTGAGCGTGCGCTCCCGCACCGCTGGCTCTCCCGGATCCATCCACAGCATGCTGCCGTAACGTTTCACCAGCTCCGGATTCGTGACGCTGATGTGATTCGCCGACGGTCTCGATCTCGCCGACGGATGACGAGCCCGATAAGGATTGAACCACGCGTGAAGCTCCAGTCCGCGCCTGTGCGCCTCGGTGACCGCAAATTCCAGTGGGTCGTACCACGGGGCTGGCGCTCGTCCCATTTGACCGGTCAAGTATTCGGACCACGGCTCGTATGGCGAGGCGTAAAGAGCGTCTGCGGCGGGACGCACCTGCAGAATTACCGCGTTCAACCGGAGAGCAACCGCCCGATCCAGCATTCCAATCAGTTCGTCCTTCTGCTCCTGCGTCGAGAGCCCGGGCTGCGAAGGCCAATCGATATTCTGAACGGACGCTATCCACACTCCTCTGAACTCATGCCGAATTGGCGGAGGTGTTGTCAGGGGCTGTGTGGAACTGACTTGTGATTGGCCGCACGCTGTATCGAAGCCGACGAGCACGAAAAGTGAAAGAAGCAGAACGCAGAATCGATTATTGGACATAGGGCAACAATGTAAATCAGATGCGCGCAAAACGGCTCCTCGTCGTACCCCTCGTTATTGCGATAGCCTGTAAGCCTCCGACTCCCGCCGAGCAGATGGATTCCGTCATTTCATGGCTGGGGACAGCGGGCATGGCCGGCGACGCGTGGCTACGCCACACAACGCCCGACAAATACACTCGGCAGACTCTCGATCTCGCTCATCAAACCATGCAGCAGACCGCCGATGACCTGCTGAAGTCGCCCCCATCCGCGGTCGATAGCGCGACGCTCGACAGCGCTCTTACCAGCGCTCGCGCTCACGTGGCGCAAATGGCGCGGCTCATTGATGCGAAAGACGCTCCCGACTTCAGGCGCGAGCTGGATTCAATGCGCGCCGCCGAAAAGTTCGTGAAGCAGCTCGCCGACAGCATCGAAGAAAAACAATGAGTAAGATCCTCGAGATTGCGCTGGGTATCATCACCAGCGTCGGCGGCTTCCTCGAGATCGGCTCGGTGACGACCGCCGCCCAGGCCGGCGCTTCTTTCGGATATCAGCTCCTCTGGGCAATTCTGCTCGGCACGCTCTGCCTGATTTTTCTCGTCGAAATGTCCGGTCGCCTCGCGGCCGTAAGCAAGCACACCATCGTCGACGCGATGCGCGAGCGGTTCGGATTTCCGTTTTATTCGATCGTTGCCGTTGGCATGATGATCGTAGCGTTCATGGTGCTCGTCGCCGAGCTCGGTGGGATTGGGCTGTCGCTGCAGATCCTCACTGGAGTCCGATTTTCCTGGTGGGCGATTCCGATCTCGCTCGCGGTCTGGCTTCTCATGTGGAAGGGCACGTTCAAGCTGATCGAACACGGCTCGTCCCTGCTTGGGCTCGTAACGATCTCATTCGTCGTCGCAGCAGTGAGGATGCATCCCGACTGGAGCACTGCTGCCCACGGCCTTATTCCATCGCTTGCCGGCGATCAGAAGGCCAAGTACGGATTTATCGCGGTGAGCATTCTGGGCGCTTCGATATCACCCTATCTCATGTACTTCTATTCATCGGGCGCGATCGAAGACAAATGGGATAAGACCTATGTCCCGATAAATCGGGTCATTGCTGGACTCGGCATGAGCTTCGGAGGATTTCTCTCGATGGCGGTGCTCGTTGCCGCGGCACTCGCCCTGCGGCCCAACGGAATCGACGTCGAGAAGTTCGAGCAGGCCGCCCTGCTGATGACGACTGCTCTTCCGAAGTGGGGGTTCTATTTGTTCGCCCTGGCAATGCTCTTCGCATGCCTCGGCGCTGCGCTCGAGATTTCTCTCTCGATTGCCTACTTCTTTGCGCAGGGGTTCGGCTGGAACTGGAGTGAGGATCTCACGCCATCCGAAGATGCGCGGTTTTCCTTCACCTACACGCTCATCATCCTGCTGGCGGCCGTGCCACTCGTCCTCGGGATCGACCCGATAAAGGTGACGATGATGTCGATGGCACTGACCGCTGCTACCCTGCCGCTCGCGATCGTCCCATTCCTGTTCTTGATGAACGACCCCGTTTACCTTGGCGAGCATCGCAACGGCTGGATCAGCAACACGGTAGTCACGATCATCATTCTTATTTCGTTTGTGTTGTCCGTTATATCCATTCCGCTTCAGATCATGGGAGGCTGATATGGATCTCGTACACGATGTGCTGGACAAGAAGCTCATCGATCGTGAGGACTGCGTGATGGGAAGAGTGAGCGGGCTCGTGATTCAGGTACCGCAGGAGACGCAGCCGCGCGTGACGCACATTCTCATCGGTGGGCCTACGCTCTGGATGCGAATCCATCCACTCCTCGCTCGGCTGTCAGGGAGATTAGCGAAGGTGTGGGGACCCAAGCGCGGGGAAGCAATCAGAATTCCCTGGTCGCGCGTCGAGACGGTGGGCAAGGACCTCAAGCTCGACGTCAAGGGCAAGGACACTGGAGCACTCGACTGGGAGTTGTGGATCGCACGCAACGTGATCGAGCGTATTCCCGGGGGCGGATCCCAGGAAGAAGAGGAGGAATGAATGGAGATCCACGCTGAGCTCCTCCTTGGCACCAAGGTCCGCGACGTCGACGGCGAAAAGGTCGGTCGCATCCAGGAATTCCGCGTCGAGCGCGAGGGCACGTCGTGCCTCGTCGAGGCGTATCTCGTCGGCGCATCAGCGCTGATCGATCGCCTGTCGGCATGGACTCTCGTTCGACCAATCAAGCGTGCGTTGCACAGCCGACATATTTATTCTGTGTACGAAGTACCCTGGCAGGACATGGATCTGAGCGATCCCAAGCGGCCGAGGCTGCGAGTCGCCAAGGCCGATCTTCGGCACGCGAAGTGAATTCGACATAGATGGCATGAGCATATCCAGCATCAATCCCGCGACGGGCGAGACAGTTCGTAGCTTCGAGGCGTTCACTACCGCGCGGATCGGCGAAACGCTCGATCGGGGTGCGACTGCTTACCGTCAACATCGCGTCACTTCCTTCGCTGCCCGCGCCGAGTGCATGCGCAAAGCGGCGCAAATTCTCGACGCTGAGTGTCGTGAGCTCGGAAAGCTGATGACGCTCGAGATGGGCAAGCCCTTCAAGGCGGCTGTGGCCGAAGCAGAGAAGTGCGCGACGGCATGCAACTACTACGCGGACAATGCGCAGACATTTCTCGCCGATCGAACAGTCGACATGGAAGGCGGGCGCAGCTGGGTCACGTTCCAGCCGCTCGGTGTCGTGCTTGCAATCATGCCCTGGAATTTTCCCTTCTGGCAGGTATTTCGCTTCGCGGCGCCCGCGCTCATGGCTGGGAACGTCGGCGTTCTCAAGCACGCGTCGAACGTTCCGCAGTGCGCGCTGGCCATTGAGGACATATTCCGTCGAGCCGGCTTTGTGGACGGCGCATTTCAAACGCTGCTTGTCGGCTCAGACGCGGTCGGGGGAATCATCGCCGATCCACGCGTTGCCGCGGTGACGCTAACGGGTAGTGAAGGTGCGGGCCGCTCGGTCGCAAGCGCCGCCGGAAAGAATCTGAAAAAAACCGTCGTCGAGCTCGGTGGGAGCGATCCGTTCATCGTGATGCCGAGCGCCGATCTCGATGCCGCGGTGTCGACCGCGGTGACGGCGCGCATGATCAACAACGGACAATCGTGCATCGCTGCCAAGCGGTTCATCATCCACGAAAAGATCTACGACGAGTTCCTCGAGAAATTCGTTGCCCGAGTATCCGCGGTGAGAGTCGGCGATCCGATGGACGAGAAGACAGAGTTGGGACCGCTTGCGACGGCCTCCATTCGCGACGATCTCGATCGGCAGGTGAAAGACTCGGTCGCCGCGGGGGCGAAACTGCTGACCGGCGGGCAGAAACTTCCCGGCAAAGGGTTCTATTACGCGCCGACTGTTCTCGCGGACATTCCGACAAGCGCTCCCGCTGCGCGCGATGAGCTGTTCGGTCCGGTCGCATCAGTGTTCAAGTCGCACGATCTCACGGACGCGATCCGCATCGCCAATGGAACAACGTTCGGACTTGGCGCGTCGGCGTGGACGCGCGACGATCGAGAGCGCGACGAGTTCGTCAGAGAGATCGAATCCGGGCTTCTCTTCATCAATGGCATGGTCGCGTCGGATGCGCGTCTCCCATTTGGCGGCGTGAAGAATTCTGGATTCGGCAGGGAGCTGGGCGAGTTTGGCATTCGCGAATTCGTCAACATCAAGAGCGTTCGAGTCATGGACGGCGGTGCCGGTCGCGAAAGCAGGTCGGCGACCGAGTAGTTAGAGCTCCATCACCATCCTTACGTCGGGATCAAGAGACTCAGCTGCCGTTCTTTGTGTCAGCCACGACACAATAAAGAAAACCAGAAACGACGATACCATCGCGACCGCAGACGCCGTCACACCAGCGGGAAATGTGAAGACCTTCCAGTAAGCTGTCGTCTCGAGTGCCAGCGTGACGATTAGCCCCGTCGCGATCGACGCCATCGCCCCTGATCGGGTCGCGCCTTGCCAGTTGAGACCGACCGCGAGAGCCGGTACCAACGTCGATGCGAACAGCCCCCAGCCGAAGATGCCGAGAAAGGCGACCATCGTTCCGGATCGCTGCGCGGTGACTGCTGCTGCGACGGCGATGAGAATCGTCATCGCGCGCCCCCAGCCGAGTTCGTTGTTTACTCGTCGGCCGAACGCAATCGGCAGATCATGGGTGATGATCGCCGCACCGATATTGATGAACGAATTCGCGGCGCTCATCGTGGCCGCCGCGACACCCGAAAACACCAATGCAGCGAGAGCGAGCGGCGTGACATTCAGCAACAGCGTTGGTGTTGCCTGGTCAGGGCTCGTCAGCGCAGGCAAGCGTCCACTCAGGACGAACGCCTTTACTCCAACACCGACCCCGAAGTAAAGCAGCAGGACGAGTACGAGGCCGAGTGTTTTTAGCAGCGGGTACCATTTGAGCTGCAGGGGATCGCGCAGCATGTAGTACTTGTGGACTGCCTGTGGTTGTCCCAGCGAGCCCATCGAGAACACGAAGAAAAACGAAAGCGCTGCAAGGGGTGTGATGCGTCCCCATGGGCCAAGAAATGTCGGATCGTGCGCCAGGATCGTCCGCGAGATTTCCCCGAGCCCGCCGCCGTAGCCGAGGACAAAAAGGAAAACGAGGATCGAGGCCGACGCCATCAAGGTTCCCTGGAACACATCGTTGTAGATGCCAGCCAGAATTCCGCCCGAGGCTGAGTAGGCGAGCGTCACGCCCATTCCGATCCAGATTCCCCATCCCAGTCCGACGCCGAAGATAGAGTTGATCACGACGCCCATCGCGAGAGCGTTCGTCGCCATGTATCCGACGATGCCGACGAGAATTGCGATTGCCGCCAATCCCTGAGCACCCCGTGATCGATAGCGCGCGCCAATCGCATCGGGAATCGTGATCAGGTTGCGCGCCTCGCCGAGGAGGCGCATGCGCTTCGCGAGCACCCATGCGCCCATGACGTTGGTAACGGCAGCGGGCAGCACGATGTACATGGCGCCGAGTCCGACGGCGTAGATGAACCCCGGACCGCCGATGAATGCAAAACCCGAGACCGAGACGGAGACGGACGCAACTGTCAAAGCGATGAGCCCGATTCCCTTACCGGCGACGAAAAAGTCATTCGCCGTTCGCGTTCTACGCGCGGCCCAAACACTGATTCCTACTATCACAGCGAAGTAAGCAATCCCGACCGCGATGACTGTCGGCTGCGCGGCATTTGGCAGCGCAACCTGAAAGAGCGCATTCACGCCTGCGCCTTCAATCATGCGGTACTTCCTTCCGGCGCCGATTCTCCTGCCCGAGATCCCGGACCTTTTCCACGTCCTCAGCGTTCAGCGTCTGAGTCTCGAACGTCAGCGCATACGCAACGGGGAGGACGAAGATCGGTAGCAGCCCGACACCGTAGATCACGATCGCGGCGCGGGCCGGCAGTCCGAGCCAAAGCTTGCTCAAGGGTCCTTCGGTCGCCGGCAGTGCCAGAGCAGCACCGAAGCCGATGACAAGCACCGCAATCACGAATGCAAAAGGGAATCGCAGCGGGCCGATGCCGCCCCGTCCACGCGCGGCACCCAATATCATGATCCCGCCAAGCGTGACGGGAATCCCCACGGCGAGAAGCCACGGCGCCCAGGGCGGCGCTCCGCCGCGAGTGAACGCCGCGAGATATCCCACGGCGATCGCCGCGATTCCGAGAAAAAGCGCACCGAGGGCGACGCGTCTCGTCGGGTCCGCCTTGGATAACTCAGTCATCAGAGAAGCGCCAGCAGCGCAAACGTCGCCAACCAATGCTCGCCCATGTAATCACCGGCGACCTGCGGCAAGCTCGCTGTCAAATGAGCCCGCGCCGCCTCCAACGCTATGCCTCGACGGGCATCACTCTCCGGCCATGTCGTCGCAATTGAGCGCCAGCACCAGGCACGACTCAGGTTCAGACCATCGAGGTGTGCGATTTTCCCATCGCTTCGATCACTAACCGTAGCAGGCGTGAACAGCGTTGCTGGCTCGCGCACTGCGAGACGTGGAAGGAATCGATCGAGCCAGCTCGCGAAGTCGTCGGCACCGAGGACTCGCCGCATGCATTCCGCTTCAATGAGTGCGGACGAAAGAAAATCATCGCCGCCCGGCTCCCACGCCTGACAGTCCGAGTCATCCAAATACCACGCGCGCGCTTTGTTCACGAGCGCCTTACGCAGAGGCCCGTTGTCCGCGACCTCGGCGTACTCCATTGCGAGCGCAATCGCGAAGGCGCTGTTAAAGTGCGTCCCGACGCGCGTCGGATAAGTCGCTTTGGGAAGAAAGTCGAGATAGCGCTGCGCAAACGCATCGGCGAGCGGTTGAAGCGCAAGGCGCCACTGCTCTCCCTTCGTGGTGTTGTGCCGATGAAATTCTGCCGCGAGCATCAGCAGCCACGCCCACCCGTACGGTCGCTCGAATGTCCCCCGCAATGGCTGCTGGAGGTACCTCAGCTCACGCTTAACCTTCGCAGCCGTGAACTGCTCGTCAAACAGCGCCTCGATTTTATCGACTTCGGGTACCGCCTCCCGCCTCCCGCCTCCCGCGTGCCTCTTCCCCCTTCCCCCTTCCCGCGCCCCAAACAATCGCACCACCGTCCCCAGCAACCAGTACCCATGCACGCAGGAATGCCAATCGAAGCTGCCATAGAAAACGGGATGCAGCTCGCGAGGTGACTTGAGGTCGGTGCGTCTCCTCAGAACGTGATCCAGCTTGTTCGGGTACTCGCGCGTGACGTGAGCCAGCGCGAGCCGCGCGAACGTCGCGCCGAGCTCCGGGGTGAGGCTCAGGAAGCTCGGCGTCAACGTCTGAAGACCAAAAAGTTCATCAAAAGAATGTTGGCGGCGAGGAGGAGAAGCGCCGTCGGGATCTGAACCTTGATTACCGCGTTCTCATCAGGCAGCTCCAACAGCGCTGTCGGAACGATGTTGAAGTTCGCCGCCATCGGCGTCATCAGCGTCCCGCAAAATCCCGACAACATTCCAATCGCCGCCATGATCGTTGGATCCCCGCCGAATTTCTGCACGATCAGCGGAAGTCCGATTCCGGCCGTCATCACGGGAAATGCCGCGAACGCGTTGCCCATGATCATCGTGAAAGCAGCCATCCCCGCTGCGTAAGTCACGACGACGACGAACGGATTATCGAGCGGGATCCATCGCTGGGCGAGCCCCGACACGACGTCGCCAACGCCGGCAATCGCGAAGAGCGCGCCAAGTGCAGCAAGCATCTGCGGCAGGACAGCTGCCCATCCAACCGCGTCGAGGAGCCGCCGCGCTTCCCTTATGGGCGCAAGGACCGGGGGTCTCAACATCACCATACCGACCGCGAGCGCAATGAGAGTTGCAATGGCAAGCGAGATCACGGTGACCTGCTTGAGATCGACGACTGGCGAGCCGTTGATCGCGATCCTCTTGAGTATCACCGTTCCTAACACAGTGAGAATCGGTATCGTGAGCGCCGGGATGAACAGCTTGTTGCCCCAGCGTTCGGCGCTTGCCTCCCGCTCTGCGCGAGAGACGCCTTCCACCTTGGTTTGCCCAAGCCCGCGGACACTTGCGACGATAACCATCGTGATGACAAGAAAACCGCTGACGAGATCTGGCAGGCGTGAGCCGATAAGAAACGTGACCGAGTAGATGCCCCAGAACGCGGTATTGTTGAAGCGCCTGGGGTTGCTCTTGTCGCGCCAGTTGACGATTGCCACGCCTGCCATCATCGCGCCCGTCAACCAGTAAATGTGCTCGAGGGTGATCATGTGCTGTCCGCCGAACGTTCGAGCTCGGTTTTTAAACGGCGATCGAGTAGTAGCAGTCGGGTGCAATGGATCACGAACGCGCAGATCGCGGTCGGTATCGCCCAGATCGCGAGTTGGGTGGGCTCGACGTGGATTCCGTTCTGGTCGAGGAACCCTTTGATCAGAAGGATCGAGCCGATCGCGATGAAAATGTCTTCACCAAAAAAAAGTGCGATGTTGTCGACGGCGGCAGCGTTTGCTCTGATCTTGTAGCGCAAAGATTGTGGTAGCTCGCCGTGTTGATTTTCCGCGGCTCCTTCCGCCATCGGTGCAATCAACGGACGAACCATCTGCGCGTGTCCACCCAGCGAGGTGAGTCCAAGGGCCGCAGTAACCTGTCGAATCGCGAAGTAAACGAGCAGAATTCGCGAAGTCGTCGCCGTCTGGAGCCGTGAGACTACGCTACGCGCGCGTTCCTTGAGTCCAGCGTGTTCGAGCAGGCCGATTACGGGCAAGACGAGCCACACGATCGCGACATAGCGGCTCGTGATGAACGCTTTGCCGAATGCTGCGATAACCGCAAGTGGCCCGAGTCCGCTGGCGACTCCAGTCGCTAATCCGGCGACCGTAACTACTAGAAGCGGATTTATCCGTAGGACGAATCCGACGACAACGATGACGATACCGATGAGCGAGAGCATGGCTGACGACTGGAGGACTGCCTTCGAACGGCGTCCGGATTGCCGTGCTCAAAACTTCGAAACCGGATGTGCGGACTACAAGGGGCCGCTAAGATCTCGCGGCGTTCATAGTATCATCGGATCCGATCGAAAAGAGCCCATTCGTCGCATCGATCCTGATGGTTCCGAATTGCGCGACGTCGATGCCCAATACACCGTCGCAGTTGATCAGACTCGAGTACTTAGGACCGTAGACCATCACGCTGGCTAATTGGACCCGCGTGCCCGCGATGTCCAATTCAAGGGACGAAACGACGCGCTCGGTTTCCGTTCCAGTCCCACCGATCCCAAATACCTGGGCTTTTGATTTCCGGGCGGTCAGATCCGTCTTCTCGAGCACTGAGGCATTCATCAGACTGCCCTGTGCTCCGGTGTCGAGGGTGAAATGCAGCGTCGCACCACCCTTTGTGTGAACCTCGACGAATGGTTTCCCCAACCAGGTGAGATTTTGTGACGACGTGCCGCTTGTTCCGAGCATCCTGGGTCGTGCAATAACAAACAGCCGGCGGCCGAAATCCATCGACAGATCAAACTGGCGGATGGTGTCCCACCCTATTATGCCGTCGATCTGTATTCCTGTCGGCGGAACGCCCGGGGCAGTCCCTCTAATGCGCATCAGAGAAGCCTGCATTACCACCGCCGGACTGTTGGCGATGACTATGGAGCCAATCTCCAGTCGTTTCACTACCGCCGGCCTTACCGTGGCCGTTCCGGCGAATGCGTGAACGGTCAGAGTGTCCCTGGAGATCAGCGAGATACCTGCAGTTTTCGCGACATCCGAGCTCAGTACGGTGATGCTGGAACCAGTGTCCAGCCAGAAGTCGTAGTCCTTTCCGTTTAGCCGGACGTGGATCGTTGGCGTTCCCAGCGCGGTCAATCTCAGCGGAATTGCTACCGGCTTCTCCGGGAATGTCGTGACGCTCGTTGCGACGTTCGCGAACGCACGTCCCCAATGCTCCAGAGCATCGGTTGTTGGCATGTCAGCAATCGCCAACTGCGAGCTATCGGCCATTTTGCTCAGAGCCATCCATTTGCGTTGATACGCCAGGGTATTGGCAAGCATCATCTCGGCCGCGATGGCCACGCTCACATCCGCCTTTTGCATCTTCGCCGCGACAAAAGCGCTCTCCGCCTTCTCATAGTCCCCAGCCGCGAGAAGGGCGATGCCTTCAGCGAAACCGATTTCCGCTTTGCTACGCGCGGCGCCGCGCACTCCGGACAAGCGGAGCTCAGCAAGCTCCGACCAGAAGATTTCCGACTGCCAAGCGGCGGACACTTCATCTCGCGCTGGGTCTCGCCCAACGAGCGCTGGGCCGGGTGCTGGCTGCGGGGATCGATCCGCCAGCAGCGAAACATCGGGAATTGGGTATGCCGCAGAATTGATTCTGGTGCCCAGACCGCCAGTCGCACCAAGACAGCCGGTCGTCACGCTCAGAAAGCTGGCGACGATACCTATGCGAAACCTGATGCTACGCGAAAGAATCCAATTCGCTACCGCCAAACGGCCAAACACGACATGACTCATAAAGCCGGCTCCGACCATCTCGGAGTACCCCGCGGCGTTCAGCTGCAGGCGGCATCTCCGTCTTTAGAGTTTGACGGTATCTTTGCGCGGAAGGATTCAGCCGAGCCTGTACCTAGGTTGTATACGGACTGTCAGCAACGAGTAAACGATGATTCGCAACGCTGAAGGCAGCGTACTTACGGACGCGCCGACCCTGAACGAGCTCGACGCCGCCGCCGCATTGGTTTACCGATCGATGCCGCCGACACCTCAATACCGGTGGCCCCTTCTCGACGCGCGCGTCGGCGCCGCGGTCTGGGTGAAACACGAAAACCACACACCGACGGGCGCATTCAAGGTGCGCGGCGGTCTCGTCTATCTGGACGAGCTTTGCCGCACTGAGGGGAAGCCCAGGGGAGTGATCTCCGCCACGACGGGAAATCACGGCCAATCGATTGGATTCGCGGCGCGTCAGTACTCCGTCCCGGCGGCAGTTGTCGTTCCTATCGGGAACAGCGTCGAGAAAAATGAAGCGATGCGCGCGCTTGGCGTCGAGTTGATCGAGCGGGGACACGATTTCCAGGCTGCTTCCGACATCGCCGACGAAATCGCCGGCCAACGCGCATGGCATCGCTTCCCTTCATTTCATCCATTGCTGGTACGAGGCGTTGCTACCTACGCGCTCGAGCTTTTTCACGCAGCGCCCGCCCTCGACACGATCTACGTTCCCGTCGGAATGGGCAGCGGCTTGTGTGGCGTCATCGCCGCGCGCGACGCGCTCGGGCTCAGCACCCGCGTCGTCGCTGTCGTTTCGGAGCAAGCGCCAGCCTTTGCACTGTCCTTCGAACAGGGGCGCATTATCTCCCACGAAGTCACGACCCG